>JBBQHN010000194.1:0-1655 GCA_038324015.1 Candidatus Limnocylindria bacterium | reverse complement strand
CGCTGGATCGGCGGGCGTTCGTTCACGCGGTGACTCTAGCGGTCGTAGTTGAGGATCGGCGCGAGCCAGCGCTCGGTCGTCGCGACATCCTGACCCTTGCGGCGGGCGTAATCCTCGACCTGATCTCGCTCGATCTTCCCGACGCCGAAGTAGTGAGCCTGCGGATGCCAGAAGTAGTACCCGGACACCGCCGCGGTCGGGAGCATCGCGAAGCTCTCGGTCAGGGTGATGCCTGCGCGTGCCTCGGCATCGAGCAGCTCGAACAGCGTCCCCTTCTCGGTGTGGTCGGGACACGCGGGGTAGCCCGGTGCGGGACGTATGCCCTGGTAGTCCTCGTGGATGATGGCGCGGTTGTCGAGGTGCTCAGTGGGCGCATAGCCCCAGAGGTCACGGCGGACGCGCTCGTGCAGGCGCTCGGCGAAGGCTTCGGCCAGCCGGTCCGCGAGCGCCTTCAGCAGGCTCGCGCTGTAGTCGTCCCCCGCTTTCTCAAGCTCGGCGACCCGGGCGTCCAGGCCGATGCCGGTGGTCACGGCGAATGTGCCGATCCAGTCCACCACCGGTGACCCAAGCGGCGCGACATAGTCCGCGAGGGCGAGGTTCGGCTCGTCGTTCGACTTCAGCATCTGCTGCCGGATCGTGTGGATGACCGCACGCGGCGGACCGCTCACGTCGTCGCCGTCCCACACGCGGATGTCGTCGCGGCCGTCGGACGCGGCGCGGAAGAAGCCGACGACGGCGCGCGCCGTGAGCCATTGCTCGTCGACGACCCGGCGGAGCATCGCGCGGGCATCGGCGAACAGCGATGTCGCGGCCTCGCCGACCGTTGGGTCATCGAGGATCGCGGGATAGTGCCCGGCCAGCTCCCAGGTCTGGAAGAACGGCGTCCAGTCGATCCGTGGGATCAGATCGGCGAGCGGCTCATCAAAGGTCCGCACGCCTCGGAACGTCGGGGCAGGCGGAGCGAGCGGCTCGAGCGTGAGCCGGTTCGCACGCGCGGCGGCCAGCGACTGACGCTTCACATCGGACAAGCGCTCGGCGCGGCGCGCGCGCAGCTCGGCGTACTCATCACGGATCCCACTGACGAACGCCTCACGGCCGGTGTCCGAGAGCAGCGCACTGGCGACGCCTACCGCGCGCGACGCGTCGATCACATGGACCACCGGACCCGAATAGCGGGGCTCGATGCGCACGGCGGTGTGGGTCCGGCTGGTCGTCGCGCCGCCGATGAGGAGTGGAATGTGCAGGCCTTCACGCTCCATCTCGCCGGCGTTGTACGTCATCTCCTCGAGCGACGGAGTGATGAGCCCGGACAGACCGATGAGGTCGGCCTTCTCCCGGATCGCGGCCTCCAGGATCTTCGGCCACGGGACCATGACCCCCAGATCCACGACCTCGTAGTTATTGCACTGGAGCACGACGCCCACGATGTTCTTCCCGATGTCATGCACGTCACCCTTGACGGTGGCCATCACGACCTTGCCCTTGGCACGCGTGTCGGCGTTCCGCTCCTTCTCGGCTTCGATATACGGAATGAGGTGCGCGACGGCGCGCTTCATGACGCGGGCGCTCTTGACCACCTGCGGCAGGAACATCTTTCCGCTGCCGAACAGGTCGCCGACGATCTTCATCCCGTCCATGAGCGGTCCCTCGATGAC
>JBBQHN010000193.1:0-1673 GCA_038324015.1 Candidatus Limnocylindria bacterium | reverse complement strand
CCGAGGAGTACGCGGACCAGAAGGCCAAAGACCGCAAGGACCGCAAGCAGCCGGTCGGCTCGCTGAACTAGAGGGCACCGACCGCATCTCGCCTTCAGGAGCGCGATCGCCTCTGTGCGGCGACCCGGTCAGTGCGCTAGTCGGTCCAGAACAGGAACGTGCGTTGCGTCCGCTTGGCGCGATACATGGCTTCGTCGGCGTGCTGCAGCAGCGTGTCGTTGTCCAGGCCATCCTTGGGAAACATCGCGATGCCGCAGCTGACCCCCAGGTCGACGCCCAGCCCAGCGAGCTTCAGCGCTCGCTGGATCGCGGCCGTGAGGCGCTGCATGATCTCGCCTGCGATGACGTGATCGACGTGCTCGAGCACCAAAGCGAACTCGTCACCGCCCAGTCGCGCGGCCGTGTCGGTCTCGCGGATCGCGCGACTGAGCTCGGCGCTCACGGCCAGCAGGACCGCGTCGCCGGCAGCGTGCCCAAACCGGTCGTTGACCGTCTTGAAGCGGTCGAGATCGATCATGACAGTTGCGAACGTCGAGCCGCTGCGGCGGCACATCGCGAGCTCCTGGGTCAGGCGGTCAAGGAATAGGTCGCGATTGGGCAGACCGGTGAGTGGATCGTGGAGTGCGCGCTGTTCGAGCAGGTGGCGCGAACGACTGCCCTCGGTGTCGTCTATCGCGACCCCGACCGCGCCCACGAGCGTGCCGTGGCGGTCGCGGATGGGACGGAAGTGCACGCGCTCGCTGCGTCCCGAGACTTCGATCGAGCCCGAGGCCTCCTCTCCGGTGAGTGCCTGGTCGAGGTAGCCAATGAGCTGGGGCTGGGTGGGGTAGAGCGTGGCGAACACGTCATGCGCGTCTTCGCCGATCCGTTCACCAGCCCCCTCACCGAGCACCTCGAGCACGCGTCCTTCCCGCATCGTGAACCGGCCCTCGGTGTCGTACGCCGTGAGGCCGATCGGCGAGTCCGCGAGTACTGCGCGTAGCGCCGCGTGCGTCCGGTCCAGATCGGCGGTGGACCGGCGGCTCGCCCGGAGCGAGCCGTACATGGATCCGAACGTCCACGTCAGCAGTCCGACAACGACGAGGTGCGGAAGGGTCACCGCAGCGGCCGGGGGAATACCCGAGGCTTGATACGACAGGGCGCCGACCGCGAGGCCTACAGCGGCCGAGAGTGCTCCCCAGCGGATCCCCCAGAATGTCGCGGTAGCCCCGACCGGGAGCGCGACAAGCTCGATCGCGCTCGTACCCAGCCAGCCGGCCGTGAGCGGCACGATGTACAACGCAAAGGCCGCGATCGGGATGGCGACGCGGTACTGGCGACGCATGTTGTGCTCGGTGTCGCGCATCATCCGGCGCGGGGGATCGATCCTGCTCGGGTCCACCTGGTCATTATCAGACCGGGAGTTTCTCCCAAATTTGCCGTGACTCCATCGATCGATCGACGTCATGACCTTGATCGGCGACGCCGTGTTCGCGGATACCGAGAACGGCTGGAGCGCACCGACCGATGCCTTCTCGCGTTCAATAGGGCGGATGCGTGTGCCCGGGGCCCTCGCGCGGGTGCTCCTCACCGTGGCCTCAGCGGCGGCGTGCGGGACGTCGCCGGCGTCGTCTGTCGTGGGCAGCCCGCCACCGGCGACGACCTTGCCCGCCGCCTCACGGGATGTCCCGAGC
>JBBQHN010000192.1:0-1791 GCA_038324015.1 Candidatus Limnocylindria bacterium | reverse complement strand
TCCTCCCCACCTCCCCACCTGCGTCTGCGGGCACCGCGCGGGTTTGCGCGTTGTCTCGCGTCGGCCGTTGATGGCGGCTGACGCCGAGACGATGCGCAACCCGCGCGCCCGCAGCGCCAGGCTTCGCGTCGCCGAGAAGATCGGCTCGTGATCGCGTCGCAGGCGGTGCGCCTGGCATCGCCATCTCCGGGGCGCGCCACCATCCGCGCGGCGCACGCTCAGAAGGCGCGCCGCACCGTCTCCCGCACCCGTGTCGCTTCACCGGCCCGGCACGCCCACCGCGCCGTGCGCGCTGCCTCGTGGGACCTGCGGATCTTCGCGGTCGCGATCGCCGCGATCGTCATCTGCTTCGCGCTGGCGCTCGTGTATGTGTCGCAGACGACCGCGCTTTCGGTCGCCGGCTATGACGTCCAGAAGCTCGCGGCGCAGCGTGACGAGCTCCTGCGGCAGAACGCGCTCCTCGAGGTCCAGAGCGCGCGGCTCGATTCGCCCGCGCGCATCGCGGCCGATGCGACCCGGCTCGGCATGGTCCACGCGCGGTTCGTACCGGTGATCCCGGCACAGCCGCTCATCGCCAAGCGCTAGCCAGCCACACGCGCGCGAGGAGGAAGGGTGCAGACGGTTCGACCCCGGCGTCTCCGGCTGCTGTTCGCGCTCTTCGTCGTTGCCTCGCTGGTACTCGCAGGACGGCTCGCGTACTGGCAGACGTTCGGACGCAGCGAGCTGCTCGCCCGCGCGACGGATCAGGTCCGCAGTGACCTTGTGGTCGCCGCGAAGCGCGGTGTGATCCGCGACCGGAACGGTGCGATCCTCGCCACGACCGTCGAGCTTCGCTCCCTGTACGCCATCCCCAAACGCATCCCGGATCACACGCTCGCCGCGCGACAGCTGGGCGTGCTCCTCGGCCGCGATCCGGCACCGATCCTCGCGGCGTTCGAGTCCGACCGGGAGTGGATGTACGTCCAACGCTGGCTGCCCGAGGAGACTGCGCGCGCCATCGCTGCGCTCGCCATCCCTGGTCTGGGCTTCCTCAACGAGCCGAAGCGGCTTTACCCGAACGACTCGATCGGCGCGGCCGTACTCGGGTTCGTGAACGACAGCGGCGATGGCATCAACGGCATCGAAGGCTTCTACGACGCGCTCCTACGTGGCACGGACGGGCGGCTCGTCGTCGAGCGGGATCCGGCCAACCGCGATCTGGCCGTCGGGCTCCGTGAAGCGGTCGCGCCGCGCAACGGCGCCGATCTGGTGCTCACGATCGACCTCGTCGCTCAGACCGCGGCCGAGCGCGAGCTCGGATCCGCGATGAAGAAGGAGCACGCGAGCAGCGGCTCGATCATCGTGCTCGATCCGACGGACGGCTCGGTCCGGGCGATCGCCTCCGCGCCGACCTACGACCCGTCCGCCGTGCGCCTCGCCGATCCGGAGTCGCTCCGGGACCGCGCGATCGCCTGGCGGTACGAGCCCGGATCGACCCTCAAGGCCATGACGATCGCCGCGGCGATCAACGAGCATGTCGTACGTCCCGGCGATTCGTATAACGACGTGGGCTATGCGATCGTCGGCGGTCGCAAGCTCAACAACGCGCTCGGGAAGGCCTACGGACCGACGACGGTCACGCAGATCCTCGAGCGCTCGCTGAACGCAGGCGCGGCCTGGGTCGGGCAGAAGCTCGGCGCCCAGCGGCTCGTCGACTACTTCTCCTTGTTCGGCTTCGGACGTCCCACGGGGATCGACCTCGCGGGCGAGGTGAGCGGCACCGTGCGGCCGCTCGCCGAGTGGTATCCGGTC
>JBBQHN010000191.1:0-1813 GCA_038324015.1 Candidatus Limnocylindria bacterium | reverse complement strand
CCGTGTCGAGCATGGTGAGACGTTCGCCGGCGTGCACCACGCTGGACGGCCCGGGGACGCTGTCGCGATCGAGCAGGTGCGTGGCGCGTTCGCGTGGAGCGCGAGGCCCGTCCTGCCACACAAGCTCGTGCTCGGCCGGATCGTGAGCTAGGCGACCGCCGACCCGCGCCGGGATCGTCGAGCGTTCGGCAACGCGCGATCAGGTCAGCCCCATAGACTCGACGCGTGATCGGACGCGCGACCCGAGGATCCGGCGGCGGCTACAACCCCATGCTCCTCATGGGACTCGTGCTGCTGGTGCTCGCATTCTTTAACCAGTCGCTATTCGGGCCAATACAGGGGATCCTCCAGAACCCGACCTCGAGCCGGGCGTGGATCCAGTTCATCGGGTTCGTCGTCGCGATCGTCCTCGGCATCACGGTCCACGAGTTCATGCACGCCTACGCGGCCCACCGCCTCGGTGACGACACCGGGCGCCTGATGGGCCGCCTGAGCCTGAACCCGTTGGCCCATTTCGACTTCTTCGGCTCGCTCCTGCTCGTGCTCGCGGGCTTTGGCTACGGGAAGCCAGTGCCGTTCAATGAGTCGCGGCTCCGTGGAGCGGCCGCGGTCAGCCTTGTTGCGATCGCAGGGCCGCTCGCGAACTTCGCGATAGCGGCGCTCTGCGCGATCCCGCTGCGATTCGGGGCGGTCGATCTGTTCGGCGGCGCGTACACGACGATCCTGACGTTCATCGTTTACATCAATTGCGTGCTCGGGATCTTCAACCTGATCCCGATCCCGCCGCTCGATGGCGCGAACGTCGTGTACGGCCTCCTGGCGCCACGGCAGCAATACAGCTGGCGCAGCTTCCAGCAGTACGGGCCGCTCGTCCTACTCGCACTGTTCTTCTTCGGCGCTCGCTTTCTGCAACAGCTCGTCTTCGGGCCGGCGGTCGCGCTCGCCAATCTCCTGGTCGGCCACCGGATCCTCTGATGCTCCACCGGCCCCGCCAGACGTTCCGCTTCATCACGGCGGGTCCGACCGGAGACGCGCGCCACGCGGAGCGGACCGCCCAGATCCTCCGCGAGCTGGGTGCCGACGAGGAGCTCGTGCAGGCCGGCCTGCTGCATGACATCGCGAAGCCGGAGGCCACCCAACTTTGGCATCGGGTCGCGGGGGTGCTTCTCGAGCGCTTCGCACCGCGCGTGCGGCGCGAGCTCTCGCGCAGCGATTCGACATTCGCTCGTTACCTCGATCATCCGCGGCTCAGCGCGGAGGAGGCACGCCGCCGCGGAGCGTCGGACCGCGTCGTGTTCCTCATCGCCGGCCACCACACGGTGCCGCGCAGCGATGATGCCCGGTTGCTTGCGCGCGCGGACCACGAGGCGCTGCCGTGATGCCCGTCGGCCCGCGCCCACCCGACGTGAGTGTCGAGGGCTTCGAGGGGCCGCTGGACCTGCTTCTCGAGCTCGTCGAAGAGAAGAAGCTCGACATCGTCACGGTCCGGCTCGGTGACCTGGCCGACGAGTACCTGGCGCGCGTGCGCGCGATGGCCACGCTTCCGGCCGACGAGGTTTCGGCGTTCCTGTACATCGCGTCGCGCCTCGTGCTGCTGAAGGCCCGGAGCCTCCTGCCATCGCTCGTCCCGGCGTCGGCGGATGACGAGGTCGACACCGAGGCCGAGCTGCGCCTGCGGCTGATCGAGTACGCGACGACGAAGGACCGCGCCGCCGCGCTGGGCGACCGGATGCGCGCCGGCGAGCGGGCGTTCCACCGCGAGGGCGGGTCGGTCATTCTGCCGCCCAAGGGCGGCGATCCGGATGCCCTCGCC
>JBBQHN010000190.1:0-1874 GCA_038324015.1 Candidatus Limnocylindria bacterium | reverse complement strand
CCTGGACAGCGGTGAGCCGATCGAAACGCTTCGTCAGTCGCTCCGTACGCAGCACCACGCCCATGGTCAGAGTGTATTTCGTGCACGTACCTAGAATTCGGCGATGACGGCTCTCTCTGACCCGGATACCGAGCGCAAGCTCACCGAGCTGTCGTTCCTCCGTGAGATCGCGCAGCTTGCTTCGTCGACCCGCGACTGGGACGAGATGCTCCGCATCGTCATCGATCGGACCACGGACGCGATGCGTGCCGAGGTCTCCTCGCTGTATCTCATCGAACGCCAGGCCGGAGTCCTGCGCCTCGCTGCGACGAACGGTCTCGACCGCCGCTGGATCGGAAAGGCCACCCTGCGCATCGGCGAGGGCATCACCGGCTGGGTCGCGAACGCGCGCGTGCCGCTCGCGGTGCGCGACGTGCGGAACGAGCCGCGGTTCAAGTGGGTCCGCGCGGTCGACCAGGAGCGGTTCACGTCGATGCTCTCGGTGCCGCTCGTCATCCGCGACGAGGTCATCGGCGTGATGAACGTGCAGACCGTCGAGCTGCGTGAGTTCCTGCGAAGCGAGATCGACTTCCTGCAGACCATCGCGAATCAGGTCGCCGGCATCATCGAAAAGAGCCGCCTCACGCGCGACGCCGAGCGCAAGCTGCACGAGGTCTCGGCGCTGTTCGAGATCTCCAACGTCCTGACGTCGACACTCGAGCTCGACGAGGTGCTCGGTCTCGTCGTCGACCGGCTCGTGCGCGTCTATCCCGGCTCTTCGGGCGGCATCCTCCTGACGCACGAGACGGGAGAGGCGGTCCTGCGCGCGAGCTCCGGCGCGCTGCCCCGCGCGACCCTCGCGGCGGCCCGTGTCGCGCTGGCCGAGACCAGGCCCGTCGCCGGCCCCGATGGTCTGGCGCTCCCGCTCATCGCGGGCGACCGGCTCGTCGGCGCGGTCGCGCTCCACGTGCCCGGCCAGTCGGAGTTCAGCAGCGCGGAGGTCGCGTTCGTCGGCACCCTCGCGAATCAGGCGGCTCTCGCGATCGATAAAGCCTCGCTCTACGCGCTCGAACGCAAGACCTCGGAGCGCCTGCGTGAGCTCGACCGCGCCCGCTCGGAGTTCGTCGCCGTCGTCACCCACGACCTCCGCACGCCGCTGTCCGTGATCCGCGGCTATCTCGATCTTCTTGCGGAGGGGACGAGCAACGGGCACAAGGCGCCGCTCGCCGAGGCGTCGATCCAGGTCGGCCGGCTCGATCAGCTGGTCGACCGCATCTTGGCATCGGTGAAGGACGACCGTCCCGAGATCGTCGTCCGCCGCGCCCGGTTCGACCTGCGGAGCGCGCTCGCGGGCGCGATCCGCGAGCTCGGGCCGATGGCCCGCAAACACAGGCTGACCGGGCCACGCGCGGGTGCGCCGCTCTGGGCGCGGGGCGACAAGCGCCGGACCGCCGAAGTCGTCGGCGGCCTCGTGCACAACGCGACGAAGTACGCGCCCGCCGGCACCCGTATCTCGGTCACCGTGACCAAGGACAAGGACCGCGCGATCGTGCGCGTGACGGACGAAGGCCCGGGCGTGCCGCCGGAGGATCGCAACCGGATCTTCGAGCCGTTCGTGCGCCTCGATTCCGCCGAGATCGCAGGCACCGGCATCGGGCTCTTCTCCTCGCGCCGGGTCGTCGAGTCGCAGGGCGGCGCGATCTGGTTCGAGGACCGGACAGCGGGTGAGCGCGGCTCGGTATTCGCATTTAGCGTCCCGCTCGCCAAGAATGAGGAGCGATGACGAGCGTCCTCATCGTTGACGACGACCGCGCGATGGTCGGCATGGTCGCCTCCCTGCTCGGCTCGGAGGGCTACGAGCTCATCACCGCGTACGACGGCGAGACCGCCGTGCG
>JBBQHN010000189.1:0-1891 GCA_038324015.1 Candidatus Limnocylindria bacterium | reverse complement strand
GCGACGAGCGTCGTGCCCGCCTCGACCGTCGACGTCTCGTAGGTCACGAGCTCGATCGACGGATGCTCGGGCAGGTAGTCCAGCGAGAACGCCGCCCACATCTCGGCGGGCGAGATCTCGGTGCCGGTGTCCTCGGTGATCGCCTGGATGCGGCCGGAGAACTCGACCTGCAGCCGGCGTGGGAGGTCGAGGCCGTGCTCCGCCTTCATGATGTAGGCGACACCACCCTTGCCCGACTGGCTATTCACGCGGATGACGGCTTCGTACGTGCGGCCGACATGCTTCGGATCGATCGGGAGGTACGGCACGTCCCAGACCGCATAGTCCTTGGGCAGCGCATCGAGGCCCTTCTTGATCGCATCCTGGTGTGAGCCCGAGAACGCCGTGTACACGAGGTCACCGACGTAGGGGTGCCGCGGGTGCACGGGCAGGCGCGTCGCGTGCTCGGCGACGCGGCGCAGCGCGTCGATGTCGCTGACGTCGAGGCGCGGGTCGACACCCTGGCTGAACAGATTGAGGGCAAGGGTCACGATGTCGACGTTGCCCGTGCGCTCACCATTGCCGAACAGCGTGCCCTCGACGCGCTCCGCGCCCGCCATCACGCCGAGCTCCGCGGCGCCGACCGCGGTTCCGCGGTCGTTGTGCGGATGTAGCGACAGGACGACCGCGTCGCGGCGCGGCACAGACCGTGAGAACCACTCGATCACGTCGGCATAGACATTCGGGGTGTACATCTCGACCGTCGCCGGAAGATTGAGGACGAGCCTGCGGTCTGGCGCGGGCTCGACGACGTCCATGACCGCGCTGCAGATATCCATCGCGTAGTCGGGCTCGGTGCCGGTGAAGCTCTCCGGCGAATACTCGTACCGCACCGTGGTACCCGTGATCGTCGGCTCGAGCTTCTTGCAGAGCCGCGCCGCATCGACCGCGATCTTCGTGATCCCCGGCTTCTCTTCGCGGAACACCACGCGCCGCTGGCACGCCGACGTCGAGTTGTAGAAATGCACGATCACGCGCGGCGCTCCGTCCAGTGCCGCGAAGGTGCGCTCGATGAGCTCGGACCGGCATTGCGTCAGGACCTGGATCGTGACGTCCTCGGGGATGAGGTCGTCCTCGATCAGGAGCCGGATGAAGTCATGATCGGGCTGCGACGCCGCGGGGAAACCGACCTCGATCTCTTTGAAGCCCAGCTGCACAAGGACGTTCCACAGCTGGAGCTTGCGGCCGGGATCCATCGGATCGATGAGCGCCTGGTTGCCGTCGCGAAGGTCCACCGAACACCACTGCGGTGCCTGGTCGATCGTTCGATCCGGCCAGGTGCGATCGGGCAGACCGTTCGAGAGCGGCCGGAACGGCCGGTACTTCCCAAAGGGCATCCTGGCCGGGCGCGCGCTCGCCGGGGGCACCGGCTAGATCCACATCGGCAGGTCGTGATCCGGCTTGCCGTAGGCCTCGACGCAGATCGTCATGAGCTGGATATCGGACAGCTCCTCCGGCACGAACCCGTAGCGCGTCACGAGCGAGCGAGCATGTGCGAGCTGCTCGTCCGCGAAGCGCATGCCCAGCCGGGCCATGCGCTCGCCGAACGTGTCTTGGCCGACTGCGTCCACTACGCGACCCCTGCCGGCTCGCGCTTCTGCTGCGGCTCGGTGGCCGGCTGCCCGAATTCCTTCTTCGGGAGCCACGGCATCATCGCGCGCAACGAGCGGCCGACCCGCTCAATCTGCGAGTCCTGCTCCTTCTTGCGCGTGGCGAGGAGCTCCGGCGAGCCCGCGCGCGCCTCGGCGATCCACTTCTTCGCGAAGCTGCCATCCTTGATCTCGGCGAGGACGTCCTTCATGGTCTGGCGGACGCGTGCGTCGATGACGCGCTTGCCGGAGACGTAGTCGCC
>JBBQHN010000188.1:0-1896 GCA_038324015.1 Candidatus Limnocylindria bacterium | reverse complement strand
AGGGCTGGTTGTTGGTGCGGCGGGCGGCGATCTTCTCGGCGTAGGAGGTCGCGGCGGCCCCGCCCCAGTCACGAAGGCCCTCGATCCGGGCCTTGCTCCAGGCACGGGCGCGCCAGGCGAACACGCCGCTCGCGACAAGGCTCACCAGCACGGCCGCCGGCAGGATGTCCGGCTGCAGATCGATGAACAGGTCCACCCGGTGGGCGATGATCCCAAGACCGATGAACACGACGAGCTCGGCTTCAAGGACCAGCATCAGGAAGACGAACGCGAAGGACACCACTCCGAAGGAGCGCTTCGCGCGGTAGGGGAACGCGATGTCTCCGAGGCTCACGGACGCGATGATGCCGTCTGGTCGGCCGCCGGGACATCCCCCGACCGAGGTGGACTAGCGAAGGAGCGTCGCGCTCCGCTCAGGGCCGACCCCGACCATTCCGATCGGCGCACCGACGGTCTCCTCGATCCGCTTCAGATAGGCACGGGCGGCGGGCGGAAGCGCCGCCTGTTCACGGATGTCACTGATGTCCGTGCTCCAGCCACTCAGCCGTTCGTAGCGGGGTGTGGCGCGATCGAGCAGTCGCGTCGGCGGCAGGTCCGTCGTCAGCGTGCCAGCGAGCTCGTAGCCGACGCAGAACGGGATCTCGTGGTACGTGCCGAGCATGTCGAGCTTCGTGACGGCGATCTCGGTGAACGAGTTGAGCCGCTGGGCGTGCCGCGCCGCGACCGCGTCGAACCAGCCGATGCGGCGCGGCCGCCCGGTCGTCGCGCCGTACTCCTCGGCGCGCTCGCGCAGCGAGTTCGCCTCTTCGCCGTGGAGCTCGGTCGGGAACGGGCCCTCCCCCACCGCGGTGCTGTAGGCCTTCACGACGCCGATGACCCGCGTGATCGAGCGCGCGGGGATGCCCGCGCCGATCGACGCGAATCCGGCGAGCGGGTTGCTCGAGGTCACGTACGGGTAGATGCCCCAGTCGAGATCGCGCATCGCGCCGAGCTGTCCCTCGAGCAGGACGCGCGCGTCGGTCGCGACGGCACGCTCGACGATCGGCAACGTATCGACGATGCGATCGCGAAGCACGGCGGCCGCGGCGAGCACGCCGTCGGCGACAGCCGTCGGATCGAGCGGCGCGTCGCCGAACTTGGTGAGGATGACGTTCTTCGTCTCGAGCTCATGCGCGACGCGTGCGCGGAACGCCTTTTCGTCGCGGACCTCGTACAGCTGGATGCCATGGCGGGCGACCTTGTCCGCGTAGGCGGGGCCGACGCCCTGGCCGGTCGTGCCGAGCTTCTGCCGCCCACGCTCGCGCTCGTCAAGACGGTCGAGCGCGATGTGCCAGGGCATGAGGATGTGCGCCCGATCGGAGATGCGGAGGTTGCCGGTGTCGATGCCCCGCTTCTCGAGGCCGAGGACCTCGTCGCGGAGGTACGCGAGGTCGATGACCATCCCCGTGCCGAGGACGCAGATCGCGTTCGGGTTGAAGATGCCGGACGGGACGAGGTGGAGCTTGAAGGTGCCGCGGTCGTTCACCACGGTGTGTCCGGCGTTGTTGCCGCCCTGGTAGCGGATGACCAGATCAGCCTCCTGCGCGAGGAGGTCCGTGATCTTGCCCTTGCCTTCGTCGCCCCACTGGGCCCCGACGATGGCGGTCACCGGCACGTGTTCGGATGCTAGTGCAAGACGGAGGAGGCCACCTCGACGGAGAGCTTCGCGAGCTCAACGAGCGTGAGGGTGCGCGCGGGCTCCTGAAGGAACCAGGTGTTCGGATCCCACTGCGGATCGCGCGCCGGATAATTCGTGAAGCTGAGGTCGGCCGGCGGGAACTCCTGTCCGAACAGGTTCGCCGCGCGGCGCTGGTGGTACGGGCTCGTGACGAGGATCGCCGTCGCGAAACCGTGGGC
>JBBQHN010000187.1:0-1940 GCA_038324015.1 Candidatus Limnocylindria bacterium | reverse complement strand
GGCGCTCGGCATCGGCTCCGCGCGTGGCGAGCGCAGCGCCGGCGCCGCAGGCCTCCACCCGGGCCGGTCAGTCCACATCACCGTCGAAGGCCGTCCGGCCGTCGTCTACGGCCAGGTCGACCCGCGCGTCGCCGAGCGTTGGGAGCTTCCTGTCGCGACCTTCGTCGCGGAGCTCGACCTGCAGATCCTGCTCGAGGATCTCCGGCCGCCGGCGGCGGTCATCCCGCCGCGATTCCCGGCCGCGCTGCGCGACGTCGCATTCGTCGTCGAGGAGAAGGTCCCGTACGGCGACGTCGCGGCCGCGGTCCGGGCCTCCGCGAAGGACGTGCTGGAGTCCGTGACGCTGCTCGACGTGTACCGCGGACCGCAGGTCGGCGAGAGCAAGAAGTCTCTGGCACTCCGCCTCGTGCTCCGCTCCGCCATAGGCACGCTCACCGACGCCGAGGTGGAGCGGGTCGTCAAGCGGATCGACGGCCGCATGCTGCACAAGCTGGGCGGGGTCCTGCGGGGCTGAGTCGCCCGCCACGCAGGGGTACGCGGCTTCCGCGCGCCTTCTACGACCGCCCGACCCGCGTGGTGGCGCGCGCACTGCTCGGCAAGATCCTCGTCTTTGGTGACCATGCGGTCCGGATCGTGGAGACCGAGGCATACCTGGGTCATCGGGATCCCGCGTCGCACGCGTTCCGCGGGCCGACCGCGCGGACTGCGCCCATGTTCGGGCCCGCGGGGCACAGCTACGTGTACCTCTCGCATGGCGTGTATCCCTGCATGAACGTCGTGACCGAGGGACCCGGGATCGCCGGAGCCGTGCTGCTCCGCGGCGCCGAGCCCGTCGGCGGCGTCACCCTGGATGCGCGTCGGCTCGCGGGACCGGGCCTACTCTGCCTCGCGATGGGCATCACGACCGCGCACACCGATCTCGACATCACCCGGTCCCGGCTGACGATCCGGGCCGCACCGGCCGTCTCGCCGCGCGCGATCTCGCAGGGCCCGCGCATCGGCATCGCGCACAGCGACACCGTTGCAGCGCCGTGGCGCTACTGGATCACCGGTTCGCCGGGGGTCTCGCGGCGATGACGAGCGAGAAGACCCTCGGGACGCTCGAGTTCACCACGGTGCGCGAGATGCTCGCGGAGCGCACGTCCTTCGCGCCGGGCCATGAGCGTGCCCTCGCGCTCACGCCCGAGCGCGACCTCACGATCGCGGAGCGGCTCCAGGACGAGACGGCGGCGGCGAAGGCGCTCGTCCGCGCGAAGCCGGCGTCAGGGCTGCGCGGCGCGCAGGACATCCGTGACCCGCTCCGCCGTGCGGATCTGGGCGGCATCCTCGACCCCGAGCGGCTCCTCGCGATCGGGTCCACGACCCGCGCCGCGCAGGCGCTGTTCGGCGACATCCATGAGTACCCGCCGCTCGCGGCACGGGCGCGGTTCGCACGGCCCCCGAACGCGCTCGCCGACGCGATCGAGCACGCGATCGGCGGGACCGGCGAGGTCCTCGATCGCGCAAGCGTGGCACTGGCGTCGGCGCGCAACGAGCTGCGCTCGGCTCAAGCGGGCCTGCAGCGCCGGCTCGATGGCCTCTTGCGTTCGGACCTCGCGCGGTACCTCCAGGACCCGATCGTCACCCAGCGGGGCGGCCGCTATGTCGTCCCGGTGAAATCTGAGTACCGCGGAGCGGTGAAGGGCATCGTCCACGACCAGTCCGCGAGCGGCGCCACCGTCTTCATCGAGCCGCTCGAGGTCCTCGAGGCGAACAACCGCGTCCGTGAGGCCGAGCTCGCTGAGCAACAGGAGGTCCAGCGCATCCTCGATGGCCTCTCGCGCGCGGTCGAGAAGGCGAGCGAGGACCTGCACAGCGTCCTCGAGGCGCTCGCCGGCCTCGACGTGATCTTCGCGAAGGCCCAGCTGGCCGATGCGCTCGGGAGCGAGCGTCCGGCCCTG
>JBBQHN010000186.1:0-1993 GCA_038324015.1 Candidatus Limnocylindria bacterium | reverse complement strand
TCGCGCGGCGCCGCAAGTGATCTGTTCGCGGCCGAGGCGAAGCCCGAGGTCGCGCAGTTCACGTTTCCGTGGCGGGACCTCGAGAAGCGGCCGGTCGACGGGACGTCGCTACAGGTGCACATCTCGATGGGCAACGACGCGATGTGGGACATCGCGAAGCTGCCGCACCGGAAGTCGGTCATCTATCACAACATCACGCCCGCCCATTTCTTCACCGGGCTCAACGAGCACGCCCGCCGCTACTCCGAGATCGGGCGCGAGCAGCTCGCCGAGTTCGCGAAGGTCGCGGAGCTCGGGATCGCTGACAGCGAGTACAACCGTCAGGAGCTGGTGCGTCTCGGCTATGCGAAGACCGCGGTCGTCCCGATCATCGTCGACTGGTCGGCCTTCGATGTTGCCCCCGACCCGACCGTGCTGCGCACGCTCGCCGAGGAGCGCACCGACATCCTCGCGGTCGGTCAGATCCTGCCGCAGAAGGCGGTGCACAAGGTCGTGGCGGCGTTCGCGCGATATCGCGAGAGCGACCGCACGGCGCGCCTCTGGCTCGTCGGGTCGCATGCGATGTCCGAGGCCTACCTCGAGACCGTCCGCGCCGAGATCCGCGCCCGCGGCGTCGAAGACGCGGTGACGCTGACGGGCAGCGTGTCGATGCCCGAGCTCGTGGCGTACTACCGCGGCGCGACCGCGCTGCTGACGCTCTCCGAGCACGAGGGGTTCTGCGTACCGCTGCTCGAGGCGATGCGCAGCCGGCTGCCGATCGTGGCCAGCCCGGCCGGCGCGATCCCCGACACGCTCGGCGACGCCGGCATCCTGTTGCAGGACACCGCACCGGATGCCGTCGCCGCGGCGCTCGAGCGCGCGGTGCGTGACGAGGCGCTGCGAGCCGACCTCATCGCGCGGGGCGAGCGGCACCTTCGCGCGTTCACCCCGGACGCCGTGGCCGACGATCTCGCCCGCGCGCTCGCGCTCGCGGACTGGGAGCTGCCCGCGTACCGGCGGCGCGAGCTCGCGGTCGTGTCCAGCGACCGGCGCTCGGGCATCCATCACTACGCCCTCGCGGTCTGCGACGGTCTGCGCGCCGCGGGCCATCGCGCGACCTTTGTGGGAACGAAGCATCACGACGCCAAGGACCTGCGAACGAAGCTGCGCTACATCGCGGCGAACACGGACGCGGTGATCTTCGAGCACGAGGCCGGCATCTTCGGGGACGTCCCGTTCGTCCGCGCGCTCGCGAGCCTGCGGCGGCGGCGGATCCCGGTCGTCTCGTCGATGCACGAGATCGAGCCGGAGAAGTTCCACCACTACCGCAAGCTCTCGCACGCGCTCCACTACCGGCCGAGCTACGCCTGGTACGTCGAGTGGATCCGGGCGCTCTCGGTGGCCCTGCGCATCGCGGTCTGGTTCCTCGCGTACCGGACGATCCTCGCCCTGATGGGCTGGCTGCCGGAGCGGCTCATCGTCCACTCGCACCGCTCGAATTTCTGGGTGAGCCTGCTCACGCGCGACGAGCGCAAGCGCGACCTCGTGCCGCTCGTCGTCATGCCGCTCGAGGACACGGTGCTGCCCGCCGACGCCGCGGCGAAGCGGGCGTTGCGCGAACGCCTCGGCCTTCCGGCGGACGCATTCGTGTTCGTCTCGCCGGGCTTCTTCTTCAAGCGCAAGCGCTACATCGAGGTGATCGAGGCACTGCCCGACGACGCCGTGCTCGTGCTGTCGGGCACCGAGTCCGAGTGGGAGCGTGGCTACTTCCAGGAGGTCGCCGGCGTCGCGGCCACGCACCCCAACGTCATCATCAACTCGGAGTACGAGACGATGGGGCAATACGTCGTCGCGTCGGACGCAGTCGTCCTGTTTTACGAGGACGTCTTCCAGAGCGCGGTGGTGACGCAGGCGATCTGGGCCGGCCTGCCGTGCATCTTCTCCGACACGCCCGGGTTCCAGCTCTATCAGGGGGCCGGCCTGGTGGCGCGCGACACCGCGCAGCTCGCGCGCG
>JBBQHN010000185.1:0-2029 GCA_038324015.1 Candidatus Limnocylindria bacterium | reverse complement strand
ATGTCGCGACGGAGTCGATCGGATCGCTCGTCGTCCCGGCCACGCTCCAGGGCCTCATCGCCGCCCGCCTCGACCGGTCACCAGCCGCGCTGAAGCAGCTGCTCCAGCGAGCGGCGGTCATTGGAAAGGTCTTCTGGCCCGAAGCGGTCATGACCCAGGGTCCACTCGGCGGGACGATCGAGACGCTGCTCATGGACGCGGCCCGGCGCGACCTTGTGAGCGAGCTCGACGAGCGCGGGCTGGGCGGCGGGCGCGCCTGGACGTTCAGACACATTTTGATCCGCGACGTCGCCTATGAGTCCATTCCGAAGGCTGAACGGTCCCGCGCGCACGACGAGTTCGGCCGCTGGCTCGAAGCAACGGCCGGCGAACGGATCGGCGAATACGCGGACATCGTCGCGTACCACGCGGAACAGTCGTTCCAGTTCGCGCGCGAGCTCGGTGAGCCGGACCTCGGCGAGCTTGGTGGTCGCGCTTACCGGCATCTGACCACGGGGGGCCTGACCGCACAGCGCCGCGGCGACTGGCGGGCAGCGCTCGCGTTCTATCGCCGGACGCTCCTCGTCGCCGACGTGATCCAACCCCCTCCGGCTGCGCATCTCGAGACGCGCGCTCTCGTGGCCCGGGCCCGGATGGCCATCGAGGACTCGCGCGAGATGCTTGAGGAGATCAGTTCGCTCGTCACGGAGCTGCGCGCGGTGCCGCCGACGGCCGTCCTCGTGGAGTTCCTCCAGATCCTGTCCTTCGCGCAAAGCGACAAGGACCGCAGCGCTGCGACCGCATTGGACGACGAAGCGGTCGCCGCGGCACGGGCGATCGGCGATCCCGAGGTCGTGGCGTCGGCCCTGCTGCAATCGTCCTGGGTCCCTTGGGTCCACGGAGACCTCGTCACGCAGCGGCGGATCCTCCTCGCCGCGCGGGATCATATGGAGCGCACCGGGGCGCAGCAGGACTTCTCTCAGGCCCTCGTCTGGCTGGGCGTGAACGCGGTCATGGGCGGCGCCTTCGTTGAAGCCGCCGCGGACATGGAGCGCGGTGCTGAACGTGCCGTTCAAAACGGTTCGTCGCTGCAGCGCGCGATCGCGTTGCGGAGCAGGGTCTGGAACGCGCTCCGCCAGGGCGACCTCGAGCGTGCCGAAGAGGCCGCGCAGGAGGCGCTCGCGGCGGCGGTGGACACCGGTGAACGGTCCGTGATCGGCGTGAATCACTGGTTCGTCGCGGACGCGCTCGGCTACGCCGGGCGTCACGACGAGGAGCGCGAGAGCTACGAACGGGCGATCGAGCTGCTATCCGGCGCCCCATCTCAGGGCCTGCGCGCCGAGACCAGGACCCGTCTGGCGAACGTGCTGGTGAAGCTTGGCCGGGTCGAGGACGCCCGGATCCAGGCCGAAACGGCGCGCGCGGAAGTCGCCTCGGGAGACACATTGACCATCGCGACGGCCGCCGCGGCGCTCGGGACGGTCCGCGCGGCCGAGGGTCACCCGGCCGAGGCCGAGCGCCTCTATCGCGAGGCGCTCGATACGATCGGCCGGACCGGCTACCTGGTTCCGCGAATGGCGATCCAGCGGGACTACGCGATCTTCCTCATGCGATCGGGTCGTCCAGCCGAAGCGCGCCCGCTGCTCGAGGAGCTCAGGACGTTCTACGACACCGCCGCCACGCCATACGAGGTCGTGCGGACCGACGTGCTCCTGCGCGAATGCGCCGCCGTGAGGACGTGAGCGCGGTCGCGACCCGTGTCGTCCGGTCACCGCGCGGATCCGTGCTCTCGTGTCTGGCGTGGCCGCAGGAGGCCGCGTTCCGGATGCTCCAAAACAATCTCGACCCGGACGTCGCGGAGCGCCCGAGCGAGCTCATCGTCTACGGCGGCACGGGCCGCGCGGCCCGCTCGTGGCCGGCGTTCGACACGATCCTCACGACCCTCCAGCGGCTCAAGAACGATGAGACGCTGCTCGTGCAATCCGGGAAGCCGGTCGGCGTCTTCCGCACGCACGAGTGGGCGCCGCGGGTGCTCATCTCGAACGCGATG
>JBBQHN010000184.1:0-2044 GCA_038324015.1 Candidatus Limnocylindria bacterium | reverse complement strand
ACCGACACGTTTCCGATCTACATCTACGGGGCATCGCTCCGGGGCATCCCGGTCCAGGTCAACGTCATCGGCACGATCGTGTTCGTCTCCGCCGTGATGCTGGTCGTGATCAGCACCCTGTGGCAGCGTCGCCAGTCGTTCAGGGACTTCACGCCGGTCCGCCAGGTCGAGTAGCCCGCCCGGGGACCGTCGTCCGGGGACCGACTAACGCGGGCCGCCGGGATCGGGTTCGTCGTTGACCGAGCTCATTCGCCCAACGAACTTGCGATATTCGGTGAGGTGGTAGCGGAGCATGAGCGCGATGCCGATCGCTGCGCCCGCCGCGCCGGCGCCGACCGCGACGAGCTCCGTCGCACCCACCCTCGAGGTCACAAGGCCGACGATGACCCCGAAGACGACGCTCGCGATCACACCGACGATGGCCGGCGACGTGATGAACGCGTGGAGCATCGACACCTCGGTCGTCACGTTGATGGCGCCGAAGGTTCGCGCGATGCCGGACGCATCGACGGTGTGGCCGGTGATGAACTCGTGCTCGATCCCGGGGACCATCCGCGCATAGGCGCCGCGAAGGCGGTTCATGCCGTAGACCCAGTAGAGGTCCTCGTTGTTGATCTGCACGAGACGCACGTAGGTGGAGACGCCAAGGAACAGGATCACCGAGAGGATCACCAGCGCGAACAACGTGAACGCGCTGCCGAATGTCATCGCCGGCCCGGCCAGCGCGAGCGAGACGGTCCCTGCGGAAAGCGTCGAGAGGAACGTGCTCGTCCGGCTGAACGCCTCGTTCCAGGACATCGAACGCGTCGCGAGCAGGCTCCAGTGCTCGGTCGTGAGGAGCTGCGTTCGGCGCGTCTGGTCCTCCGGGCCATCGGGCAGCGGGTAGGACGCGACATGGCCCGGATTCGGAAGCGGTCCTTCTGTCATCGAACAGTCTCCTCGCTCGCTCCAAGGATCGACAGGACACGGTCGTGCAGCAACCCATTCGTTGCCACGAAGGAGCCACCGTGGATCGTGCGCTCGCCGTTGACGTCAGTCGCGCGGCCGCCCGCCTCCTCGACGAGGAGGAACGGTGCCGCCGCGTCCCACGAGTTCAGCCCGACCTCGACCATTGCCTCGGCGGCGCCCTCCGCGACCAGCGTGTAGCTCCAGAAGTCGCCGAATCCCCGTTCACGCCACGCCGCCGCGAGCAGGTTCCGGATCCCGGGTGCGCGGCCGGTGGCCTCGATCTCGCCGGCACTCGTCGAGAGGACCTGGGCCTCGGCGAGGTCGTCGATTCGCGAGACACCGATCCGACGAGGCGCCGCGCCGCCGATCGTGGAGAACGCCCAGGCGCCGCCGCCGCGCCAGGCGCCCCAGCGGGTCCGCAGTGCAGGCGCCGAGATGACGGCAGCCTGCAGCTCCCCGCCGCGCTCGACGGCGAGGAGGGTCCCGAAGATCGGCACGCCGCGCATGTAGTTGTGGGTGCCGTCGATCGGGTCGACATACCAGCGCGTTCCGGCCTTGTCCTTGGGGTTTTCCTCGCCGAGCTCCTCGCCGACGATGCCGTGGGTCGGGAACGCGCTCGCGATTCGATCGCGAAGCCGCCGCTCGATCGAGGTGTCTGCCTCCGTGACGAAGGTGCGATCCGGCTTTCGCTCCGGCGAGGTCTTGCGGAAGAGCCGCATCGCGATCGCGTCCGTCTCGACGCACCATGCCAGCGCGGCGTCCACCCAGCCGCGAAGCTCGGCCTCCGGGCCACGGCTGAGCGAGGCGCTCCACTGTGGCCCGAAGTCGATGGTCCTCGTCATCCGGCCACGCGGCTCAGGGCTCCAGCCGGTAGAGGCGGAAGACCTGGTTCTCGATCGGCAGGACCGTGACCTTCGAGAAGCCGGCATCCAGCGCGTACCGGCGCATCGTGGATGGGCGAATGACCGTTCCGGTGGCCACGGATCCTTCGTCCGCCATCGTGTTCGGCAGGCAGAACAGGACGCTGTAGCCGTAGAACGCCCGCTCCATCTCGTCGCCTGGCGCTGTGAACGCCTCCTGGACGTTTTCGTCGACG
>JBBQHN010000183.1:0-2067 GCA_038324015.1 Candidatus Limnocylindria bacterium | reverse complement strand
CGGGCTCGCGGCCGCGCACGCGAAGGGCATCGTCCATCGCGACATGAAGCCCGAGAACATCTTCGTCACGATCGGACCGAACAACGAGGACGTCCCGAAGATCCTCGACTTCGGCATCGCGAAGGTCAGCGGCAACGACGGTCAGAACCACCTGACTCGGACGGGCACGATCTTCGGCACGCCGTTCTACATGGCGCCGGAGCAAGCGCTCGGAAATCCCGTCGACGCGCGGACCGATATCTACGCGGTCGGCGTGATCATGTACGAGTGCTTCGCCGGCTCGCTCCCGTTCCAGGGCGAGTCGTTCATGGGCATCCTCACCCAGCACATCACGTCGGAACCCGAGCCCGTGACCCAGCGTGCGCAGAAGGCGGGTCGCGCGTTGCCGATGGGGCTCGCGGAGATCATCACGCGCTGCATGCAGAAGAATCCGGCGCAGCGCTACGGCTCGATGGACGAGCTCGTCAACGCGCTGATCGCGGTCTATCGCGGCATCGCGGGCGCCGGCATGAGCACGTACATGGAGGCGTTCCCCGTCGGGTCGAGCCAGCACCTGGCGCAGCCGACGCCGGGACCGATGCAACCGCCGATCGCCGGTGCGGCGTACACGCCGACGATCGCGGCGAACGTGCAGAGCGCTCCGCACGGGCTCGCGACTCCGCAGCACGTCAACGCGCAGTCGAGCCAGCCGGTCATGCACCCCGGCCTCTACGATCCGTCGGCGTCGGTCGTCTCGGTCGGCAAGAAGAGCAACACCGGCCTGATCATCGCGATCCTGGTCGTGTTGCTCGCCGGTGGCGGCATCGCGGCGTTCGTCGTGATGAACAACAAAGACTCGGGCTCGGGCTCGACCGGTTCCGGATCAGCGCTCGTCGCAGAGGGCTCGGGCTCTGGATCGGCGAAGCAGCCGGAGCTCGGTTCGGGATCGGGCTCTGCGATCGTCGCGATGGGATCGAACGGATCGGCAACCACCGGTTCGAATGGTTCTGACATGACCGTTCAGCACGACGGATCCGGCTCGGGCAGCTCGACGCCGAGCCTCGGCCCACCGCCGGTCGACGTGGTGATCGACGCGAACGTGGCAAAGTTCGACGTGCTCGAGGGCGGCGTGCCGGTGCTGAACGGCATCGTCGCGGTACGCCCGGGCGACGTCCATACGATCACCGTCAAGGCCAAGGGCTACAAGGACAAGACGATCACCGTCGACGGCAAGCTGGGTCGCGTGAAGGTCACGCTCGAGCCGGTGAAATCCAACCCCATTCCGCCCCATCAGGGCAGCGGCGCGGTCCAGCACAACGGTTCGGGTGCAACCCACAATCCGCCGCCCGGAGTCGATTGCACGAACACCGTGGTCAACATGTCCGCGGGGTGCCGGAAGCAGTACTGCGACCACCATCCCGACGACGCGAGCCACGGCTGTAATCTCGACTGAAGTGCCTGAGGTCACCGCATGTGGCACACCTCCGGAGAGACACTCCCACTGCCGACAACAAGGACTTATGCGCCAACCGAAACATCTACTCCTGATCTTCATGGCGCTATGCGCGAGCGTGACGCTCGCGTGGGCTGATGCTCGCGGCGATGCACGCACGCACTACATCGCGGGTCAGAAGGCGTACGCCTCGGCCGACTACAAGGTCGCGATCAAGGAGTTCTCGGCCGCGCAGGAGCTCGCGCCCGCGGATCTGAACAACTACAACCTCGCGCTCTGCTACGACAAGCTCGGGGACGCGGAGCCGGCGGTCCAGTACTACAAGGCGTACCTCGACAAGGTCCCGGGCACCGACAAGCGTGCCGAGATCGATGCCAGCATCCAGCGGCTCGACTCCGCGGTGAAGAGCTCGCAGGCCAAGAAGGTCGAGGAGGCTCGCAAGGCCGAGGAAGCGCAGAAGGCGATCGAGGCAAAGCGGCTCGAGGACCAGAGGCGTGACGAAGAAGCGAGGCGCCGCGCCGATGAAGAGGCGGCGAAGAAGCGAGCGGATGAAGAGGCCGCATCGCGCAATCCCGATCCGCCGATCGGTCCTGTCGGGGTCGGCTCGACCGGCACGCCGAGCACCGGGCAGGTCA
>JBBQHN010000182.1:0-2128 GCA_038324015.1 Candidatus Limnocylindria bacterium | reverse complement strand
CGACGGCGCCCGCGTCACGGCCACGCAGCCCACCGGCATCGCGGACCTGCGGCTGCGCATGCGAACCCAGGCCGGAGCGGAGCTCGAGGTCCTCAGCAACGCTCATCTCACGAGCATCGATGGCGAGCCTTCACTGATCATTGGCACGGTCGACCTGACCCGATACCGGGCCTCTGAGCGGCGGTTCGCCGCGTACTTCGACGCAAGTCCGGTCCCCTCCGTGATCAGGCGGCTTGCGGATGGCGTATACGTCGCGGTGAACGATGCGTGGCTGAAGCTGATGGGCTACGCCCGCGACGAGGTCCTCGGCCACAGCGCCGACGAGCTCGAGGTGTTCTTCGACCCGGCAATGGTCGCGGACGTCGCCGAGGCGTTGCAGACCGGCACAGCGGTCGAGATCAACGTCAGAGGAAAGACGGGCACATCGATCGCGGTGTTATGGAGCGCCCAGCGGACCCTGATCGACGGCGAGCCCTGCGTCGTTGTTGCGTCCATCGATCTCACCGAGCAGAAGCGGGTGGCGACCCTCGAGGCACACCAGCAGATCGTCGAGGCGGCGAGCGTCGCCAAGTCCGCGTTCCTGGCCAACATGAGCCACGAGCTACGGACCCCGCTGAACGCGATCCTCGGCTTCTCCAAGCTGCTGTTGGAGCAAGTGCAGCTCGATGGCGAGCGGCGCGGATACCTCCAAAATGTCTACGACGCCGGCCGGCACCTCCTCGGCCTGATCAACGACGTGCTCGACCTGTCGCGAGTCGAAGCCGGCAAGATCGAGCTTCACCGCCAGACGATCGTGCTCTCCGCCCTCCTTGAGCCGGCTGTCGCCTCGGCTCGCCTCGCCGCGGAAAGTCATGGGGTCCAGTTCGTCTATTCGGCGAGCGATGTCGCGGTCTCAGCCGATCCCGTCCGCTTGCGGCAGATCGTGGACAACCTGCTCTCCAATGCCGTGAAGTTCACCCCCGCCGGCGGGTCGGTGACCCTCCTGGCCCGAGCCGATGCGGACGCGCTCGTCCTGGAGGTCGCCGATACCGGGATCGGGATCCCGCCGGAAAGTCACGACCGGGTGTTCGGCACGTTCGTGCGGCTCCACGAGACGGTATCGGACGCCGCGGGTACCGGTCTCGGGCTAGCCCTCACCAAGCAGCTGGTCGAGCTGCACGGCGGATCGATCTCCTTCGAGAGCGTCCCGGGCACGGGCAGTACCTTCCGCATACGGCTGCCGGCGGCCATCGCGCCCGCTCACGCTGTTCGGCTGCTCATCGTCGAGGACGATCGCCGCGACGCCGACCTGCTGATCGCGCTCGCGCGGGCCCACGGGATCCGGTGCGAGGTCGCGACCTCGGTCGGGGAAGCGATCCTTGCGATCTGACCCGTTCACCGCGGCCGTCCGGCAGGTCCGGTCCCCGTGCGGATCCCGGTCGTCATCGTGAGCGCCGAGGACGAGGGCGTCATTGGCGCCCTCGATGTCGACGATCATCTGCGCAAGCCGCTCGACTCGGCCCGGCTCGATCGCTGGCTTGCGCGCCTGGTTGTGTCAGGAGGTCCGATTGAAGCTGCTTCTGGTTGAGGACGACCCCCTGAACGGCCAATTCTTCGTCGCGGCGCTGAAACCCGACGGCCATACGATCGTCGTCGAGCGTGATGGCATCGCCGGCCGCGACCGGGCGCTCGCTGTGCCGTTCGACCTGATCGTCCTTGACATCGCGCTTCCTGGCATGCGTGGGGACGCCGTGTGCCGCGCCCTGCACGCCGCAGGCCTGCGCACGCCGATCGTCGCGCTCACCGCATCCGTGCTGCCGGAGCAGCTCGCCCTTATTCGCGACGTCGGCTTTGCGCTGATTCTGACCAAGCCGATCGAGCCTGAGGCGCTCCGTGCGGCGGTCCGTCGCTTCGAACGCTCGCCGGACGTCGCGCGGTGACCGTCGTCGGCCAACGGCCGGCTCGCGTCCTCATCGTGGACGACATCCCGTCGAACCGTCAGCTCCTCGCGGCACAGCTGGGCAGCAAGGGCTATGCCCTGGAGCAGGCGGCCGACGGGATCGCGGCGCTGGAATGCGTGTCGCGCTCCGAACCGGACCTCATCCTGCTCGACGTGGCGATGCCCCGGATGGACGGGTTGGAGGTCTGC
>JBBQHN010000181.1:0-2236 GCA_038324015.1 Candidatus Limnocylindria bacterium | reverse complement strand
GGCCTGTGCCGCGACGTGCGCGCTCATGACCGGCAGCGCTGCGGTGCCAGCCCAGTAGAGCGCCGAGCTGATGAAGGCGCCCTCCCAGTGCGTCAACGGGAGGAGGGTGAGCACCCCGAGCAGGCCGGCGACGCCGCTCCCCACGATGACGAGGCGGCGGCCGCGCCGGTCCGCGAGGAATCCCGCCGGGAGCACCAGCAGCGCGCCGACGATGTTGCCGGCCCCGAAGACGAGGCCGATCTGACCCGGGTCTGCCCCGAGCGATTCGAGGTACAGGGGCTGAAGTGGGCCGATGAGCCCGAAGCCGAGACCCCAGAGGAGCTGAACGACGACCAGCAGGCGGACGTCGCGGGGAAGGCTCAGGCCTTGCCCTTGACGATGCCCAGGACGCGTCGCTCCTCGAAGTCCGCGCGCGCAGCGTCGAGGAGCGCGGGGTCCGTGAGCACGTCGATGGTCACGAGCGCCATCGCCTTCGCGGCGAACAGCGCGGCGGCGTGCGCCTCACCCGTCGCGGCCGCATCGCGGAACGCGGTGGAGTGCCCGGGCGTGCCGTCGGGGGCGATCCCGACATACGGATGGATCGACGGAAGGATCTGGCTGACGTTGCCCATGTCGGTCGAGCCCATGCGCTCGTCGTCGGTCGTCGTCTGGACGGTCTGGCCGAGCGCGCGCATGTGCGCCGCCCACCGGTCGGCCAGTGGCTGCGAGGGCACCATGTTCTCGTAGCCCGAGTTCTCGTAGACCGTGATCTTGAGCTTGGTCCCGGTCGCCGTCGCCGCGCCCTCGGCGCAGGCGATGAACCGTTGAAGGACCTCTTGCTGGTAACGACGGTCGAGCGCGCGGACGCTGAATTTCGCCATCGCGTACTCGGGGATGATGTTGGCCGCGCTGCCGCCGCGCGTGATGATCCCGTGCACACGTGCCTCGGGCCGCAGCTGCTGGCGCATCGCGTTCACGTTGTTGAAGGTCTGGATCACGCCGTCCAGAGCGTTGATGCCACGGTCCGGCTGCGCCGCCGCGTGCGCGGCCTTGCCGGTGAACTCGAGGTCGACGCGGTTCGATGCGAGCGACGTCCGGCCCGACAGGGTCCGCGACGAGGGGTGGACCATCATCGCGGCATCCACGTCGTCGAAGCCGCCCGCGCGCACGAGCGCGACCTTGCCCCCGCCGCCTTCTTCCGCGGGCGTGCCGATCGCGGCGAGGCGCCCGGGAAGCTCGTCCAGCACGGCGCGGACGCCGATCGCCGCACCGGTGCCCATCATCGCGATGAGGTTGTGGCCGCAGGCGTGGCCGATGTCCGGGAGGGCGTCGTACTCGGTGAGGATCGCGATGGTCGGTCCGTCGCCCTTGCCGGTGGCGTCGCCGCGGTACGCGGTCTCGACGCCGCGGTACGCGCGCTTCACCGTGAATCCGTTGACCTCGAGGTAGGCGGCGAGCTTCTCTGCGGAGCGGCGCTCCTGGTAACCGATCTCAGGGTCACCGTGCAGCGAGAGCGAGAGTGCGATGAGCTCCGCACGGTGGTCGTCGATGGCGCGGATCGCGCGCTCGCCGAGCGCCTTCGTACCGGTCATGGCCGCAACCCTAGATGCTCCGGTGGCCGTCGATGAGCGCGAGGATCACCGTGTCGAGGGCGCGATCCGCCTCCTCGAAGAGGGCGGCCGCCTGATTCGCTTCGAGGGCGCGCCGGCGCGCGACGTTCGCGATCTCCGAGAGGAACCGCGCACGGAAGAACAGGAACGCCTGCGTCGCCTCACCGAGCGAAAGCGAGCGCTCCTTCGCGGCCACGCCGTATTCGCGCCCGAGCGCGGCGGCCTGCGCGAGGTATTGATCGCGGCCCGGCCGGCGCACGGCGTCGAGATAACCGATGAGCAGATCGCTCATGCGAATGCCGCGCTCGCGGAACCACCGCAGCGACGTGTCGTCGAAGCGCGTGTGCCAGTCCTGGTCGGCCATGTCCGAGCGCACGCGCTTCAGGAACTCCGCGGCAATGCGGTCCGGCGGCTCACCCATCGCGCTGAGCGATTGCCGCGCGGGCTGCCGCGGACGGGGGAGCATCGACTCGATCGAGCTCCGCAGGAACCGGCGGTGCCCGCCTGGTGTCTTGAGGACGTCGACCTTCCCGTTGTCGGCCCAGCGGCGGAGCGTGTCGGGGTCGACACCGAGCATGCGGCTCGCCTCACCAAGGGTCAGCCAGAGCGTGCCGGTCACAGGAGCTCCCTCACGGAAGATGGGTGAA
>JBBQHN010000180.1:0-2279 GCA_038324015.1 Candidatus Limnocylindria bacterium | reverse complement strand
CACATCCCCGAGCGCGTGCGTCTGCCGCAGCACCCGATCCGCGTGGGTTCCCAAGTGGTCAGCCGCGACGACGATGACAGCCCGACGTTTGAGGTCATCGCGATCCGCGGCGACGTGGCCACGATCTCCAAGGTCCGCGAGGCGGACGGCTCGTACCTCCAGCGAGGGGACCACGCGGCCGGTGGTCAGGAGCGGGCACCTGTCGACTCGCTCGTGGTGATCTCCGACTTCGGCGAGCCCGTTCTCCCTGGCTTTCGGCGCGTTGGCTCGGTCGAGCGCGGTGGCGACAAGCCGTACCACGTGATCATCAACGGCGAGAACCACCACGCGCTCGAGGCGCTGCGCTTCACCCACGCGGGCAAGGTCGATTGCATCTACATCGACCCGCCGTACAACAGCGGCGCCCGCGACTGGAAGTACAACAACGACTACGTCGACGACACCGACGCGTATCGCCACAGCAAGTGGCTCGCATTCATGGAGCGGCGCCTGAAGCTCGCCAAGGAGTTACTGAACCCCGACGACTCCGTCCTCATCGTGGCCATCGACGAGAAGGAGTATCTGCGGCTGGGGCTGCTGCTGGAGCAGACCTTCGGCGCGGCGAGGATTCAGATGGTGAGTGTCACGATCAGCCCTCGCGGCACCAGCAGAGAGAATGAGTTCTCGCGCGTCGACGAATTCCTCTTCCATGTCTTCTTGGGCAAGGCAGGTGTCACGGTCCCGACGGGCGCGAGCGCCGACACCGAGGTGCGGTTGCCCTACCTTCGACGCACGTCCATGAACAGCACCCGCGACAAGGGACGGCCGAAGCAGTTCTATCCGATCTACATCGACCCGAGCGGCGAGTCAGGGCCTTTCGTCGCGAGGATTGGGGAGCCAATTCCCCGAGAGGTCGACCGCCACAGCATCCCCGATGAGCCAGGTCTCGTGACTCTGTGGCCGGTCAACCCCGACGGCATCGAAATGACCTGGGGAATGGTGCCGCAGACCCTGAGGAGAACGATCGACGGAGGCTTCGCGCGCGTGAGCGAAGGTCACGCAGCGAACGCCCCGTATGTGATCGCCTATGTCACGACGGACGCTCAGGATCGAGTCGCTACCGGCGAGTACCTCGTGACCGGGGTTCGGTCCGACGGCAGCAAGATCGTGACGATCCCCGGAGGTAGAGCGAGCAAGCCGACCACCGTGTGGCGAGAGACATCTCACGACGCTGGGGCGCACGGGACGGGGCTCCTCCGCTCCTTGATCCCGGGGCGACGCTTCCCGTTCCCGAAGTCACTCTATGCGGTCGAGGACACCCTCCGGCTCGTCGTCAAGGACAAGCCGAATGCCGTCGTCTTGGACTTCTTCGCCGGGTCGGGGACGACCGCGCACGCCGTCGCGCGGCTGAACCGGCAGGATGGCGGGCGCAGGCAATCGATCATGGTCACGAACAACGAGGTGTCCGTCGACGAGGCGAAGGAGCTCCGGAACCGCGGGCTCCGACCGGGTGACCCCAAGTGGGAGGCGCTCGGCATCTTCGAGCACATCACGCGACCCAGGGTGACCGCGGCGATCACCGGCAAGAGGCCGGACGGCGAGCCCATCGCCGGCGACTACAAGTTCACGGACGAGTTCGCGATGGCCACGGGCTTCGAGGAGAACGTCGCCTTCTTGGTGCTTCGCTACCTCGACGCCGACGACATCGACCTGGGGCAAGCCTTCGACGACATCGCACCACTGCTGTGGCTCCGGGCCGGCGGCCAGGGCCCGATCGCGCGACGCGCCGATGACGCAGGCGCGCCGCTCCCGTATGTCTGGACGGACCATTACGGCGTGCTGTTCGACGAGGACCGCTGGCGCAGCTTCATGTCCGCCCGGCCGGAGACCGCAAGGACCGCCTTCATCGTCACGTACTCGCCGACTGTGTTCGCGGGGATCGCTGCCGAACTGCCCGCGTCGATGGACACCGTGCGCCTGTACGACACCTACCTGTCGATGTTCCTGCCAGAGCGTGGACGGGCCTGATGCGGTACGAGCTCCGCGACTACCAGCGCGACGCAGCGCTGGAGGTGCTCAAGCGGATTCGACGCGGCCGCCGCGATTGGCGGGACGATGACGAGCGCTCGTCCTTCGCCCTCTCGGCCATCACCGGGTCTGGCAAGACCGTCATCGCGACCGCGGTCATCGAGGCCCTCCTCTTCGGCTCGACCGACCTGGACACGGATGCCGACCGGCGGGTCTCGTTCCTCTGGATCACCGACGATCCGGCCCTCAACCGGCAGACACGAGGCCGGATG
>JBBQHN010000179.1:0-2318 GCA_038324015.1 Candidatus Limnocylindria bacterium | reverse complement strand
ACCGCGCTCTCCACGACGACGGCGGTGCTGCTGGGCTTCGTCTTCGCGTACGCGATGGTCTATACGCCGATGCCGTGGAAGCCGTTCTTCCGGATCATCGGCATCCTGCCGCTGCTGTCGCCGCCGTTCGTGGTGGCTGCTGTCTACATCCTGCTGTTCGGGCCGCGCGGCCTGGTCTCGTACGGCGTGTTCGGGCAGTCGCCGAGCGTCTTTGGACTGATGGGTGTCTGGGGCGTGCAGACGATCGCCTTCTTCCCGTTCGCGTACCAGCTCATCGCCGACGTGTTGTCGCGCAGTGACGCCCGTCTCGAGCAGGCCGCGCGCAATCTCGGCGCGGGCCCGTGGAGCGTGTTCCGCTCGGTGACCCTGCCGCTGTCGGGACCGGGGCTCGGAGCCGCGATCCTCACGTGTGCGATCTACATCCTTGAGGACTTCGGCAACCCGCAGCTCATCGGCGGCGGGTTCAACGTCCTCCCGACCCAGGCCTACTCGCTCATCGAAGCCTTCGGAGACTTCTCGGGCGCCGCAGCGGTGAGCACGATCCTGCTCCTGCTCGCGCTGTCGCTGTATTTCGCGAAGACCGCACTCGATCGCGGCCGCTCGTTCGTGACGGTCGGGGGCAAGGCCTCATCGATGCCGCGCCCGCCAGTGCCTCCGCTGCTCACACGCGCCTGCTTCACGGCGTGCCTGGCCCTCGCCGGGATCATCCTGCTCGTGTACGGCACGCTCATCGTGAGCGCGCTCACCCTGTATTTCCCCACGAACCTCAAGCCCACGTTCGACCATTTCGAGTACCTCGGCGCGCACGCGACATCACTGCAGAACTCGTTCGTCTACAGCATGTTCGCCGCGATCGGCTGCTCGATCTTCGCGCTCTTCGCCGGCTTCGTCGTTCAGCGCGGCACCTGGCCAGGGCGGAAGATCTTTGACTTCCTGCTGATCATGCCGGCCGCGGTCCCGGGCATCTTTTTCGGCATCGGCTATCTGACCGCGTTCAACCAGCCGTGGTCCGATGAGCTCGCCGGCTTCTTCGGCCAGCCGGACCTTCGGGCGCAGCTCATCGTCATCGCGCTCCTCTTCTGGAACATCCCGGTCGCGTACCAGGCGGTCACCGTCGGCCTGCGCCAGATCGACAAGTCGATCGACGAGGCGGCCACGAGCCTGGGCGCATCGAGCCTCCGCGGCTTCCGCGACGTGCTCGTGCCCATGCTCGGTGGGTCCGTCCAGGTGGGGTTCGTGACCACGTTCGTTCGGGCGGTCACGACGCTGTCGGTGGTGATCTTCCTGTTCACCCCGCGGTCCACGACCGCGACGATCACCATCTTCCAGCTGGTGAACGACTTCGACTGGGGCGGGGCAGCCGCCTTCACCGTCGGCGACGTCGGCATGGCGGTCATCGTCCTCCTGATCATCGGCCGCCTCGGCGGGCGCCTCGCTGTGACAGGATTCCGTGGTGGCTGACGCACACCTCAGGCTCACCGATGTCACGAAGCGGTTCGGCGACTCGACCGCAGTGGACAACGTCTCGTTCGAGGTGCCGCGCGGTTCGTTCGCGACGCTCCTTGGGCCATCGGGCTGCGGCAAGACGACGACGCTCCGGATGATCGCGGGCTTCTACGACCCGGACGCCGGCGACATCGAGCTCAGCGGACGCCGGATCAACGACCTGCCCGCGCACAAGCGTGGCGCTGCCATGGTGTTCCAGGACTACGCCCTCTTCCCGCACATGAGCGTGTTCGACAACGTCGCGTACGGACTGAAGCTGCAGAAGAAGTCCAAGGCCGCGGTCAGAGCGAAGGTCGAGGACACGCTCACGTTCGTCGGCCTTACCGGCCTCGGCGATCGCCAGCCGAACCAGCTCTCGGGCGGCCAGCAGCAGCGGGTCGCGGTCGCCCGCGCGCTCGTGGTCGAACCCGAGATCCTCCTGCTCGATGAGCCGCTGTCCAATCTCGACGCGAAGCTCCGCGAGTCCCTGCGCTGGGAGCTGCGCGCGCTGCAGCAGCGCCTGGGGATGACGTTCGTCTACGTCACGCACGATCAGGACGAGGCGCTTTCCTTGTCGGACTGGGTCGCAGTGATGAACGCGGGCAAGGTCGAACAGGCCGGCGCGCCGTGGGACATCTACTACCACCCGAAGACCGCATTCCTCGCGGACTTCGTCGGTGCGGTGAACCTCGTGCCCGCGGTCGTGCGCGAGACCAAGGACGGCGTCGCGACCGTGTCGCTCGGGCCGTCGCACGCACAGGTGAAGATCCCCGAGGGCACCGCACTCGCGAGCGGCGCACAGGTGCAGCTCTGCATCCGGCCGGAGAGCCTCG
>JBBQHN010000178.1:0-2321 GCA_038324015.1 Candidatus Limnocylindria bacterium | reverse complement strand
GGGTTGTTCGTGTATACGCCGACGCTCCACACCTCCGCATTGGGGACACGGTACGGGCCTGCGGCGAAGCAGGCCGCGTTCGAGATGACCGCGGGGCTGGATGACGCGTACCCGCCGCCGTCGAGCACGATCGTCGCGTGCGTCGACACGAGCGTTCCGTCCTTCGTCGCGCCGTGTCGGTAGAAGAGGCGCGCGGGGTGACGGTGCACGTGGCCGTAGAACGACTCTTCGCGGCCGTAGGTCATGCGCACCGGGCGCTTCGTCGCGAGCGCCAGCAGGCACGCGTGGATCTGCAGCGTCACGTCCTCGCGTGCTCCGAACGCACCGCCGACGCCGGACATCACGAGCCGGACCTTCTCCTCGGGAAGTCCGAGGCACGGTGCGATCTGGCGGAGATCCTCGTGCAGCCACTGCGTCGCGATATGCAGGGTCACGCCACCGTCGCTGTCAGGGATCGCAAGTCCGGCCTCTGGGCCGAGGGCTGCCTGATCCTGCATGCCGACCTCGTACTCACCCTCGACCTCGACGTCCGCGCGGACGCTCGGGTCGCCGTGTACGAGGTGGACGGCATCGATCACGTTACCGCGGTCGTGGATCGGCGCCGCATCGGGCTGCAGCGCGGCGATCAGGTCCGTGATCGGATCGAGGCGCTCGTACGTGACCGCGATGAGCTTGCAGGCGTCGCGCGCCGTCCGGTCATCGTCAGCCGCGACCAGGGCGACCGGATCGCCGATGAAGCGGACCTTCGTGCGGGCGAGCGGGTACTGGTCGCTCTTCATGAGCCCGAACAGCTCGTCCGTCGGCAGATCCTCGTGGGTGAGGACCGCCCGCACGCCGGGGATCGCCTTCGCCTTCGTCGTGTCGATGCGCACGATGCGCGCGTGCGCGTGCGGGCTGCGCAACGTCGCGCCGTGCAGCATCCCGTCCTGCCAAAGGTCGCTCGCGTATTCGAACTCGCCCTTCACCTTTGGCGGGCCGTCAGGTCGGATGACCGACTCTCCGACCGTGCCGCGGATACGTGGCCGGGCGATGACCGTCATCGCGCCCGGACTGCGGCCGCGTGCACGGCCTCAAGGATCTTGCCGTACCCGGTGCAGCGGCAGATGTTCCCCGACAGCGACTCGCGGATCTCGGCATCGCTCGGCTCGGGGTTGCGCCGCAGGAGCGCGTTCGCGGCGACGATGAAGCCGGGCGTGCAAAAGCCGCACTGCACGGCGCCCGCGTCGAGGAACGCCTGCTGGAGCGGGTGCAGTGTCCCGGTTGCCGACAGGGCCTCGACCGTCTCGACCTTCTTGTCCGCGCAGGTGGCCGCGAGGACCAGGCAGCTGCACACGAGCGTACCGTCGAGCATGACCGAACACGAACCACACTCGCCCTGCTCGCAGGCGTTCTTGCTGCCCGGCAGCGCGAGCTCCTCGCGCAGGAACGAGAGCAACGATTCACCATCGCGCGCCTCGGCGGTGCGCACCGCTCCGTTCACAATGAGTTCGACGCGCATCAGCTCATCCTCGCAACACGCGCGAGCGCGCGTGCACCCATGACCGACAGGACATGGCGGCGGTACGCGGCGGTACCGCGCACGTCATCGATGGGCTTCGCAGCAGCCGCGACCATCGCGCCGAACTCGGCGCACGTCGCGTTGCTCGGCGTGAACGGCTCCCAGCCAGCCTCAGCGCAGAGGCCGGCTGCGAACCGCTCCGCGTCCGGGGCGCGCAGGATCGTCGGTCCGCACGAGCCGAGACCGATGCCGATCCGCATACGACCACGATCGACGACGAGTGCCAGACCGGCGACCGCGATGACCATGGCATTGCGGGTCCCGACCTTCATGAAGACCTGCGCCGGCCCGGCATCGTTCCACTCAACGGCGGTCACCAGCTCGTCAGCCGCCCTGACGTTCTTCTTCGGCCCGGTCATGAAGGAGGCGAACGGCACGGTGCGCGTGCCGCGAGCCGAGCGAAGGTGGATGATCGCGTCCAGTGCGGCAAGCACCGGGAGCGAGTCGCCGGCCGGAGATGACGTCGCGACGTTCCCGCCGATGGTCGCGGCGTTCCGGATCTGCGGCGAGCCGACGGTCCGCGCCGCTTCACGTAACGCGATCGAGCCGCAGTCACGCTCCAGCATCGTCGTGAACGTCACGCCCGCACCCATGCGCACGGTCCCGTTGATCGAGAGGGCCCTGAGCTCGGCGACGCGGTCGATCGCGATGACCGCCTCCGGACGCTTCCGGCCGAAGTTGATGTCCACCATCAGGTCGGTGCCGCCGTTCAAAAGGTCGGCCGTCGGTGTCGCCGCCAGCAATGCCAGCGCCTGATCGAGAT
>JBBQHN010000177.1:0-2388 GCA_038324015.1 Candidatus Limnocylindria bacterium | reverse complement strand
ATCGTCCGCAGCCAGATGAAGGGCATCATGGACGCGGCGACCACTCCGTTCACCGGTCCTGACGGCATCGGCGATGACCAGTGCTTCAAGGACGCCGGCGACCAGTCAGCGAACATGTTCTTCACCAACGCAGCCGGCGACGCCGCACAGAACCCGGACGCGGCCAGCACGGTCGCAGCCTTCAAGGCCGCGTACCCGAAGGCCTCTGACCTCGGTGCGTACACCTTCCCGGCATACGACTGCGCCCTCATCCTCGTGGACGCAGTGAAGCGCGCGATCGACGCGAACGGCGGCAAGGTGCCGAGCCGTCAGCAGGTGATCGACGCGGTCCAGGCGACCAGCGGCCTCAAGGGCACGGTCGGCACGTACGCGTTCGACGCGAACGGTGACCCGAAGTCGGCCACGATGGCCTTCTGGGCATCGAAGAGCGGTGCCTGGGTCTTCCAGAGCCAGTTCAGCGTCCAGTAGCGACGACGATCGAAGGAGGGGGCGGGAACGCCCCCTCCTTTTTTCTTCGCGTAGCGCTCGCACCACCGGGGAGGAAGGCGTAGTGGTCTCCAGCGTCGCGAACGCGCGCACGCGGCTGATGGCTGGCAGCCGTGGCAGGGCCCTCAACGGCATCCTCTTCATCCTCGTCGGCCTCGCGGTCATCGTCCTCGCGACGAAGGTCGTCGCGCTCGGACCGGCCTACTTCATCCAGATCGTCGTGTACGGGCTCGCGGATGGATCGATCTACGCCCTGATCGCGCTTGGGTACACGATGGTCTACGGCATCGTCGAGCTCATCAACTTCGCCCACGGGGACGTCTTCACGCTCGGCGGCTTCGTCTCGCTATGGCTCATCCCGGTCTTCGGGCTGAACGAGGCGACATCGTCGGGACCCGGCATCATCCTGCCGCTCCTTGCCATCTTCGTCCTCTCGATGCTCGTGTGCGGCGTGGTCAACGTAGCCATCGAGCGCGTCGCCTACCGTCCGCTGCGCCACGCGCCACGGCTCGCGCCGCTCATCACCGCGGTCGGGATGTCGTTCGTCCTCGAGGGTGTCATGTTCCTGTGGCGTGGGCCGTTCAACCTCCACTACCCGGGTATCCTCCCGAACGACGCCATCCCGTTGGGCGCGAGTGGCGCGACGATCGCGTACAAGGACGTGGCGGTGGTGCTCATCGCGATCGTGCTCATGACCGGGCTGAGCTTGTTCGTCGAGCGCTCGAGGCTCGGCAAGGCCATGCGGGCGACGGCACAGGATCGCGACGCTGCGGGCCTCATGGGCATCGACATCAACCGCACCATCGCCGCGACGTTCTTCATCGGGGCGCTGCTCGCCGGCGCGGGCGGCATGATCTACGGCCTGTACTTCAACAACATCGCCTTCGATCTCGGCTTCTCCGCCGGCCTCGTGGCGTTCACCGCCGCCGTGTTCGGCGGCATCGGCAACATCCAGGGTGCGGCACTCGGCGGCCTTGTCATCGGCATGATCCAGTCGCTTTCCGACGGGTACTTCGACTCGGCCTGGACCCAGGTCATCATCTTCGCGATCCTCATCATGATCCTCGTGTTCCGTCCGACCGGGATCCTCGGGATGCGAGTGCCGGAGAAGTGATCCGGGCCATCCGCAAGGTCTGGGAGACCGATCCACGCGCCGATCCGAACCCGCTCGTCTACGCCATCATCACGATCGTCGCGATCCTCTACCCGATCTGGGCGCAGCTCTCGACCGGCGGCCAGGGCGACTTCCTCATCAGCGTCCTCGCCGACGCCGGCGTGTACGTGCTGCTCGCGATCGGCCTCAACGTCGTCGTCGGCTTCGCGGGACTCCTGGACCTCGGGTACGCCGCGTTCTTCGCCATCGGCGCGTACACCTACGCCTTCATCGCCTCGGACCATTTGCTGGTCACGCCGCTCCACACGACCGTCCATCTGCCCTTCTGGATCGTGCTGTTCATCGCGCTGTTCGTCGCTGCAGGCTTCGGCGTCATCCTCGGCGCGCCGACCTTGCGGCTTCGCGGCGACTACCTCGCGATCGTGACCTTGGGCTTCGGTGAGATCGTGCCCCGGGTGTTCAAGAACCTGTCGGAGTGGACGAGCGGTGTGAATGGGATCTCCGCGCTCGACAAGCCCGAGCTGCCGTTCTGGGTCCAGGGACCGTGGTCTGGCGATCCGCTGGCGATCGTCCAGGACCTCAAGATCAACTCGCCGCTCGGCTTCTACGTGATCATGGTCGTCCTCGTCGGCGCGTGCATCGTCCTGGTGAACAACCTTCGGACGTCGCGCGTCGGACGGGCGTACATGGCCGTCCGTGAGGATGAGGTCGCCGCGGCCGCGATGGGCGTCAACACGGTCCGCGTGAAGCTGCTCGCATTCGCGATCGGCGCCGCCTTCAGCGGCTTC
>JBBQHN010000176.1:0-2452 GCA_038324015.1 Candidatus Limnocylindria bacterium | reverse complement strand
TGCGGTCCACGAGCCACTCGACGGCGTCGCGCTCGCCGCGCGACACGGATGGGATCGCCACGAGCCCACCGACCAGGGCTACGTCGTCCGGCGCGAGCTCGATGTCGCTAGGCAGCAGCGATGGTGTCCTGGAGGGACGAGAAGTAGCGGGCATGGGTCTTCAAGAGGTCGGAGCGGGAAGCTGCCCGCAGGAGGACGACCTCGATATCGCGATCGGCGATCGATCCCGTGATCAGCGCGTCGCGGCGCGCCCAAGCCGCGTCGACGTCCGCGGGCGCGAACTCGTGTTCCTCGAGCAGTGCGCCACGCGCGCGGTGGTAGGCGAGAACGTAGTGGTTCATCGTGCCGAGTCTACGAGCGCCGGGAGCTCGATCCCGCCATCGCGCAGCGCCGCCGCGATCGCGGCCTCCGCCGCCTGGATGCCATTCGTCTGCGATGGATCCTGCGAGATGAGACGCGTCGCGGCCTCGACCGGCTTCAGCATCGGGTCCGATCGGAGTGCGGCCTGGATCCGGTCCGAGAGGATGTCGGTGAGGCGCATCGTCTCCTGCTCGAGACGCGCGATCCGATCGGCGGTCTCCTCCCACCGCTCGAGCGCTTCCGCGCGCTTCCTGATCTCGGCCGCATTGCGACCGGCCGGCTTCAGGCCATGCAGGATCCCGTGACCCCAGGCGTCGCCGATGCGCTCGGTCACCTCCGCCCACGCGTGCTGGTACCGCGTGCGGATCTGGATCTCGACCGTGACGCCCGAATATCGGGCCACGATGTGGACGGCGCGGTATCCCCGTTGCGGCCTCCGCCGGTGATCGATCACCTTCGAATCCGGCAACGCGCCGAGGAGTCGCTCGGTGAGCGCGTCCTGCTCGTGGAGGTTCAGCGCACCGACCATCCGGATCCCGACGGCGTCCTGCGCGTCGCTGACCGACTCGCGGCGGCCGACCGCGTCGAGGAGCGAACGCACGGTCTTCACGCGGGACGTGATAGCCAGTGCGGCGCGGCCGAAGCGCGGCGGCGTACCGAGCTCGCGGAGCAAGACATCCGTGACCGCATCGAGCGCGCGGGCCTGCTCGCGCTGGATGGTCGCGAGCGTGGCGAGGTCCGCCGGATGCGGCGTAGCTGCCTTCGCGATGCGGCGCCCGAGGGCGTCGATCGTGGCCTTGCTTAGGCCAAGTCCCATCTCAGCCCAGCGCCGCGCGCGTGGCCGCGACGACCGCGTCGATCTGCGGCGCGCTGATCACAAGCGGCGGGAGGTAGCGGACGACCGTCGGTCCCGCGCCCAGCGCGAGCACGCCCTGGTCCTGCAACGCCTTGAGCGTCGGTCCCGAGTTCTCCTTGAGCTCGATGCCCTGCAGCAGCCCGAGCCCGCGCACCTCGCGGATCTTCGGCGACCCGATCGAACGCAGCCCTGCCTGCAGCTGCGCACCCCGCTCCGCGGCGTTCCCGGAGAGGCCGAGCCGGCGGTGCTCGTCGATCGTCGCGATCGCGGCGGCGCAGGCGAGCGGGTTGCCGCCGAAGGTCGTCGAATGGGACCGCTTCGGCAGCTCGCCGAGGACTTGCGAGAACGCGATCGCGCCCATCGGCAGACCACCGGCGATCGCCTTGGCCAGGCAGAGGAGATCGGGAACCACGCCGTACTGCTCGAGTGCGAACATCGTGCCGGTCCGCCCATAGCCCGTCTGGACCTCGTCGATGATGAGCATCGCACCGCGCTCGCGACAGACCCGCGCAGCCTCGGCAACGAACTCCGTCGTGGCCGGGCGCACGCCGCCCTCGCCCTGGACCAGCTCGAGGATGAATGCGGATGTCTCCGTCGTGATGGCACCGTCGAGCGCCTCGGTCTTGTTGAACGGGATGTGGGTGAAGCCCTCCAGGAGCGGGCCGAACAGCTCCCGGTACTCCGGTCCCCAGGTCGCGGACAGTGCACCCATCGTCTTGCCGTGGAACCCGCGCATCGTCGCGACGACGCGGCTGCGCTTCGTGGCGACGTGGGCGAACTTGAGCGCTCCTTCGACGGCCTCGGTGCCACTGTTGCACAGAAAGATTCGGTCGAGCGAGGCGGGCAGGAGCGCCGTCAGCTTGTCGTACAGCTCGGCGCGGCGATCGTTGTAGAAGAGCTCGGTGCAGCTTGCGAGCGTGCGCGCTTGCGCCGCGATGGCATCGGCGACCGCAGCGTTCCCGTGACCGAGGTTCGCGATCCCCTGCCCGCCGACGCAATCGATGTACTCGCGACCGGTGTCATCCCACACGACCGCACCCTCACCGCGCACGAGGACGACGTCGCGCTTCTGGTAGAGGCCGGAGCTGTGTGCGCTCTCGCGCGCGATCACATCGCTCATGCGTGAATGACCGTCCGCACCTGCGGATCGCCGGTCGCGCTGCGGATCACGACCTCACCGACCCCGCCTTCGATGGCCTCGCGGGCGGCGAGGATCTTCTTCTTCATGCGGCCAAC
>JBBQHN010000175.1:0-2536 GCA_038324015.1 Candidatus Limnocylindria bacterium | reverse complement strand
ACCTGATTCGCGATGGTCTGCAGGAAGTCGATCTCGCTTCGCAGGAACTCACGCAGCTCGACGGTCTGCACGTTCATCACGCCGATGACCTCGTCGCGGATGACGAGCGGCACCGAGAGCATCGACGTGAAGCGCTCCTGGTCGACCGCGCGGACCCACTTGAACCGCGGCTCATTCCGCACGTCGCGCACCGCGAGCGGCACGCGCGCGTTCGCGACCCAGCCGGTGATGCCCTCGCCGATGCGCAGCGTGGCCTTTCCGATCCAGCGGCGGTCGAGACCGTTCGTCGCGGCGAGCCGCAGGACTCCGGCCTGGCGTTCGATGAGATACAGCGAGGAGACCTCGGCGCGCATCGCGTCCGTGGTCCGATCGATGACGATGCGGAGCATCTCGTCCCAGTCGCGGGTCGACGAAGCAAGCTGCGCGATCTCACGAAGGAACGACAGCTCGGTGAGCTTGCGCTCGGTATCCGGGTCAGAGAGAGCCGTCATCGCTGAATTCTAAGGACGTGCACGAAATACACTCTGACCATGGGCGTGGTGCTGCGAACGGAGCGGCTGACGAAGCGTTTCGATCGGCTCACCGCCGTCCAGGATCTCGACCTTGAGGTCCGCGAGGGCGAGGTCTTCGGCTTCCTCGGTCCGAACGGCGCGGGAAAGACCACCACCCTTCGCCTGCTCTGCGCGCTCATCTCGCCCACGAGCGGGACCGCCGAGGTCGCCGGCTATCGCCTGGGGCACGACGATGAGAAGATCCGCGCGTCGGTCGGCATCCTTACCGAGTCGCCGGGCCTGTACGAGCGCCAGTCGGCGAACGACAACCTCATGTTCTTCGCCGAACTCTTCGGCCTGAACGCGGCCACGGCGCGGTCGCAGACCGAGCGATACCTGCGGCTCATGGGTCTTTGGGATCGCAGGGACGAGGCGGTCGGGACATTCTCGCGCGGGATGAAGCAGAAGATGGCGATCGCCCGCGCCGCGATCCACGAGCCGCGCATCCTGTTCCTCGACGAGCCGACCACCGGCCTCGATCCCGACGCCGCGCGCACCGTGCGCGAATTCATCGCGCAGATCCGGGGCGAGGGACGCACGGTGTTCCTCTGCACGCACAACCTGGACGAGGCGGACCGCCTCTGCGATCGCATCGCGTTCTTCCGGCGCTCGGTCATCCGGATCGATACACCGGCGAAGCTGCGATCCGAGCTGTATGGGCACGCGACCGAGTTCCGGGTCATACCAGCCCCGACCGCCGACCATCTCGTGCGCGTGCAGGGCGTGCCGGGTGTGCAGACCGCCCACCTCGAGAACGGGTCGATCATCGTCGCGAGCGGCGACCCGCTCGAGGTGAATCCGCGTGTCGTGCGGACGCTGGTCGCCGCGGGGGCGGAGCTCGCCTACGTGAGCGAGCGCAAGGCCTCGCTTGAGGACGTGTATCTCCGCGTCGTGGAGGGTGAATCGTGACCACGCTCGCGAGATCAGCGGATCGTTGGACGATCGTGCGCGCGGTCTGCCTGCGCGAATGGAAGGAGTCGCTCGGCAACCGCCTTTTGGTCGGCATGACGATCCTGCCGCCGATCGTCATCCTCGCGGCCGGCATCGGCGCCGTCGCGACGGCCGCGATCTACCCGCCAAGCGAGAAGGACGTTGCGGCGCTCTATGCCGCCTCCCCGGCCGTCGTCGGGCTCGACCCGAAGGAGGCCGTGCAGGGCCTGATCGCGACGTACTTCCTGATCCTCTTCATGCTCATCCCGACGGTCGTGCCGCTCACGATCGCGATCTACTCGGTCATCGGCGAGAAGGCCGCGCGCACGCTCGAGCCGCTCCTCGCCGCGCCGGTCCGCGTCGGCGAGCTCCTCCTCGCGAAGAGCCTCGCGTCGGCCATCCCCGCGGTCTTTGTGACCTGGCTTGCGTATGTCATCTACCTCGTGTCGGTGAGTGCGCTCGGCAGCGCGGCCGCGGTCCGCGCAGTGACGGCGCCGCGCTGGATCCTCGCCATCATCATCATGGTCCCGCTGCTGACGCTGCTGTCGGTGAACCTCGGGATCCTCATCTCGACGCGGGTCAACGACGTGCGAGTTGCACAGCAGATCGGCGGCCTCGTCGTGGTGCCGGTCGTCGGCATCGGCATCCTGCAGGTGACCGGCCGCGTCGTGCTCAACAACTCGTCCTTCGTGAACACGGCGATCTTCCTGCTCGTCTGCGACGCCGTGGTCTTCGTCCTCGCGCTGCTCGCGTTCAAACGCGAGAACATCCTAAGCCGCTGGCGCTAGACCGCTAGCGCGACGGCGCGGGCGACGGCGTGCGGCCGCGCGGCGTTCCGCTCGGCGAGGGCCGCGGCGCGGGGGCGGCCCCAGTCTGCCGCGGTGCCGGCGTCCCCCGCGGCGCGAGTTGCGTCATGGAGTCGCGATCGTCCGGATAGCTGCGCGGACCGGCGATCTCGACGGTGACCGTCTGCACGCCGCTGACGGTGCGTCCCGCTTCGCGGATCTCGACCGCGAGCGTGTACATCCCGCGAAGGCCCGGCGCGATGATGGAGG
>JBBQHN010000174.1:0-2569 GCA_038324015.1 Candidatus Limnocylindria bacterium | reverse complement strand
CGCTCGCGGATCTCGGCCTGCAGCGCGGGGAGGTCCAGCTGACCGGCCGGATCCGCCTGATCTGCCAGCTCCGCCGGGTCGTTGTTCACGCCCGAAGTATCGCGGCTACTCGAATTCCCAGGTGTGGTCCAGCCGCACGACGCCGATCTCAGCACTCTCGCCGATGACGCGGAAGGAGAGCCCTTTCTCGTGATAGTCGTAGTAGCGGCTCTGCGGATCGATGATCCCGATGTCGACGTCGTAGGCGCCCGGGAGCAGCTGCAGCCGGGGCAGGCGGATGCGCGCGGTTCCCTTCGGCTGGCGCGGAACGCTCACCTGGTCGATGAGGGTGTTGGTGCCGTAGATGCCCACGCCGTCCTCGCGGTAGATGAAGACACCGAAGATCGCGTCGTCCACGTCGGCCTCGTTCACGTAGCCGATCTCGATGGCCGCGGGTTCGCCCGACTCGAGGACGCCGCCGTCGCGACCGCCAACGACGCGCGCGCTCGCGATCGCGATCTCCTTGCTCCCCCAACGGGCGCCGATCTCGCCGCGCGCGGCACGCTCGCGCTGCTCGCGTTCGCCGACCTGCAGGTGATAGGCGTTGATGACCTCACGGGTCGGGCCGAGCTTGCCGACGACGCCGCGATCGAGCCAGAGCGCGCGATCGCAGAGGCGCGACACCGCACCGAGGTCGTGGGTCACGAGCACGATGGTCCGCTTGGCCTTGCGGAACTCCTCGATCTTCGCGAAGCACTTGTGCTGGAAGTACTCGTCGCCCACCGCGAGGACCTCGTCCACGAGGAGGACGTCGGGGTCGAGGTGGACCGCGACCGCGAAGCCGAGCCGCATGTACATGCCGCTCGAATACGTCTTCACCGGTGCCTCAAAGAACCGGCCGATGTCGGCGAAGGCCTCGATCGACGGCAGCTGCCGCTGCATCTCGCGGCGCGACAGACCGAGGATCGATCCGTTGAGGAGCGCGTTCTCACGACCGGTGAAGTCCGGATGGAAGCCGGCGCCGATCTCGAGCAGCGCCGACACGCGTCCCTGCACGTCCAGTACGCCGGACGTCGGCTTCGCCGTGCCGGCCATGAGCTTGAGCAGCGTCGACTTGCCCGAGCCGTTCGCGCCGATGACCCCGAACGCCTCGCCCGCCTCGACGTCAAAGGACACGTCCCGTAACGCGATGACGTCGTCGACCGGCGCGTACTGGCGGAGGGCGACCTCCTTCAGCGTGCGCCTGCGCTCGCGGTGGAGGCGGTACGTCTTGGAGACGTGGTCCGCGTGGACGGCGACGGTCACTTCGACCCGGTCAACATATAGAAGAAGCCGAGCACGTCGGCGACCGGCGTGCCATCGAGCGCGCGGAAGATGCGCGGGTGGCGCCAGAGCAGCTCCTCGAAGCCGGGCCGGGTGTACGGCGGGTACACGCCGGCCGAGATGATCCGCACGTCGCGCAGTCCCGCGTCCCGTGCCACCTTCGCCCAGGCGCCCTTGGGCAGGTCGCTCTCGAAGATGCCTTCGGCCATGTGCTCCTCGTGGGCCATGCGGCCGCGCTCGGCCCAGCGGTACAACGAGGTCTTACGCGGGACGATGTCCGCGTAGAAGAGGCCGCCCGGACGCAGCACCCGCGTCATCTCGCGCACGACCGGCGCCGGATCGCGGAAGTGCTCGAGCAGCCCACCCGAGAGGACAACGTCGACGGATGCGTCGGCCAGTGGGAGCGCATGCGCGTCCGCGAAGAGCGCCTGACCCGGCAGCGCGGCACGTCGCAGGTTCTCGCGGACCGCCTTGATGGCGTACGGCGCGTAGTCGAGCCCGACGAGCTGGTACGGACGCTCGCGACCGAGCCGGATGAGGAGCCTGCCGGAGCCCGCGCCGACCTCGATGGCGACGCCGGCGGATGGAAGCATCGATCGGAGGTAGCGGACCTTCGTCTCGTCGATGAAGTTGAAGACATCGCGAAGCGCCGGGTCGTAAAGCTCCGAATCGCGGAGCGGCCGGTCCCAGGCCGCCGCGTCGCCTTCGCGATAGCGGGCCTCGTGTTCATCGTGGGAATGAGTCGCGTCCGTCCCGGTCAGTCCTCGAGCCGAGAGAGTGTGTCCATACCGATGCGCGATGCTGAACGGAAATCCTCGTCGGTATCGGGAATCGCGACATACCCGGCGAAGTACGTGGCTTCTCGCGGGTCAGGGGGGCGTTCTTCGTCGGTCATCTGGTCACTGGTCTGTTCGCTCACGGGCACAGTTTAGGTGAGCGCCACGTGGCTACGGCCGAGCTCATGAGATCCGAAAAGAAGGCCGATGACTCGCCCGATCGAGCATGAGGGCCGATGGTCGGCTCCGATGCCAGTAACGGTCGCAGCCGCCCGGACCGGGTGGCAGGCGAGCGAGAGAGCGCCCGGCGTGGTGGTCGGCTGTTCAGCGTTTTTAGCGCTCGCCCCGCCGTTCGGCAGCAGATGTGCTGACACAGACCCTGACACCGCGCACATGAAGGAGAAGCTTCCGATGCGACAGCTCACGACATTCGCGCTCTGCCTGAGCCTCTTGGCTTTCGTCGGCGCGTTCGGATCGACCGCGTCGACCGC
>JBBQHN010000173.1:0-2577 GCA_038324015.1 Candidatus Limnocylindria bacterium | reverse complement strand
GCATCGTCGATCAGGTAAAGACGATGTCCTTCCACCACTCCCGCGCCGGCAGGCCGAATTGCATGACCACACCATCGAGGGCGCCGACCGCGTCCCCGGCGAGCCGGACCTCGAGCGGCACGCCGCAGACGTCGGCGCAGTTACCGAGGACGACGCCGTCGCCGCCCAGCGCCGCGGCGACGCCGAAGGCGTCCCAGGAGCACAACGACCACCAGTCGTGATCCGCGGCACGGACGCGAAAATCCGTAGGACCGGCCGCGAACGGATTGAAGCTCAGGATCTCGGTGGAGCCCGGCCGCAGGATCATCGTCCGGGCCGCGGCCAGGCGGCCGAACGACGCGGCGACATCCGCTTCCGAGGCCGCGAGCCGCGCGGTGACCTCGCTCAACGACGGCACCGCACCACGGTCGCGGATGCCTGCGGCGATCTCGAGGCGGACATCGCGATCGAACGCGACCGCGTCGGTCATACCGGCGCTCGCCAGGTCGCGCGGTCGGCGACGTACTTCTTGAGTCCGTTCAGGCCGTAGTAGGACGCGGTCGTTTGATAGGTCATGCCCGCCTTCTCCATGACGCGCCATGAGCCGACATTCTCGGGAAAGCAGATCGCGATGATCCGCTCGAGACCGACGCGTCCGAAGCCTTCCCCGAGGCACGCGATCGCCGCCTCGGTACCGAATCCGTGGTTCCAGGCGCCCTGCTTGTAGTGGTAGGCGATCTCGACCTCCGGCCCCGTTCCCTCGACGAGCATGAGACCGCAATCGCCGATGAGCTCGCCAGTGTCCCTTCGCTCGACCGCCCAGAGCCCGTGGCCGTGGTCGGCTTCCAGCGCCATCCGGCGCGCCACGCTCTGCTGCATCGTCTCGATCGTCGGATCCGGGAACGGCGGGAGGTACCTCCGCACCTCCGGGTCGCCGAACACCGCGAGCATGCCGGCCGCATCGCCAGACTCGAAGGATCGGATGACCAGGCGGGTGGTCTCAAGACGCATCGCCGAAAAAACTTACGCTCTTGGCATGGCAGACGTCGTTCCCTTCCACGGGCTGCGCTTCGACGAATCGAAGGCCGGCCCGCTGGACGGCCTGGTGTGCCCGCCATACGACGTCATCTCCGACGCCGATCAGGAGGCGCTGTACGCGCGCAGCCCGTTCAACGCGATCCGACTTGAGGAGGGCAAGGAGGAGCCCGGCGACGACGCGGAGAACAACAAATACACCCGCGCAAAGGTCGCGCTCGAGGCCTGGCTCGCGAAAGGCGTGCTCAAGGTGGACCCCTCGCCGGCCTTCTACTTGTACGACCACTACTTCGTCGTCGGCGGACAGCGCATCCGCCGCCGCGGCTTCGTCGGGGCACTCCGTCTCTATCAGGAGGGCCGCGGCATTGTGCGGCCGCACGAGCGCACGTTCCCCAAGGCTAAGACCGACCGCCTCAAGCTCCTGCGCGCGACGCGGACCAACACCAGCCCCGTGTTCGGCCTCTACAAGGACCAGAAGGGTGAGCTCGCGAAGGCGCTGGAGGCGTGGATGGTCCGCGGGCCGGCGCGACTCGTTGCTGACGCGCGGATCGGCGAGGAGCGCCATCTGGTATGGCTCCTCGACGACAAGCCGTTGACGCAGAAGATCACGGGGAGCCTGAAGGACCAGCGCGTCTACATCGCCGACGGCCATCACCGCTACGAGACCGGGCTCGCGTACCTCAAGGAGGAGATCGAGGCGGCGAAGATCGACTTCGACGAGGACTCCACGCACTTCACACTCGCCTACCTGTGCGCGCTCGACGATCCCGGCCTGCGCATCTTCGGCACGCACCGGATCATCCGCGGCGCGGACGCGGCGATCGACGAGATCGTCCCCCGGAGCTTCGACGCGACCGTCATCGATCGAGGAGCGGTGAGCGACCAGCCCGGGATCGTGCTCGTTCGCGACGGCACGTACACCGTACTCACGCCGAAGGCCGGGCTCGATCTGTCGGCGATGCCCGAGAGCTGGCGGACCCTGCCGGTCGCGCAGGCGGAGGAGCTCCTCATCGAGCCGGTACGGAAGCTGGGTGGCGAGGTCACGTACGAACACGATGTGGAGAAAGCGATCGCCGCGGCGCGCGCGGGCACGACGACCGTGCTCATCCGGGCGGTCGATGCGGAGACGCTCAAGAAGGTCGCCGATTCGTGGGAGCGGCTCCCGCAGAAGGCGACCTACTTCTATCCGAAGGTCCCCGCGGGACTGGTGCTGCGGCCGCTCGGCGACTAAAAGGTGAAGCGCGTCGCCGAGGTGTTGAACTTCTTGACGTCGAAGACGATCAGCTTCTCCGGTCGCACGCGGAACGAGTAGCCCTTCACGTATTGCTCGGCCTTCGGCCGGTATTTGAACGTGCGTCCGTACTTCGCGCCGTACGCCGTCGCGATGCGGCGAGCGAGCGGCGCCGGAACGCCACGGATGACATCTGCAGCGCCCTCGCCGTAGGCGGCTTTGTCAGCGACCTGGAAGCCGAAGCCGATGCGCGGATCGCGCGCGAGGTTACGGGCCCAGCGGGTGCGATCGCTCCCATCGAAGAAGAGCTGCTGATCGATCCACACGCCCCA
>JBBQHN010000172.1:0-2762 GCA_038324015.1 Candidatus Limnocylindria bacterium | reverse complement strand
CACGAGGTCGTGATCGGTCGTCGGCGGCTGCACGATCGAGGCATCGCTCGCGAATGACACGATGCCGATCTTCACGTTGTCCGGCTGCTTCAGGACGAAGGCCTTGGCCGCCGCCTTCGCCGCGGTGATCCGGTCCGGCTTGATGTCGGTCGCGCGCATGCTCAGCGACACGTCGATCGCAAGAATGACCGTGCCCTCCTGGCTCGGCACCTTTACGACAGTGACCGGACGGGCGAGCGCGGTGAGCATGAATGCGAGCGCGACCAGATAGAGTGCGGGCGGGATGTGGCGCTTGATGCCCGGCCCCCGGCCCATCGCCTCCTTCACCAGCGACAGGCTGGCGTAGCGAAGCGCGTACTTGCGGCGCCGGCGCTGCGACCAGATGTACAGGCCCAGCAGAACGGGCACCGCGATCAAGGAGACGAGCGTCGTCGGCCACAGGAACGTCAGACCGCCACCGCCGCGCGCATCGTCCGCCGCTGCTTCCGCAGGGCCGCGAACCGCAGGATCGAGCCCACCAGGTCACCTTCGGTCGACAGCGTCAGCACGTCCACGCCGGCGTGGCGGAACGCCGAGGTCAGCTCGGCCTCGCGCTTCTGCACGACGGCTTCGAACCTTTTGCGGAAGCGCGCGTCGTGGGTGTCGACGTACACGCTCTCACCGGTCTCCGCGTCGTTCATGGCGACGAGCCCGATGTCGGGCAGCTCGCGCTCGCGCGGATCCTCGAGCCGGACGGCGATGACCTCGTGCTTCCGGGAGAGCATCCCGAGCGGACGCTCCCACCCCGGGGCGGTGAAGAAGTCTGAGACCAGGAAGATCACCGAGCGCCGCTTGATGGTGCGGAGCGCGTGCTCGATGAGCTCGGACACCGACGTGTAGGGGGCGGACTGCAGGCGCGGCAGGGTCTGAACGTCGTTGATGAGCCGCAGTACCTGTATCTTGCCGCTCCCGGCGGGAACCGTCTTCTCGACCTTGCCTGCGTAGAGGACCGCACCGATCTTGTTGCCGTGCCGCGTCAGCAGTCGCGCCAGCACCGCGAGGAAGTCCACGAGCTGATCACGCTTCAGCTTCTCGGTCGTGCCGAAGTCGACGGACGGGGAGAGATCGAGGAGGAAGTATGCGGTGACCTCGCGGTCCTCGAGGTACTCCCGGACGTACGGCGTGTCCATGCGCGCGCTCACGTTCCAGTCGATGTAGCGGACGTCGTCGCCGGGCTCGTACTCGCGGATGTCGGCGAGGTCGAGCCCATGCCCCCGGAACAGCGTCCGGTACTCGCCCTGAAGTAACCCGTCGAGACGGCGGATGACCGTCCATTCGACGCGTCGCAGGATGGCCTCAGGCCGGGACGTTGACGTGCCCCTGCATCGGCGCGGTCGGAACTGGGATCTTCTGCAGCACGCGATCGATGAGCTGCTCGGCAGACACGTTGTCCGAAAGCGCCTCGTACGACAGCACGAGGCGGTGACGCAGGACGTCGTGCACAAGATCCAGAATGTCCTGCGAGAGCACGTAGGTGCGCCCGCGCAGGTACGCGAGCGCGCGCCCCGTGAGGAGGAGATTGATCGACGCGCGAGGGCTCGCGCCGTAGGTGATGTACTTCTTGATCTCCGGCAGACCGAAGTCGGACGGATGCCGTGTCGCCATCGAGAGCCGGACGACGTACTCCATGAGCACCGGGTCGACGAAGACCTTGTCGGTCTCGCGCTGGAGCGCGAGGAGCCGCTCAGTGGTCATGACCGGCGCGGCCTTCGCCATGCCTTGAGCCATGCGCTCGACGATGAGGAACTCGTCCATCTCGCTCGGGTAGCCAACGATCACCTTCAGCATGAAACGGTCGACCTGCGCCTCGGGCAACGCGTACGTTCCCTCGGTCTCGATGGGGTTCTGTGTGGCCAGGACAAGGAACGGGTCGGGCAGGGCGTGGCTCTCACGCCCGATCGTGACCTGACGCTCCTGCATCGCCTCGAGAAGGGCGCTCTGGACCTTTGCCGGCGCGCGGTTGATCTCGTCGGCGAGGAGCAGGTTCGTGAACACCGGACCCAACGATGTCTGGAATTCACCGTTCTTCTGGTTGTAGATGCGCGTACCGACGAGGTCGGCGGGCACGAGGTCGGGCGTGAACTGGATCCGCTTGAAGTCGCCATGCACGGCGTCCGCCACGGTCTTGATGGCGAGGGTCTTCGCGAGGCCGGGGACCCCCTCGACGAGGAGGTGGCCGCGGGCGAGCAGACCGACGAGGATCCGCTCGAGCAGGTGGTCCTGCCCGACGATGACCTTCTTGACCTCGTAGAGCAGCCGGCCCATCTCGGTCTGTCCGTGCTCGGCGGGGATCCCGTCCATCTGTGTCTCTCCTCTTAATCCGGTGGGACGCCGACGGCCCCACCGGCCGCCTGGATATTGACCGCGAATCCGATACCCGCGAAGGACGCCTGACCATTCGGATTGGCGAGGCCGCTCACGATGCCGACGACGTCTCCTTCGCGGTTGAAGAGCGGTCCGCCGGAGTTGCCGGGATTCACCGACGCGTCGAATTGGATGAGCTCGGTCATCGGATTACCACCACCAGGTGGCTGGATGGTGCGGTGCAGTCCGGAGATCACCCCGGTCGACAGGCTGCGACTCAGACCGAACGGGTTGCCGATGACGATCGCGTCCTCACCGACGTTGAGGTTGTTCGGGTTGCCCATGGTCGCGATCGCCATGTTGTCGGGGTGGCCAAGGGCGCGGATGCCGGCGATGTCGTTGTCCGGCTGCTGTGCGAA
>JBBQHN010000171.1:0-2787 GCA_038324015.1 Candidatus Limnocylindria bacterium | reverse complement strand
GGCAGCAAGGGCTATGCCCTGGAGCAGGCGGCCGACGGGATCGCGGCGCTGGAATGCGTGTCGCGCTCCGAACCGGACCTCATCCTGCTCGACGTGGCGATGCCCCGGATGGACGGGTTGGAGGTCTGCCGTCGGCTCAAGGGCGACCCTCGCCTGCGGCTCATCCCGATCGTCCTGCTCACGGCGCAGAGCGATCGCGCGACTCGGCTCGCGGGCCTGGCGGCCGGCGCGGACGAGTTCCTGACGAAGCCGTTCGATCAGGAGGAGGTCTTCATCCGTGCGCGGGTGCTGCTGCGCGAACGGGTCCTCAACCTGCGTCTTGACGGCGCCGAGGCGGTCATCCTCGCGCTCGCCCGCGCCGTCGAAGCGCGTGACCTCTATACCATCCACCACGCTGAACGCGTGGGCGGCTACGCGCGGGAGATCGGCCGGGCGGCCGGCCTTCCGGTCGATGAGATCGACGCCCTGTACAAGGGCGGCGTGCTACACGACCTGGGCAAGATCAAGCTGCCGGACGCGATTCTCCTCAAGCCCGGCGCGCTGACTGAGGACGAGTGGGCGCTCATGCGGACCCACAGCGCCGAGGGGGAACGGATCGCCGCGCCGTTGCAGAGCACCACCGCCCTTCTGCCGACGATCCGGCACCATCACGAGCGATTCGACGGAGCAGGCTATCCCGACCATCTCGTGGGCCTGAGCATCCCCGCGCACGCGCGGATCGCCGCGCTCGGCGACGCGTATGACGCGATGGTGAGCGACCGGCCGTATCGCTTGGGTATGACTGAGGACGAAGCCCGTGGCCGCCTGCGGGCGGGCGCGGGAACCCAGTGGGACCCGTCCTTCGCCGAGACGTTCCTGGCACTGCTCGACGGGGATCATCTCCGCTTCATCACATCGTCCGGCGTTCCCGAGCCTGAGCACGCGTCGTGACGATCCGGCTCGCCAGCCCCGAGCTTGCCGAGCAGCTGTTGGCGGCGACCCGTGACGGCGTCGCGATCGTCGGGCCGACCGGGGCGTTGCTCTCCTGGAACGCTGCGGCCCGCGCAATCACCGGCTGGTCGAAGGACGACGCTGGGGCGCATGTCGTGACGGCCATACCCGATGGCCTCTCCGAGATCCGCGACGGCAAATGGATCGACACCCGGCGGTTCTCATTCCGGATCGGGGCGGATCTGCATACGGCGTTGCTCTTCGCGGATGCGACGGCCCAGGTCGAGCTCACCGAGGCCAAACGCAAGCTCGCGGATATCGGGCTCGTTGATCCGTCGACGGGTCTACCCGGCCGGACCCTCGGCTTGGATCATCTCGCCCGCGCGCTGTCGCTGGCCCACCGCGATAAGCGGTCCGTGGGTGTGCTCGCGATCGAGCTGACACCACCCGCCGAGCGACAGCGGGGAACCTTGGTCGCGCTCGATCTGGTCCGCCAGGTCGTCCGACGACTCGTTGCCTCGACCCGCACCAGTGACTTTCTGGCCCAGACGGGCCCGTTGGAGTTCGTCCTGATCCTGACCGCGATGAACGGTGCGAGCGAGTCAGCAATGGTCGTGACCGCGCGGCTGCTGCTGGTGCTGGCCCAACCATTCGTCAGCGGGGGGCGTGAGCGCTCTCTGGCGGCCGCGATCGGGATCTCGCACGGGCCGGAGGAAGGCGTGAGCGCCCTCGTGCTCCTTGAGCGCGCTGAGGATGCGCTCCGCGAGGCCCGATCCGAGGGCTCCGGATATCGACTCTGGCAGTCGCGGTCGCGGACCGTGCCGGTCGACCACCAGCCCTAGGCTCCCGCCGATGCCCCTCCGCACCGTCGAGGCCACGCGCTACGTCATGCCGTTCCGCGAGGGCGGATCGCTGCCCGGCCTCGTTGAGGCGAGCGATGACGGGCTCTACGTGGTGAAGTTTCGCGGGGCGGGGCAGGGACCCAAGGCCCTCGTTGCCGAGGTCGTCTCCGGCGAGCTTGGCCGCGCGCTTGGCTTCCACGTGCCGGAGCTCGTGCGCATCGCGCTCGATCCCGGATTCGCGAACGCCGAGCCTGACGAGGAGATCCAGGACCTGCTCGGCCGGAGCGCCGGAACGAATCTGGGCGTGGACTTCCTTCCCGGTGCGCTGCCGTTCAATCCGGCCGCCGGATCGCCGCCCGGGCCCGAGCTGGCGGCCGACGTCGTCTGGTTCGACGCGCTCGTGACGAACGTGGACCGCACGGCGAAGAACACGAACCTGCTCCTGTGGCACACGCAGCTGTGGCTCATCGATCACGGCGCCTCGCTGTACTTCCACCACGCGCCGGCGCGCGTGCCCGGGGACGAGCGCGGCTCATTCCCCCTGATCGCCGACCACGTGCTCCTGCCGTTCGCGGGATCCATCCGCGCTGCCGACGCGCGCCTCGCGCCGCGGGTGACGCCGGCGCTCTTGCGGGAGGTCGCTGCGGACATACCGGCCGAATGGCTCGATGATGGTGATGTGCAGACCTATGTGACCTACCTCGAACGTCGCCTTGCGGCGCCGCGGGCGTTCGTCGACGAGGCGGAGGGCGCGCGTGAGCGGCGGTAGCCCGTTCTCGTACGCGGTGTACCGGCTCGTCCCGCGCGTCGAGCGTGGCGAGCAGATGAACGTGGGCGTCGTGGTCTTCTCGCGGCCGCTGAGATACCTGGCCGCGCGGACCGCGCTCGACGAGACGCGGCTGCGCGCGCTCTGGCCCGATCTCGACGCTGCGAGCGTGCGCCCGCACCTTGCGGCGATCGAACGCGTCGCGGGCGGCGATCCGGCTGCCGGACCGATCGCCCGGCTCGATCCGGG
>JBBQHN010000170.1:0-2853 GCA_038324015.1 Candidatus Limnocylindria bacterium | reverse complement strand
GTCCATCCCCTCGTCGCCCACTCGCTGGCCTCGCGTCTCGTGCAGGATCGGGGCGCCCGGCTCCAGCGCTTCTTGCGCGTTCGTGACGGACGGCAGCTCCTCGTAGTCGACATCGACGAGCTCGGCGGCCTCGGCTGCCTCCCGGCGCGACTCGGCTACGACGAGAGCGACGGGTTCCCCGTGGAACCGGACCTTGCCGATGGCCAGCACCGGATGGTCGAGGACGACATGACCGTAGTAGGGGGTCAGACCGGCTGCCAAAAGGTCGGCGCCGGTGATCACCCGGAGCACCCCGGACGCCGCGGCTGCCGCTGCGGTATCGATACCGCGGATGTAGGCGTGCGCACGCGACGACCGCACGACGCTGACGTGGGCCATACCGGGCACCGACAGATCGATCGCGTAACGTGCCGCGCCAGTGACCTTCGCGATACCGTCGGTCCGCTGTGCCGAGGTCCCCGCGACACGCATCAATGCGTCTCGCGCCCGGCACTCGGTGCAGGGAGGACGCGGCTTGCATCCGACGCATCGAGCACCGCTTCGACGATCGTGCCGTAGCCGGTGCACCGGCAGATGTTGCCTTCCATCCACCGCTTCACGGTGGCGGTATCGGGGCGCGGATGCTCGTCCAGCAGGGCCTTCGCGGCCATGATCATCCCGGGCGTGCAATAGCCACACTGGAACGCGAACCGGTCGATGAACGCCTGTTGGATCGGGTGCAGCGTTGGAGCTTCGCTCCCGGGGGCCCCTGCCCCCGCGGTCGCGAGGCCCTCGATGGTCTGCACAGTGCGGCCCTCGGCCTCGATCGCGAGCGTGGTGCACGAGCTCACCGGACGTCCGTCGAGCAGCACCGTACACGCGCCGCAGACCTGCGTATCGCAGCTCAGCTTGGTACCGACGAGGCCGAGCCCGCGCACGAGCTCGATGAGCAGCACCTGGTCCTCCACCTCGAGCCGGCGCTCGACGCCGTTGAGGGTGAGACCGATCTCCCGCCTCGACACGCTCAGGCCACTCCGGCCATGAGCTCGCCGAGCGCGCGTTTCACGAACACTCCGACCACGTGCCGCTTGTACTCGGCGGTCCCGCCCAGATCGTCACTGGGATCCACAGCTGCGCGCGCGGCCTCGGCGAGCGCATCTGCCGTGCCTGGATCGCGCGCGTCGGCGCCCGCGAGCTGCCCGGTCGGGACCGCACGGGGCACCTCGTCGACCGCGCCGATGACGAGCGCGGGCGCGCCGATGAATTTTCCGTCGCGGACGGTCGCTACCGCAGCGACTCCGAGGCTCGGACGCTCGAGGACCTGGAACTTCACGTAGGCCATCCGCACGTCGCGCACCGGGATAGGGATCTCGATCGCGACGATGATCTCCTCCGGGCCGAGCGCGGTCTGGTACATGCCGGTGAGCAGCTCGCTCACGAGAAGGGTCCGGGTCCCGCCCGGACCTTCAAGGACGACGTGCGCGCCGAGGGCGACGAGGAGCGCCGGAGGGTCGGCATGCGGCTCCGCGAACGCGAGGTTGCCGGCGAGCGTTCCGGCGGCACGGACCCGGATGTTCGCCACGTGCGCCTCGAGTTTGGCGAAGACGGGGAGGGCCTTGGCGATGGCGGGGTCGCGCTCGAGGTCCCAGTGCGTGACGGTCGCGCCGATCCGGATGACGTCCTTCGTCACGGTGATCCCCCGCAGCGCCCCGATAGGCTTGATGTCGATGAGGTGCGGCCAGCGGGCGACGCCGAGCTTCATGGCCATGAGAAGCTCGGTCCCGCCGGCGTAGATGGCGGCGTCGTCGCCGTGCTGGTGGCGGAGCGCGACCGCCTCGGCCACCGAGGTGGTCCGATGGACATCAAAGCGCCGTAAGACCAATTCCAGGCCCCTCCGTCAGTGCTGCGAGCCCACTGTATCCGATATACAGTCGCCTCAGACGTGACCAGAGCCGATGGCTGCCGCCGCGCCCAGCTCCCGCCCGAGGTTCGAGAAGAACTCGTCGAGGACCTTGTCCCCCTTCTTCCGAATGGGGCCCGAGCCGAGCGTCGCGACCCGGCCGGTGATCTCGAAGCGGCCGGCCGCGGTCAGGAACGTGCCGCCGTCACGGGGCTCGATGGCGAGATCGATGGTCGCGGAGATGCGCGAACCGACCTGGCGGTCCTCGCCGGCGGCCCCAACGTGCATCGCGCGGGCGTCGGCGTCGGCGTCGACCTTCACGTCGAGATCGGCGCGCATCGCGAACGGGCCGAGACGATCCTCGAGCAGTGCCGAGTAGCGGCGCGGCGGATCCACATCCTTCACGTCGCGAACGACCGAGAGCCACGACGCGACCCGGCGCACGTCCCCCAACGCGTCCCATACCGCGGTCGGCGTCGCAGACAGCTGGATCGTCTTGGCGAAATCCTGGAACACGTTCTTCCTCCACGCGAAGACATCGTCAGTAAAACACGAGGTGAGAGATGAGCGACGCATCCGCCGCAGCACAGGGCACCGAGCAGCAGCGACCGGCGACGTGGGGCCGCGGGGCGTATGAGCAGTTCATCGAGACCGAGGGGATCCCGATCCACACGGGCGTCGCGGTCGAGGACCTCCGCACCGCGAAGGTTGCCCCGTGGGCCCGCCTCGACGCGAAGGGCGCCTACATCCGCCTCCTTGGCGCCGAAGACACGGACAACGGCTACCTCCTCGAGCTCGACCCCGGCAAGTCGAGCGCGCCGGAGAAGCATCTCTTCGAGGAGTACTTCTTCGTCCTGACGGGTCGCGGCACGTGCGAGGTCTGGAACGAGGGCGAAGCGCCGCGCACGTTCGAATGGCAGGAAGGCAGCCTCTTCTCGGTGCCGCTCAACACGCTGCACCGTCTGCACAACGGC
>JBBQHN010000169.1:0-2953 GCA_038324015.1 Candidatus Limnocylindria bacterium | reverse complement strand
TGGCTGCGCGGCGCGTCGCTGCGGAACCCGCGCGCCGATCACGCCGCGGTCGCATTGCGCGACGGCCGCGTGCTCGTCGCCGGTGGCGAGAACGGGAACTTCATCTACCGGACCGCCGAGCTCTATGACCCCGCCACCGATCGCTGGACCGCGGCCGCGCCGATGCCCGGCGTGCGGACGCAGTTCCTGATGGCCCTGCTGCCTGACGGCAACGTGCTCGCGTTCGGCGGGCTCGAGGAGCGCGGTGCGCCATCGCGCACATCCGCGATCTACGACCCGGCCGCCGATCAGTGGCGCGACGGTCCGGCCCTGTCGACCGATCGCGTGCTGAGCGCGATGACGACCCTCGCGAACGGCGACATCCTGGTCATCGGCGGCCAGTACGCGGCCAGCAACAGCGCCGAACGGTTCGACTGGCGCGCGAAACGCTTCGTTTACGCCGGCTCGCTCATCGAGCCGCGGCTCGCGGCCGCGGCCGCGACGCTCGCCGATGGATCCGTCGCGTTGGTCGGCGGTCTCCCGGATTCGCCATCACGGCACGGCTTCGCCCCGACCGCGAGTGCGGAGCGCTGGGATCCGACGACCAACGCCTGGACCGCGCTCCCCGAGATCGCCGCGGCCCGTGCGCTGGGCTCGCTCGTGATGAGCGATGACCACGCGTACTTCCTGGGCGCCGCCGGTCGTGGCGAAGTGGCCGACCCGCAGGTCGAACGCCTCCGGTTGCACTGACCGCAGGCGGCTCGTCGCCGCTTGCGTCCGACCGCGTCCTCTCCCTCGGCGTCGGTCGGATGACTGCATCGACCCGGCGGGACCATTGGGACCTACAGGTACCATATGGTACGCGTAGATACCAAGGAGGCACGGCCGATGCGCATCGCGGCGCCCCTCGATGACACATTCGCGAGCCGCGGCCACGTCCGTGTGCTCCGGGCGCTCGCTGGCCTACCCGAAGGTTGTTCCGCCAGCGCCCGCGAGATCGCGCGCCGGGCCAACGTCGCGCACAACCGCACGTCGAGGATCCTCGCGAACCTGGCCGAGCAAGGCGTGGCCGATGTCGAACGGGTGGCGCGATCGGATCTATACCGACTGAATCGCGCACACGCGTTGTTCCCGCTCTTGGAGAGGCTCTTCGCTGATGAGCGAACGATCAGGGCAGACCTGGAACGCTTCCTGCGTCGCCGCTTACGGGCGCTCGTACCGGGGATCGACGAGGCATATCTCTTTGGCAGCGTCGCGCGTGGGGAGAGTCGGCTCGGTAGCGACATCGACCTCGCGGTGGTGGTTCGGAGAGGCAAGACCGACGCCGCCGCCGAGGCGCTCGCCGTGCTTGGACGCGAAGTCCGAAGAGGCTTCGGCAGCGAGCTGAGCGTCCATTTCAGCAGCGAGCCGCTGGCCAGGCGGGCTGCGAGATCCGCTGATGGGGCCCTCTGGCGGCGAATCCAAGCCGAGGGCGTGCAGATCATCCCGGCTCAGCGGGGCGCTCATGCCTAGCATCAAGGTTGTCCAGACCGAGCGGCCGAAGGCCCGGCACTTCTTCGACAAGGCCGTGCAATTCTGCGAAGCCGCGCGCCAACAGTTGGAGGGTGAGCACCACGACGTCGCGCTTCTCCTTGCGGTGCACGCGGGCATCAGCGCGGCAGATGCTGTGTGTGCCGGTCTTGGCGGTCGTCGATCGGTGGACCCGAACCATCTTCGGGCTGCTGATCTGCTGGAGTCGATCGGCAGGAACGCGCCGTCGTTCACGGAACAGGCCAACGGTCACGCGGTGCGAGCGTCTTGTCGGGTGGACCTGGGACGAGCTGACGAAGGCCCGGGTGGGTCAGCTCTGAGCCGTCCAGCGTCCCCTGCATTCTTGTCGCAGAACAGGCGAAGTGTCAGAATTCGTCGCACCGCCGGAACCACTCGCGGTCAGCGGCGTTAGAGCCACTGACGCGGTCCGCGATCTCAAGGAGGAAGCCCCGTGCACCGTCCGTTCGCACGCCTGACGCTCGCGGCACTGGCCACGCTCGGCCTCGTGCTCTCGTCCCTGCCGGCGCCGGCCACCGCGGCGGGCCTCCTCGGCACGATCCAGGGCCACGTGACGAACGCGGCGACAGGCTTCCCGGTCGCGAACGCCTGCATGTGGATCGGACCGGTCCTCATTCCGCGGAGCGATCCGCGGACGAACTGCACCTTCACCGACGGCAGTGGTTTCTACACCCACTCGTGGGTGAACGGCCCGTCCAAGATCGATCTGCACTTCGAGAAGGCCCCCGCATATACGCAAGCCGATGCGAGCACCGTCGTGAACTCCGACACGCCGGTGACGGTCGACGTCGCGATGACCCCGACCGGCGCCGTCGCGGGCTGCACGCCCCCGACGACCGGCACGCCGACCCAGACGGTGTACCTCCCGAACGTGACCAAGACCCTCGGCGGGGCGCAGGGCTTCCAGACCCCGTTCATCGTGCAGAACACCGGCACGACGTCGACGTCGCTCGAGCTCTCCTTCTACCGCTTCAGTGACGGCACCTGCGTCACGCGCCGGAACATCGAGGTCCTGGCACCCGGCGCCTCATACGCCGACGTGCCGAACAACGACGCCGACCTTCCGGACGACACCCAGTTCTCGGTCACCGTCCGCAGCTTCGGCAGCTCCGTCGTGTCCGTGGTGAACCAGCACAAGGGCTCGATCGAGGCCGACGCGTACTCGGGCGCCGCGAGCGGCGCGAGCACCGTGTATCTGCCGAACGTGGTCCGCCGGTTCTTCGGCTTCCACTCGCCCGCGATCATCCAGAACCTGGGTCAGACGCCGACCGTCGTGACCGCGACCTACGTGAGCTTCGATGGCACCGCGCCGACCAAGACCTTCACCCGCACGATCTCGCCCGGCCAGAGCCAGTTCATCGAGCCGAACTCCGATGATCCGAACCTCGGCGCGCCGGGCCTGGTCGATGGCAAGCAGTACGCCGTG
>JBBQHN010000168.1:0-2985 GCA_038324015.1 Candidatus Limnocylindria bacterium | reverse complement strand
GACTCCGCGCCGAAGCTCACGTGCAGCGGCAGCGTGCGCATGTCGAGCTCGCGCCGCATCGAATGCGGCAACACCGTCGTGCCATCGATGATGATGGCGAACGGAAACTTCCCGCTCATCCCACAACCCTCACTTCTCCCGCCAGGACGCGCTGCTGACCATAGGACGTTTCGACCAGAAGGGCACCATCCTCGGCCAGGGCCACCGCTTTGCCGCGGAACGGCTCCGCGCCGGAGTCGCTCACGTCCACGATCCGTCCGAGCGTGATCGAGCGCTTCCGCCACTCCGCGAGCGCGGCCGCCCGGTTCGCCGGATCGGCCACCCGGTCGAGCTCGGCCGACAGGCGCGCGAGGAGCGCGAGACGGTCGATGTCGTGACCGGCGCGGCCGAGCGAGGTCGCAGTGTCGGCGATATCCCGCGGCAAGTCGCGCTGCGAGACGTTCACGCCGATCCCGATGACGAGGTAGCCGTCGCCGGCGTGCGCGAGGACGCCCGCGATCTTGCCGTTCGTCAGCCACACGTCGTTCGGCCACTTGAGGCCGAGGTCGGCGACGCCGAGCGTACGCAGCGCGGTCGCCACCGCGACGCCGGCGAGGAGCGTGAACAGCGCTGGCTCAGCTGGTGCCGGGCGGATGAGCCACGACGCGAGGAGCGACGCGCCCGGTTCGCTGAGCCACGACTTGTCCCCGCGGCCGTGCCCGCCGGTCTGCTGATCGGCGACGACGACCAGCGGCTCGCTGCCCGCACGGGCCAGCTCGCGCGCGCGGTCCTGGGTCGATGCGATCGACGGGTGGTACTCGATGACCCAGCCGATCTCGCGGGCGAACGCGGAGCGCACGGCGTGGTCGGCGAGGAGCGTGAGGCGGTCGGTCATGATGTCGATCGGAGCAGCACGCGGTCCGGGGCCGCGATGACCGCCTGGACCCGCGCGACCACGTGCGGCGGCGCGTCCGGCGGCTGCTGCGGATCGATGAACTCGACCTCGCTCGACTCCTCCGACGGTGTCGCGACCCCACCGGTGATCCGGCATTCAAAGACGAAGACCGCATCAGCGACCGCACGTTTCCAGTCGATCGCCGCGAGCCGCAGGACCTCGACCGTGAAGCCGGTCTCCTCGAGCGTCTCCCGGACGACCGCGACGGCTGGTGTCTCCCCGAACTCGATCCCGCCACCGGGGAGTCCCCAGCTGCCGTTGTCACGGCGATGGATCCACAGCACGCGCCCCTGTTCGTCGCGGATGATCGCGAACGCGCCGGCGGTGTATGTCGGCTTGCCGGAGATGGGATCGCGCCGATCGGGTGGCACGCGAGTCAGGCTAGCGGAGGGTCACCGGTATCTGGACGCGATCGTCGATGTTGCCGTCCTTCGGGCTCCGTGAGTAGACCTCGACGAACGCGACTGTTTCCGTCGTGACCGTGTACGGGACGCTCGCGGTGTAGGTCCCCCGCCCAGGCGCCCCCAGGCTCGCCGTCGTGTTGCCCTCGGCGATGACCCGGCCGCCGGTGTCGGTGATCCGCCACTGGAGCGCGGCCTCGAACACGCTCGCCTCGCCGGTGATGATCACGGGCGACTGCAGCTTCGCGTTCACGGTCGGCGAGGTCAGCGAGATGAAGCCCTTCGCGGAGACGACCGGCGATGCCTTCGAGCTCGAGGCGAGGGCGACCGTCGCGGACGGCGTTGCCGTGGGCGCGGGCGAGCCTCCGCCCTGCGCGCCACTGCCGCAGCCGGCCAGCGTCAGCGCGAGCAGCAGAACAAGGGGCTTCATCCCCACATCAACGCTGACGCCGGCCGCGCGTCACGGTTTCCGCACGACGTGCGCGCCCGCGGCACGCACGCGCACCACGCGGCCGCGACCGGGGCAGCCCGCGGCGATCGCCGCCTCTTCCATCGTCGCGGTCACCCGGGGCGCGAGGCGGACCGGGGCGAACGCGATGACGCTCGGACCGGCGCCGGATAGGGCGGCGCCGAACGCACCTGCGCCACGCGCGGCGGAGACGATCTCATCGAGCGCCGGCACGAGCCGCAGACGAGCGGCCTGGTGCAGGCGGTCGTGCATCGCGAGCGAGAGCAGTGCGCCGTCGGCCTTCAGCAGCGCGGCGACGAACGCAGACGCGTGCGCGAGGTTGAAGACTGCGTCGGCCCGCGATACTTCCCCGGGCAACGCGGCGCGCGCCTCCTTCGTCGTCAGCTGCGAAGTGGGCACGAACAGACAGGCACGCCACGCGCTCGGGAAGGCGAAGCGATGCGCGCGCGGCCCGTCGACGGAGGGCAGCGCGATCGTAAAACCGCCGTACAACGCCGCCGCAACGTTGTCCGCATGCCCCTCGACCTCTGACGCGATGCGCAGCAGCGCGCCACGACCGAGCGGCTCGCCGACAAGCGCGTTGGCCGCGACGACGCCACCAACGATCGCGGCGGCGCTCGAGCCGAATCCGCGGGCCAGCGGGATCGCCGACCGCTGCGTGACGTGGAGCGGACCGATGTTCTGCCCGAGGACCTTCGCCGCAGCGAGCGCGCCGACCGCGAAGAGATTGTCCTCGCCGGTCGGGATGCCGTTCCCATCGCCCTCGAAGGTGACCGACCATGAGCGCGCCGGACGCACGTCGAACTCGGCGAGCATCGGCAGCGCGATGGCGAACGAGTCGAAGCCGGTGCCCAGGTTCGCGCTTGTCGCCGGGACGCGGACCCGTAGCTCAGTCACTACGCGCGGAGCGCGGCGCGGACCGCTTCGAGCGTGGGCGCCGTCTCCTCGATCTTCGCCGCGAGCGAGATCGCGCGATCGGGATCCTTCATGCCGTTCCCGGTGAGGACACAGACGACCTGCTTTGGCTTCGTGGTCGCGGCGCGCGCGAGCTTACGCAGGCCGGCGACGGCCGCGGCGCTCGCGGGCTCGCAGAACACGCCCTCGCACTGCGCGAGGAACTGGTACGACTCGAGGATCTCGTCGTCCGTCACCGCCGTGATCGAGCCGCCCGACTCATCGCG
>JBBQHN010000167.1:0-3081 GCA_038324015.1 Candidatus Limnocylindria bacterium | reverse complement strand
GAGCGAGACCGTCCAGACGCTCCCGAGCACGGAGTTCTCGGCTGCACGAGTGATGCTTCTATGTCTGTCAAGTCGCGATCGGTGTTCCGTGTTCGAGTAGCCGGTAGAGGTTGCGGGCGAGGTAGCGCTTGAGGCAGCGGTTTGCTTCGCGTCGTGTTTTGCCTTCTTGGAGTCGGCGTTCGATGTAGGCGCTCGTGGCGGGATGCATGCGCTTCCGTGTGACGAGGATCATGTGCAGTGCACGGTTGAGTTTGCGGTCGCCTGATCGGTCGAGGCGGTAGCGGATGGTTTGTCCGGAGGAGGCGGGGATCGGTGCTGCGCCGGCGAGCCTCGCGAACGCGGCTTCGGAGCTGATCCGTCCTTGGTGTGACCAGGAGAGCACGAGCTGCGCGGCGGCATGCGGTCCGACACCGGGCTGGTCGAGCAGCTGGGGTGCGAGCTTGCGGGTCAATGTCTCGATCTCGCGTGCGAGCTCGCGTTCCTCAACCGTTAGCTCCAGCACGCGTCGGGCGATCGAGCGCAGTGCGAGCATGCTGCCGCGCAGCTCGGGGTCGCGACGGCCGCCTGGCCGGGTTGCTGCGAGGCGTTGCAAGAGCCGCGCCCTGCTCAGCGGCCGCAACTCGCTTCGGAGCGGCTCCGGGGTCGTGATCAACAGGTCTCGCAACTGGCAGAGCCCGGCCCGTTTGGCGTTGACCGCACCTTCCCGTGCCGCCACCAATGCCTGCAACGCCTGGCGTTCCCCGCCCGCGCGTGGCGTCGCCGGCCGCTCGCTGGCGAGGACGCTGCGGGCCGCCCTGATCGCGTCAAGCGCGTCGGTCTTGCCACCCGTGCGGCGCTCACGCCGCAAACGGCCGACCTCGAGCACCCGCTCACCACGGCCGCTCAAGTAGCGCGTCAGTCCGGCGCCGAACGAACCGGTTCCTTCGATCGCGAACGCACGCCGACCCGTCGCATGTTCCTCGGCGAGCCTGAGCGCGTTCGCGTAGCCCTCGCTGCACGCCGCGACAGTCGCCTCGAGCATCACGGCGCCGCTGACGACGTGCACGACGGCGAGCGCGTGTGAATCGCGGTGCGGATCGACACCGACGATGTAGTCCAGCTGATCTGCAAGCATCCGAACCTGACCTCCAGCCGAGAGTTGGGGGACACAACGGTGTCGGTCTGGGGATGCAAACCGCGGGCGGCAGAACTGTGACGGGTCACGCGCTCACAACGCGGACAGGCTTCTGATCAGGCCAGCAAGCGGCCGCCAGGCCGACACCGGACTCCCCACCCGGACAAATCACTGGAAAGACACCGCAACCACGGGTCATTCAAGAATCGAGTCACAAACAGAGAGCACCGGAGCCAACCTGACAAACGCCCCAGACGGGACGACCACACACTCACAGTTCGGGAATGTCACCCGAAGCTGGCGAGGGCCGGGTCTGACTACCAGCCCCGGATCGTGGAGTTGACCGAATGGCAGATGGTCAGTTCGACGTTGACGGGCCAATCGGACCGTGACAGCCTCGCGTCCACTATGCCGGATGATCAGCAACCCTTCGTCGTCGGCCCGGGCGAAGGAAGGTTCATCGACCTGGGTGAGTTCGGGATGACGCTCAAGGCGGACGCCGGCGAGACAGCTGGTGTCGTATCCGTGTTGGAGGCTGAGGAGCCGCCGGGATTTGGGCCACCTATCCACGTACATCACGACTCGGCGGAAGCGATGTACGTCCTCGAGGGCGAGTACATCATGTACCTCGCGGACCGCGAGTTCGTCTGTCCGGTCGGGTCGTTCATCTTCATCCCGCTGGGCGTTCGGCATGGGTTCAAGGTGGGGAATGTCCCCAGCCGAAAGCTCAACTTCTTTTTTCCTGCTGCGATGATCGGGTACTTCGACGACCTCGCGGCAGCATTGGGTCGAGACGACGTGGACGACGAGGGGCTGGCAGAGATCGCCCGGCAGCATGCAATGGAGATCGTCGGGCCGCCCTCGGAACGGTACGTCTAGAACAACACGGACTCGGCCACGCGTCGAGTGCTTGGGCGCGCGTCAGACCGGCAACGTGAGGCTCTCGATATCTCTCGGGTAGTCGGTGAGGACATCCACTCCGTCCTCGGTGACGACCACGGTGTCCGAGTGACGGAAGCCACCGATCGCCGGGTCATAGAGACCTGGCTCGATCGTGAAGACCATCCCCGGCTCGAGCGGAGTGTGATCACCGACGTCGAGAAAGGGCGCCTCGTGGTTGCGCAGGCCGATCGCGTGGCCGGTGTGCTGGCGCCAGTACCTGCCCAGGTCGTTCCGCTCGAAGTAGCGCATGACAGCGCCATCCACGTCTGCACACGTGGCGCCCGGCCGGACCGCGTCGAAGGCGAGTTGCTGCACGGCGACGGTGTGGTCGAAGAACCGGCGCATTTCGTCCGTCGGCTGGCCGATGATCATCGCGCGCTCGAGCTCGGCGTTGTAGCCCCAGATCGGCGCGCTCGTCTCCGTGACAAGCACGTCGCCTGCCTGAAATTCGATGTTGTGCGCGATCGCGTGCGCCCACGAGCTGCGCAGCCCGATCTGGCCGCGGTACCCGGCGGACGCGCCGGAGGAGGATGAAAGCCCGCCGCCATAGGACTCGCCGAGTGCCTCGAGCATCGCGAGCGTCGTTTCGTGGCTGGCCCGGAGGCTGGCCTCGGCCTCGGTCGTGCCGGGCCGGGAATACTCCTGCAGCAGCTGGTGCGCGTGCGCGCACCAGCGCCCGCTCTCGCGGATGAGCGCGATCTCGCTCTCGCTCTTGCGCACCATCATGCCTTCGATGACGTCGCCGAGTGGAGCGACCGAGGCGCCCGCCACATCGCTGAGTGCAGGCCCCTTGTAGCCGAGCAGACCGGGGTAGCCGTCCTGATCGGCGCCGATCGAATCCCTGATGCCGAGATCAGCCAGGACGCGCGCGAAGATCGACATCGGGTGCTCGATCCCCGGATACTCGGCATAGGACTCGACCCGCGCGAAGGCGGCCTCGGCGCGCGTGCGCTCCACCTCGAACTCCGGCACGAAAACCGCAGAATCACCGCCCACGGCCTCGGCATAGATCACCGGCCGCTCAT
>JBBQHN010000166.1:0-3275 GCA_038324015.1 Candidatus Limnocylindria bacterium | reverse complement strand
GACGTTCCGCAGGTGAAGTTCAACTAGCGGCATGACGCAGCCTGGCGGCCCGAGCTTCGTTCCCCGCGTCTCGATGTACGACGCGCAGGCCCAGAACCGTTGGCGGACGGTGCTGCTCATCGCCGCATTCACGGTCATCGTCGCCCTGGTCGCGTTCCTGTTCGGCGATATCCTCGGCGGAAGTACCAGCGCCGGCGCCGCGCTGATCCCCGTCGCGATCGTGTTCTCCGCCGGCTCGTCCCTGTTCTCGTACTACGCCGGCGACAAGCTCGTGCTCGCCCAGAGCCATGCCTGCGAGATCGGCGAGGGCGAGGAGAAGGTCCTACGCGATGTCGTCGAGACGCTCGCGCTCGGCCTGGGCATCCCGACACCGAAGATCTACGTCATCGAGGAGCCCGCGCCCAACGCGTTCGCCACCGGCCGTGATCCGAAGCACGCGTCGATCGCCGTGACCCGGGGCCTGCTCGAGAAGATGGATCGCTCGGAGCTCGAGGGCGTGATCGCTCATGAGCTCTCGCACGTCGGTAACCGCGATATCCGGGTCATGCTCATGGTCACCGTGCTCGTCGGTACGGTCGCGCTGCTCTCCGACTGGCTGCTCCGCTCGATGTTCTGGGGCGGCCGCGATCGCGATCGCGACCGTGGCTCAGGTGGCGCGATCCTGATGCTCGTCGGGATCGTGCTCGCGATCCTCACGCCCATCATCGCCACGCTGATCCAGCTCGCCGTATCTCGGCAGCGCGAGTACCTGGCCGACGCGTCCGGCGCGTTCCTCACGCGCTATCCGGAAGGCCTCGCCAGCGCGTTGCGGAAGATCGCGGCTGACGAGAACGTGCTCAGCGTGGCCAACAAGGCGACGGCCTCGCTGTACATCGCAAACCCGCTCAAAGACCATCCGTTCCAGTTCGACCGTCTCTTTGACACCCATCCGCCGATCGGAGAGCGCATCAAGCGCCTCGAAGCGATGGCGTGAGCGGCGAGCAGCCGCCGGACCCGTCGTCCGCTCCCCGCCAGGATCGCTCCCTCGCCTACGCCTTCGCGATCTCGATCGTCCTCATTGCCGCTGCCGTCGCCGTCGCGGCCGGTGTCGCGCGGAGCGCGCGACCGGCAGCGACTCTGTCGCCGTCGCCGACACCGTTCGTCCGGCCGTCGCCGACGCTTCCGCCGGACACCGGACCCTTTGTCTTCACCCAACCGCTCACGGCCGGCTGCGTCGCGGGCGACGCGGTCTACGTGGTGTCGGACGGTGGCGGCATCGGCCGGTTCGCTTTCGACACGTGGCAGCTCATCGATCCGATCGCGCGGTCGTTGGCCGCCGCAACGTGCCGCGGCGACGTGCTGACCGCGGTGGGCGGCGGTGGCAGGGTCGTGACGATCAATGACCGCGATCAAACGATCCGCGCCGACAGCGTCCTGTTCGACGACTTCCTCGGCGTGGCGCCGCTCGGCGATGGCGTGATCGCGGTTGGCCACAGCGGCACGATCCAGCGCCAAGTGGCCGCCGGATGGGGTACCTACGCGAGCGGTATCGAGGAGGATCTCTACGCGGTCGCCGCGTTCGGGCCGACCTCGGCCTGGACCGTCGGCGCGGGCGGGGTCAGCTACCGGCTCGAGGCTGCGGGATGGCGGCCCGTCGCCACCGGCGTGACCGGGACACTGCGCGCGATCGCCGCGCGCGCCGTAGATGACCTGATCGTCGTCGGGGATGGCGGCACTGTCCTCCGGTGGGCGGGTCGCTGGGTTCCGGTGCCGGGCGTGCCAAACGTGACGTTTCGCGCGGCGCTCAGCGTGGACCGGACGACCACCTACATCGGTGGCGACAACGGGACGTTGCTGCGGCTCACCACAGCGCCCGACCGGCTTGATCCGGCGGTCGTCGATCTCGGGACGACCTGCACGCTCCGGGCGCTCTTCGCCCGGAGCGACGAGGTCTGGGTCATCGGGTCCGACGGAGCCCAGGCGGCGGTGTGGCGTATCACCGGAAACACCGTTCTCCACTGGGGGCGATGCCCCTAACGCCTGCCGGGATGCGGCCCATAATCAACGCGTCTACAGCGGGCGGGAGGATGAACATGCGCAGGCTCTCAGCGGTCGCGCTCGTCGCGGCCTTCGTCATAGCGGCATGCGGTGGCGGTTCCGCGCCGGGAGCCTCCGGCTCCGCGGCAACGGTCAACGTGCCGGACACGGTGAAGCTCGCCGCGTCCCTACCGCTCACCGGCGCGGATGCGTCGATCGCCAAGATCATGAAGGACTCGTACGAGCTCTTCTTCAAGCAGCTCAACGAATCCGGTGGACTCCAGGTCGGCAACAAGAAGGTCAAGTTCGACCTCAAGATCGAGGACAACAAGGGTGATGCCGCGGCCAGCGGCCAGATCTACGAGAAGTTCATCACCCAGGACAACATCGACCTGCTCCTCGGTGGCTACAACACGACGATCACGACCCAGGAGGTCAAGGTCGCCAACCGCTACAAGATCCCGTACGTCGGCGGCGGCGGCGCGTCGTCGTCGATCTACGTGGACAACGTGTGGGCAGTCGGCGTGCTGGCCTCGATCGAGAAGCTTGCCGCGACCCAGCTGGACTTCATCAAGACCCAACAGGACGCGAACAAGCTGCCGAAGCCGCTCAAGATCGCGGTCGCCTACGAGAACAGCTCGCACGGCAAGGAGTTCCTCAAAGGCATCCAGGACGGCGAGAAGGCCGCGCCGGACCGTTTCAAGGTCGTATTCAACGAGACCTTTGATCTGAACGGCAAGGACTACACGTCGCTCCTCAACAAGGTCAAGGATGCGAGCGCGGACGCGTTCATGGTGGACGCGCGCGTAGCCGACTACATCACGATGCAGACGCAGTACAAGCAGCTCGGCATGTACCACGCCTACCAGACCTATGGACCGCGCGGCCCGGAGAAGGCCGCGCGCGACGCGCTCAAGGACTCGAGCGACTACATCACCGCGGCGACGTGGTTCGACAGCCTCATGCCCGGTGACCTCATCAAGAAGTGGCTTGAGACATTCAAGGTGACTGGCGATTCTCCGGAGTGGTACGCGGCCTCCGCCTGGGAGTGCGCGCGCATCCTCACCGGCGCGATCCAGAAGGGCCAGACCATCGACAAGCAGAAGATCCGCGACATTCTGTTCAGCACGAGCTGGGACGGCTCGCTCTTCCCGGGCGGGACCATCAAGTTCGGCCCGACGGGCCAGGCGAACAACGACTACGTGATGACCCAGAACACGCCGAACGGCGGGCGGATCCTCATTTGGCCCAAGGACCTC
>JBBQHN010000165.1:0-3307 GCA_038324015.1 Candidatus Limnocylindria bacterium | reverse complement strand
AAGGCGAAGACGCCGGACGAGCTCGAGGCTGAAGCGTAGCGGGCCGAGCGGGAAGCGGTCGATGCCGACGCCGCGGTACGACAAGATGCGATCGACGCCGAGCACGCGAACGATGACCAGCAGATGGCCGACTCGTTCTACGGCGCCCTTGCTGGCGCGACCCGTCCCGGCGGCGATGTGTCCGGCGAAGGCGTGGACCGCTCCGGCATAGATTTCGGGGCCTTGTCTGCCGCTCAAGTACGTGGGCGCGCTGCCGAGGCACGGAAGAGCGCGAATTGGGCGCGTCAGGCGATCGCCTACGGGCTGACGCTCGCGGGCGTGACGCTCGCCGTCGCGGGCGTCACCGGTGCCGGCAACGCCCCGGTGGCCGGTCCAACGGCATCCACCCCGCCAGCATCCATCCCGCCAGCGATCACGGCCACACCGGGGCCATCCGGTATTGCGAACAAGCCGCCGGTGGTCGGTCCGATCAAGGCGAACCTCATCCCGACGAATACCTTCTACAACGTCGACGCGAGCGATCCGGAGGGCGACAAGCTCACGTTCGTCTGGACCAAGTCGAACCCCTGCGGACCGTTCACGTTCCAGGACGCGACCGCCGTGTGGGCCCATCCGCATCCGCCGTGCCCGAACGAGGAGTTCCATCCCGGCACGATCACCGTGGTCGTCAGCGACGGGAAGGGCAACTCCGTGACCCGCGTGTACAACGACGGATCCCTGTCCGGGGTCGGCCCGACGCCCGCGCCGACGCCGTTCCCGACGACCACGACGCGCCCCGCGCAGACCGTCTCGGCGCAGCCGACGACCGCGCAGCCCACCGCGAGCCCAACGACCGGCGGCAGTGGGGGACCGAACGTCCCACTCACCGGCGGCGGTCTGCTCATCGGCGGCGCGGGCGTTGTGCTCATCACGCAGGAGCGCAAGAAGAAGACCTGCGATCGCGAGAAGGCCGACGAGGAGCGCACCGCGCGCGAGCTGCGGCGCGTCACGGATGTGTTCGACGACATCAACCAGACCCGCAATGCGGTGAACTACGCGGATCAGCATGCGCGGGACCTCGATCGCGCGGCCGCCGCGGCGGCAAAGGGTGTTCCGACCGGCGGCGCGTCGGGTGAGCCGCTGCATTTCATCGGCAAGGGCGCGCCGGCCGCACACGCGGCGAAGGACGCCGCGCAGACCGCGCACGACGAGGCCGGCTACACGCATCGTGACTTCGACGCCAAGGGTGCCCAGGCGGCCTGGCAGCGCGCGAAGGACGCGCTCGACACCGCGACCCGGGCCAACGACGCCGCTGCGGCCGCGCTCGCGGCGTGCCTCGAGGCGATCGCGCCGCCCCCGCCGCCGCCACCACCGCTGCCGCCACCGGTGACCCCGCCGCCCTCGACGCCGCTCGCCGGCACGCCGCAGGTGCAGGCCACATGCACGAAGGGTGCGACCCGCAATGAGCAGACCCGGACCGAGAAGATGGAGCTCGATGACCTCAGTACCGCGAAGGTGCTGCTCGACACGCAATATCCCGGCACCGACTACCTCGACGTCGAATCGTTCATGGACTGGGCGGAGTTCTTCAAGAAGGGGATCTTCTCCCTGAAGAACGTGAAGTCGTTCCTCGAGGGTCCCATCGAGGGGACGCTCGATCTCGTCGATGTCCCGGACTTCCTCACGTATTACGACAAGATGGGGGATGAGATCCTCAAGGGGCTGCGGCAGACGATCCGGATATCCGGCGAGAAGCACAAGACCGGCACGTATCAGCTCGAGTACCGGCGCCGTTACTTCACCCTGACCTGCCGGACCTGGGAGGAATGCGACGGCAACGACTATGTCGCGAAGCGCGCAGCGACCGTCACGCTCGACAACGCGAGATTCTTGAAGACGAGCCAGCTCGACGTGCAGGTCCCGAGTGAGGTCGCGGACGTCCTGTCGCGCTTGTTCCGTGAGCTCTCGAGCCACAACGCGCGCGAAGAGGCCAAGGCGAAGCGGTTCCAGGAGGAGTGCGGGCGCTAGAAGCGAGCGGGGAGGCGGAGCGTCGTTCTTGACGGAGTTCGGGCCCATCTGGCAGTATCACGTGCAATGAAGATTTCACCACAACTAAGAGTCGGAACAGCCCTATTGCAGGCTCCGTTCGTCGATCAGCGCGATCTCGGTCCGAAGTCGCCGCTGGCAGATTTCGTCCGCGCCTATCTGCAGGAGCTCCAGGACAAGGGACGTTCCGAGCTCACGGTCGCTCGCTATAGCGACTACCTGAGCCAGTTCATCGCGTTCTTCGGACCGAAGGCGTCGCCTCGCGTCGAGGACCTCGATGTCCGGTCCATCAAGGCGTTCGGGACGAGCTTGACGCGTACACCGCTGCGCGCGGGCACACGCACCGGCAAGGGCTCCCTGAGTCCGGCCAGCAAGAATCTGTACCTCATCGCGCTGCGGGGCCTGCTGAAATTCGGCGTCCTGCTCGAGCTGCCCGTTCCCGGGCCGGAGAAGGTCGAGCTCGCCAAGGCGCCGGATCCGAATCCCGATGCCCGGCATCTCGAGGCCGCGCGCCTGCAGCGCCTCATCGACAGCTTCGACACCGCGACCGATGAGGGCGTTCGGGGCCGTGCGCTCGTCGAGTTCCTCTGCGCGACCGGCTGCCGTATCAGCGAGGTCATCGGGCTTGACCGGGGACAGATGGAGCTCGATCGGCTTGCCCGAACGCCCAAGGACGGCATCCGGGTCGTCGACGAGGTCACCGTGTTCGGTAAAGGCAGCCGGTACCGGAAGGTCTTCCTCACCCCGCGAGCCCGCGAGTGGGTGCAGAAGTATCTGCAGGCCCGACGCGATACCGATCCCGCGCTGTTCATCACCGATCGCAAGAAGGCCGCGGGCTACCGGATGTCCGTGTGGACCGCGCAGCGCACGATCGCGCAAGCCGCGAAACGAGCCGGCCTGATGGAAAACGTCTCGCCGCACTGGCTGCGGCACGCCGCGATCACGCTCTGGGCCACCGAGATGGGCCTTCCGGCGGCACAGCGGCTCGCTGGGCACAAGAACGCCACGACGACGAGCCGCTACCTGGGTGGATCCGACGCTGAGTTGAAGGCACTGTTCAAGCGGCGGATCGGCTAGCGAGCGCTACGCGACGGGCGCCGGCTCCCCTGCCAGGCTCATGTCGTCCACGATCTCGGAGTACGTGCGCGGCTCGAGCTGCCGCGGGCGCAGGCCGAGGTCGTAGGCGATCGCGTCGATGTCCACCGCGGGCGTGAGCGCCTCGATCTCGCAGAACCAGCCGGCACCGTCGAGGTGGTCGAGCGACACCTCGGACTCCCCGAAG
>JBBQHN010000164.1:0-3320 GCA_038324015.1 Candidatus Limnocylindria bacterium | reverse complement strand
TCTCGTTCGGGATCTGCCTCGCTGCTGTCCTTGGACCAGGAGCGATCGCCGCCGCCGGGGACGACGGTCCGCCGCGCCCCCCGCGCGCGGATCGTCCGACCCGTACCGTCCTTCGACCGACCGAGGTGCCCGAGCTCGCGCTGACCGTGATCCCGGTCCCGAGCGCGAAAGAGGCGATCATCCTGGTCTCCGGCCTGAACAGCGCTGCGTCCGACGGCACGTTCGATCCACTGATCGCCGCGCTCGTCGGCGACCCGCGGTATGTGATCTACCGCTTTGGCGCAGACCCTGATCACCCCTTCGATGTGAACGGCGACATCGACGTCAACGCGCTGCACCTCCGTGACGAGATCCGCGCGATCGGTGCGACGCATCCGGCCGTTCACATCGTCGCCCACTCGATGGGTGGTGTCGTCGCGGATCGCGCGTTCTCCGCCGGCCTATCGGCGAGTGATGGAGTCGCGACCTACATCGCGTTGGCATCGCCTCACAGCGGCTCGTCGGCGCTCGCAACGACCTCCTCCTTTCTCGATGCGATCGGCGAGGACTCCCTCCAGGTCCGCGCCGCGTTCTCGCCGAAGATCGACCCGGGAAGCCCGGTCGCTCGCGGCCTCGCACTGGCGCGTCCGGTTCCGCCGCCGCTCGGCGTCACGCGGCTCGACCTGCGGGCGCCGACGGACTTCACCGTTACCGCGAACGACGCCAAGGATCCGGGCGTCACCGCACGGACCCTTTGGCCGTCCGACCTTCAGGGCTACATCGACGGGCACGGTGCCGTGACCCGCGATCCCGCGGCGCTTCGGCTGATCAGATCCACGATCGAGAGTCGCGCCGTTCCGGCGGAAGACGCCGGCATCCTCGCCGACCTGCGGACCGGCATCGCGGACTTCGCTTCAGGCCACGTGGCCTTGCTACTTCTGCTCGTTGGCCTGGCCGCCGGCTGTTGCCTCGTGGGCTCGCTCAGGAGTGTCCCGCCGCTGCGGCTCATCACGCGACCACTCGCGGCGATGCAGCTCCGCGCGGTGCGGCGTCTGTGAGGGGCGATCGCGGGCAAGCGCTCGTCGAGTTCGCACTCGTCCTTCCGATGCTGCTCGTCTTCGCGCTGGCGATAGCGGAGCTGTCGGAGGTCGGCATCGCGCGTCTTGCGTTGACCCATGCCGCGGCCGAGGGTGCTCGCACCGTCGCATTGACGAACGACGACCACCTCGCGCGAGCGAGCATCGCCGCGGCATCCGCGCCGATCCCGGCCGCCGATGTGGACATTTCGATCGAGCCGCCGGTCGCCCAGCGCGGCAGCGATCCGCGCGGCACCGTGGTGGTCGTCCGCCTGCGCTACGCGATCGCCGCGCCGCTGTCGTTCGTCGGCCTGCCTCCGCTCGTGGTCCGCAGCGAGGCCGCTCGGGCGATGGAGTGGACGCCGTGATCGGCGACCGCGGACAGGCCCTCGTTCTCGCGGTGCTGGCCCTCGGCCTCGCCGCCGCGACGATCGTCGGCCTGAGCGCCGCCCAGGATCGCATCGTCGTGGACGCGCGCGAGCGGCGCGCGGGCGAGGCCGCGGTCGAGGCGGCGGGCGCGGCGCTCGCCGACGCGGAGCTCGCGTTCCGCGCTTCGCTTCGTGATGAGGTCGGAGGGCCCCGCACCATGCCAAGCCGCTCCGAGCTCGATGCATTCCTATCCGATCCGCTGCTCGTCGAGCGGGTGCGCAGCGCGGCCGACGCGCTTGCGGCCGCAAACGGCGGCGAGAGAGTCAATTCCGTCACCGTGCGCGCAGTACGGGGGTCGATCGAGGTCGCGCTGGTCCTCGGATCGCGCCCGCAGCGCGCGTCGATCGATAGTCGATGCTGCCGACCCTGACGGCGGCCGCGCGCCGCAGGCCTCCACGCCGAGCGCTGCTCGGCGTGGGTGGCGCGCTTCTCATCGTGCTGTCCCTCCTGCTCGCCCTTCGCGGTGGGCCTTCCTCGGCGGGCGGCGCGGCGCCGGCCACCATCGCGGAGTCGCTCGCACCGAGCACGTGGGCGATCTCGGTGCCGGTCGCGTGGTTCGCTGCGCCGATCGCGGGGCTTCGGCCTGGCGATCGTGTGGATGTGCTCGCGCTACGCCCGGGCGAGCGGGCCAACGCGACCGCTGTCGCATTTGATCTGGTCGTCGTCACGGCGGATGAGCGCGCCGTCGTGTTCGGGACGGGGGCCGACGACGCAACGGCGCTCGGTGTCGCGCGTGCCAGCGGGCAGCTGCTGATCCCGCTCCTTCGCTCAACGCGATGACCCGGATCGCGATGTATGGCGGGGACGAGCTCCGCGCCGCCTGCGAGATCCTCGGCCTCGAGGAGTCCACAGCGCCCCGCCTGGTGCTGGTCGACCTGCGGTGTGCCGGTGCCGCGCAGCAGGCCGCTACGCATCCACCCGCGATCCCGCGGATCCTCATCGCGACGGAAGAGCAGTCCGCATGTTTCTCCGCTCTCGGCACCGACGGGATGGCCGTCGTGACCTCGGCCGATCCGGAAGCGATCGGACCATTCGTTGCGAAGCTCTTGCCGCGACCCGCGCGCGACCGGACGCGCGTCGTGACCGTGACGGCCGCGCGCGGCGGTGTTGGACGCACGCTGTGCGTGGCAAACCTCGTCCGTCGCCTCGCGGACTCGTGCAGTGTCCTCGCGGTCGATGCGACCGGGACCGGTGCGCTCGGCTGGTGGCTCGGTGCGGACCCGCGATCGTGGTCGGAGCTCGAGGCGCTCGCGAGCGAGCTTCGGGCCGAGCACGTCGAGCTGGTCGCGACCAGTGTCGGGCCGCGGCTCTCGGTCATCGGTGGCCCGCCGTGCCTTCCATCCGCCGACACCCTCGTGGGCACGCTCACCGCCGCACGCACGGTCGCAGACATCGTGGTCGTTGATGCGCCCGTGCTTGCCGACGAGCGGTGCCGCGCAGCCGTGGCGCACAGCGACCGCGTCCTCGTCCTGTCCTATGCGGACCCGGCGTCCCTCGCGACCCTCGCGGCCGCGGACGTTCCCGAGGGCGCCTGGATCGTCGGCTCGCAGGATCGCGTCGACGGGGCGTTCCGGGTGCTCCCTCGCGATGAGCGCGCGATAGGCGAGAGGCTTGAGCGGCGTGGACCGGTGTCCGGTGTGCTGGGTAGGGCCTATGACGAGCTTGCCGAGCTGCTCTCGATCGACGCGACGTGACGGCGATCCGCGATCGCCTCGAACACGCGCTCTTGCTCCGGCTCCGCGAGGCGGCCGATGGCCGGCCTCGCCCGGATCAGCTCGCCTCGATGCTGCGCGAGGCCGCGTCAGCCGAGCGGATCGCGCTCTCCAGCGCCGAGCT
>JBBQHN010000163.1:0-3365 GCA_038324015.1 Candidatus Limnocylindria bacterium | reverse complement strand
CACCTCGCGGGGAAAGAGGTCGTCTCGGCCGAGGAGATGGCCGGCAAGATCACGGCAGCCGCCGAGGCGCGCCACGACCCATCCTTCGTCATCGTCGCCCGCACCGACGCGCTCGCGAGCAGTGGGCTCGCGGAGGCCCTCCGGAGGCTCCGTCTCTACGCGGCGGCGGGGGCCGATGTGCTCTTCGCCGACGGGCCGACGACGGTCTCTGATCTCGCGGCGATCCCGCCCGCCCTTCCGCTCCCGGCGATGGTGAACATGGTCGAGGGCGGAAGGACCCCCGCGTTGAGCGTGGCCGAGCTCGCAGGCCTCGGCTACCGGCTCGTGATATTCCCGAACAGCCTCGTCCGCCTGTATGCGCGGCAGGGCGCCGCGCTCCTCGAGCGGCTCCGCGCGAACGGGACGACCGAGGGCTCGCGTGGCGAGATGCTCTCGTTCGACGAGCTGAACGAGCTCCTTGGCACCGCAGACGTGCTCGCGAGCGGCCGGCGCTACGCGAAGGAGCGCGACCCCGCCTGAGCGTCGCAGCGACCTCGATCCGCCGGCCGGTGCGCAGACACGCAGACGCGCGGTTCGAGGCGGTCTAGATCGATGCGCGGAGCTCGGACAGGTCGAGGTCCCGTTCGATCCGGCGCAGAACGTCATCGCTGATCACGACCCGACCGTGCAGCTCGTGGGCCGCCGCGCGTTCGGTAGCGATGAGCTGCTGCAGGATCTGGCTGTGCTCGAGCAGGCCGGGAGTGAACCCGATTGCGATGCCGCCGATGAGCATGAGGATCGGCGACGGGACGCGGAGCCGGCGGGCCGCGGTGGCGAGGGCCGCCACGGTCGCGAGGAGCCCGAGGATCAGCGCGATCTCGTCCATGCGGCTAGGCGATGCCGAGGATGCGACCGATCGCGCGGAGCGACGCGCGCCCGGAGGCATCGGCCCGCGGCGCAGCGCGCTCGATGATCTTCAGCGCCCGCGTCACGTCGAGATCGTTCTCGAGCGCGGCGAGCGCGGCGCGAGACTCCGGATCGTGGCTGATCGGGCCGACCTTCCCGCGGCCGAGCGCGTCGGCCAGCGCGCGGTGGCGGAGCCGTGCGCGATCGAGCAGCACCTCGTCGTGGTCGAACGGCTTCCGGTAATGCCGGCCCAGGAGATACATCCGCAGCGCATGCGGGTCGGTGGTCTTGAGCGCGTCCCGCACGAAGATCATGTTCCCGTCGGACTTGGACATCTTCCGACCGCCGAGCTCCATCGCGGCAACGTGCGTCCAGGTCTTCGCGAACGGCCGTTTGCGGCTCGCGGTCTCCGATTGCGCGATCTCGTTCTCGTGGTGCGGATAGATGAGGTCCGCGCCGCCACCGTGGATGTCGATCTGCTCGCCGAGATGGTGCCTGATCATCGCCGAACACTCGAGGTGCCAGCCGGGTCGACCGCGGCCCCACGGGCTTGGCCAGGTGGGTCCATCGGAGACGAAGCGCCAAAGCGCGAAGTCGCGCGAATCGCGGCGGCCGGCATCCTCGAGCGCGGCGTCGTCTTGCCCGGCGAGGATCCGCTTCATCTTGGCGGGCGAGAAGCGGGACAGCTCGCCGTACGCCGGCTGCGCCGCGACCGGGAAGTACACGCCACGAGGCAGCACGTATGCGGCGCGCCGCCGCTCGAGCGCGCTGATGAGCTCGAACATCGCGGGCAGCTCACGCGTCGCGTGGCAGATGACGTCCGGTCTGCGCCAGCCGAGCCGCTTCATGTCGGCAAGATAGGCACGCTCCTCACGCGTCCCCAGTTCGCGCCAGCCCACGCCGTCACGCGTGGCCCGCTGCAGGATCGATTCGTCGATATCGGTGACGTTCTGCACGTACCGCACGCGATGACCGGTCGCCTCCAGGAGTCGCGCGATGAGGTCGAATGTCAGGAAGGTGCGGGCATGTCCGAGGTGGGTGGTGTCGTACGGCGTGACGCCGCAGACGTACATCGAGACCGCGCGGCCCCGGACGGAGACGGGATGGATCCCGCGGCGGCGGGTGTCATATAGACGGAGCACGCACTCCGGACGATATCCTCGGTGCGGATGATGCGTTTGCTGGACGAGGACGCGGTCGTCGCGTTGCTCGAGCGCGTTGCGTCGCCACCCACCGCCCCGTACCACGAGTGGCGCGCGCTCGATGCGATCAGTGCCGAGCTACGCGCGCTCGGCCTCGCCGTCGAGAACGACCGCTACGGCCAGCTGTTCGCGCATTTGGGCAACGGAACGGCCAAGCGCAGCCTCGTGTTCGTCGCCCACACCGATCACCCGGGCTTCGAGATCGTCGAGGCGAACGGCAGTCGGGGGCTCGCGCGATTCCGCGGCGGCATCGACCCCACCTATTTCCAAGGGTCGTTCCCGCTCATCGTCCACCGCGATGGCGTGACGGACGGCCACCGCGCACAGGGCCTGGGCTACGTGTCAGATCCCGTCCTGCCCGACTGGTCCGCGGGCCGGTGCGAGATCCGCGCGGAGCGTGACCTTGCGGTCGGCGACTGGGCGGTGCTCGACATGCCCGCATTCGAGCGCCGAGGCCGGGAGCTCCACCTTCGCAGCGCCGACGATCTGGCCGGATGCGCACTGATCATCGCGATGCTCGATGCACTCCGCGAAGAGACCCGGGCCTTCGACGTCCACGCGGTCTTCACGCGGGCCGAGGAATCGGGACTGTTCGGCGCGCGACTGATCGCCGAGGACGGGCGCATCCAGAAGGACGCGTATGTCGTGTCGGTCGAGGCGAGCAATTCGCGCTACGCGCCCGCCGGCGCGGGCATCGTCGTGCGGACCGGCGACTACCACAACACCTTCTCGAACGAGGCCGAGCGCTACCTCCGCGTCGCGCAAGAGCGGATCGCCGAGCGGGGCATCGCAGCGCAGCGGCGCCTCCTTCCCGGCGGCACATGCGAAGCCTCGGCGTTCGTGCGGCTCGGCTGGGTCGCGACGGGACTCGCCCTCCCGAACACGGGCTACCACAACGCCGGCGCCGGCGGCGACCTCGTCCCGGAGATGATCCGCATCGAGGACGTGCTGTCCGGCATCGCCCTCGCAGCGGAGGCTGCGGTCGCAGCGGGCGAGGACGCCGCAGAGTCGTGGTGGCCTGATGTGCGCGAAGTTCCGCCTGATATCCGCGAACGGCTCGCTCGCTCGGCGAGTGTCCACAACAACGGCCGACCCGGCTATTGACACCCGCTCCATGGTCGGGTGTAGAACAGGACCTGGAGCTCCAACGCGGACCGACGATCGCATCGGAGGTCACATATGGTTCGCATCCATCTTCGCTACGAGGTGCTCGAAGTCGATCGATGACGCCCCCGACGGAAGGGGGCCCAGTCGATCGGGGACGCCGGTCACGAAGCG
>JBBQHN010000162.1:0-3386 GCA_038324015.1 Candidatus Limnocylindria bacterium | reverse complement strand
AGCATCGAGAAGTTCATCGGCGACGCCGTGATGGCCGTGTGGGGCTCCCCCATCGCCCGAGAGGACGACGCGGAGCGGGCGGTGCGCGCCGGCCTCGACCTGGTTGCGGCCGTCGAGGCTCTCGGGGCCGACGAAGGGGTCGGTGGGCTCGCGGCGCGCGGAGGCATCGCCACCGGAGAGGCCGCGGTGAACCGCGCTTCCGAGCATGAGGGCATGGTCATCGGCGACCTGGTCAACACCGCGGCGCGCGTGCAATCGGCGGCGCCGCCCGGCCACGTGTTCGTGACCGAGGCAACGAAGCATGCGACGGACGCGGCCCTGGCCTATGACGACGCCGGTCGCCACGAGCTGAAGGGGAAGGCCGAGCCGCTCCATCTCTACCGAGCACTCAGGGTGGTGGCCGGTCGTGGCGGGGCGATGCGAGCCGCCGGACTCGAGGCTCCGTTCGTGGGGCGCGACCGCGAACTCCGTCTGCTCAAGGATCTGTTCCATGCGACTGCCGAAGGAGGCTCTTCGCATCTGCTCGCCGTCACGGGCATCGGCGGCATCGGTAAGACGCGGCTCGCGTGGGAGTTCGAGAAGTACCTCGACGGGCTCGCCGGTGACGTCTACTGGCATCGCGGGCGATGCATCCCGTACGGGGAGGGCGTCGCCTATTGGGCGCTCGCCGAGATGGTGCGGAGCCGCACGGGCATCGCCGAGGAAGAACCACCCGACAGCACGCTTACGAAGCTCCGTTCATGGCTCAGCGAATGGTGCGCCGACATCGACGAACGACGCTGGCTCGAGACCCAGCTGGGCCAGTTGCTGGGCCTCGGCGACCGGGACGGCGCCGCGCGCGAGGAACTGTTCAGCGCGTGGCGGCGCTTCTTCGAGCTGCTGACCGACCGCTGTCCAGTGGTGCTCGTGTTCGAGGACCTGCAGTGGGCAGACGGCGGATTGCTGGACTTCATCGACGAACTGCTCCTGCGCGCGCGCGAGCGTCCGCTCTATGTCGTCGCGCTCGCGCGGCCCGAGATCGCCGAACGACGCCCCGGCTGGGGTTCGGGTCGCACGGGCTGGACGTCGATCACCCTCGGCCCGCTCCGCGACGAGGATGTCGACCTGCTCCTGCGAGGGGCAGTCCCGGGGATGCCCGACGCCCTGGTCGATCGGATCCGCGAGCGGGCGGAAGGAGTCCCCCTCTACGCGGTCGAGACGCTCCGCATGCTGCTGGATCGCGGAGTCCTTGTTCGGACCAGCGATGGCGCAGAGCTGGCGCCGGGGGCCGAGGCCGCCGACCTGGCCGTTCCGGAGACGCTGCAGGCGTTGATCGGCGCCCGGCTGGACGACCTCCCTGAGGAGGAGCGATCGCTCCTGCAACACGCGAGCGTGCTCGGGAAGACGTTCGCCCCGCAAACCCTGGGGGCGATCACCGGGCTCTCAGAGGAACGCTTACAGCCGATGTTGGACGATCTGGTTCGCAAGGAACTCCTCACGGTGATCGTCGACGTGGCGTCACCGGACCGCGGTCAGTTCGGGTTCCTGCAGTCGATCGTGCAGCGGGTCATCTACGACACTGTGAGCCGGCGCGATCGAAAGACACGCCACCTGGCCATCGCGCGGCACCTCGAGACGGCATGGGCCGGCGACGAAGACGACCTAGCCGAGGTCGTCGCGGCGCACTACGTCGAAGCGTACGAGAGTGCCCCCAGTGATCCTGATGAAGGAGAGATCCGCATGTCGGCGCGCGCCGCGCTGGAACGCGCGGGCCGCCGGGCTTCTTCGCTCGCCGCGACGACGGAGGCTGCGGCCTACTTCGACAGGGCTGCCGAGCTCGCCGACGACGAGCTCGAGCGCACGAGATTGACCGAACAGGCAGCCGAGGCGATCCACATCCGCGGTGATCTCGAGTCGGCGATCGTTCGACTCGACGCCGTCACCGAGGCGTACGAACGGCTCGGACATCCATTGGATGCCGCGCGCGTCCGCGCGCGGGTGGGTGAGGCCTACTGGGTGCTCGGCCGTCTCGAGGAAGCCCTGGCCAAGATGGAGGACGCCTACTCCGAGCTCGCTGATGAAATGGGGCCGGATGTCGCCGCGCTCGCCGGTCAACTTGGGCGCTTCCGATACTTCGCCGCTGAGGACACCGCCGGCATCCAGCGCGCGTTCGAACCGATCGAGCGTGCGCTGGCGCTGGCCGAAGCCGGTCCCTATCCGGGGATCCTCTCCGACGCGCTCAACACGAAAGGACTCATCCTCGGTTCGCTCTTGCGACCGGCGGAGGGCACGGCCCTGCTGAAGGCGGCGCTCGACATCGCGCTCGCACACGACGAGACAGCGGCGGCGACGCGCGGCTACACGAACCTCTCCAACGACTCCTGGCAGCTCGATCAGCTTGAAGAGGCGTTCATCTATCAGGAGGCCGGCCTCGCACTCGCAGAGCGTGCCGGGATGATGGGTCACTGGTGGTTCCTGTTGGGGCATCGGATGAACTACCTCACGTGGACCGGCCAGTGGGACGAGGTTGCACGCTGGTGGACGTTCACCCAGGAGCATGTCGATGATCCCGCGTCGGAATCCGGGCGCGACGTGCTCGCAGCCATGTGGATCCAGGTCCAAGGACTGGGCCGAGGGCACATGGACCAGGTCGTCGATCTCGAGGACCTGATCCTCCGGCTGGCAGGGAGTGACGATTTCCAGCTCCGCGCGTTCGTCGACGCGGTGCTGGCCTCGATCGCGAACGATCGCGACCAGCACGACGAGGCCTTCGAGCGAGCCGAGAGAGTGCTCGGTCACGCCGATGCGCTCGGCACCCGACACTGGCTCTACAAGCTCGCCGCCGAGGAAGCCCTCCAAGCGGCCGTCAACCTGGGCGATCTCGAAGGAGGCGACAGGGTTCTCGCGATGCTTCGAGCGATCCCCGATGGGATCGCGACGCCCATCATCGGGACGATCATCACGACGTTCGGCGCGATGCTCGACACGCGGCGCCCCCGCGCGGACCCCGGCGCGATCGACCAGGGCTTCCGTGAGGGCGCGGCCGGCTACCGTGACCGTCACGGTGTGTTCCACGCGGCGCGGGTGCAGCTCGCACACGCCGAATGGCTCGCGTCGATCGGAAGGGCCGAAGCGGCGGAGGCCGTCGCGCAGGAAGCCGCGCAGGTCTTCCGCGATCTGAGGGCCGAGCCATGGCTCGCACGCGCGGAGGCGCTCGCGCCGGTGGGGAGCCGCAGCGAGACACCGTAACGGCGCGGCGCCAGCCTGGTGCCCGGGGTGGGACTCGAACCCACACGCCCCGAAGGGCAAGCGCTTTTAAGGCGCCGTCGTCTACCGATTCCGACACCCGGGCTGGTGGCGATGCTACGCCCACCGGGCCCTGGTGGACACCAGCGCCTAGAGCAGCC
>JBBQHN010000161.1:0-3396 GCA_038324015.1 Candidatus Limnocylindria bacterium | reverse complement strand
AGGAGGACCGCGACCGCGGTGCCGTGCGCGACGTGGCACCAGCCGCCGAGCGGCAGGGCCATCGCATGCACGTTGCCGAGGCGGGTGTTGCTGAACGCGAGGCTCGCGGTGACGACCGCGCGCATCATCGCCTCGCGCGCGTCGATGTCCTTGCCGTCCTTTACGGCGCGCGGCAGTGCCCACGCGGCGTCGCGGATCGCTTCGCGTGCGAGCAGCTCGGTCATCCGGTACGAGTTCTTCGAGGTGAAGGACTCGATCGCGTGGACCAGCGTGTCCATGCCGGTGATCGCGGTCAGGAACGGCGGCAGTCCGACGGTGAGGTCGGGGTCCTCGAGGGCGAACAGCGCGGTCGCATTCGGGCTGATGATCACGAGCTTCTTGTGCTGATCGGGATCGGCAATGACCGAGTTGATCGTGAGCTCGGCGCCGGTGCCGGCAGTCGTGGGGATGGCGACCACGGGAGTGGCCATCTTCGGCACCTTGTCGATGCCGATGTAGTCGAGGACCGTGCCACCGTTGGCGAGGAGGACGGCGGCCATCTTCGCGGTGTCGATGGACGAGCCGCCGCCGACGGCGACGAACGCGTCCGCGCCGGCCTCCTTGGCTCGCTCGTAGGCACGCTGGACCTCGGCGACGCCCGGATCCGGCACGACCTCGTCGTAGATCTCATAGGCGATCCCCGCTTCGCGGAGCTTCTCTTCGAGGGGCGCGACGAGGCCGGCCTTCACGACACCGGGGTCCGTCACGAGAAGGACCTTCGTTGCGCCGACCTGCTTCAGCGGCTCCGCGAGGGTGAGCGATACGCCGCGGCCGAACTGGATGCGCGTGGGAATGCGGAAATTGTCGATACGCCCTGGCACGCGGGGAGCGTAGCCGACTAGAGCTTCGGCTTCCCCTGCGTGTCGATGGCCGAGCCGGCGTCGGGCGGCGTGCCGCGGTTCGTCTTCTTCCCGCTGCGCGTCCGATACGCGCGCCACACGCGACCGGTCACGGCGTCGCGGTGCTCGGAGCCCTGGATGTAGTCATCGATGCGCGCGAGCGCCACGGCGGTCAGCGCCGCGAGCAGGAGACGCCAGAACGTGAAGAAGAGGAGCCGGACGCATCCGCCAAGACAACAACCCATGACCGCACTCTAGCGAGCATCGTGCCAACAGGCCGGGCGCGACCGACGGCCCCTTGCCTGTGATCGGGTCGCCGGTACGGCCCTCCTGAGGGCGCCGGACGCGCCCGCGGTCATGGCGCACTTCGATGACGAGATGTCTAGGTTGGCACGGGCGGCTGCACCACGGGGAGCGTATGGATCGCGCGCGGCACGAGCAGGACGCTCGCGCGCTCGGGGCGGCCGATGTGCTCGTACGCGATGTCGAGGGCTTCCTCCACATCGACGGCGGCGCGCAGCTTTGCGAGACGGACGATCTCCGGTGCCTCGGACGCCGCGACGATGATCTGGCAGTGCTGCAGCGTGAGCGCGACCATCACCGCACGCTGCGCGCCGCCTTCGAAGTGGCGCCGCGCGGCTTCGACGACCGCCGCCGGTGACTCCGCGGACTCGAGCGCCTCGAGGAACCGCTGCTCCCCCGCTCCCGCACCGGCACCCTCCTCGAGCCTCGCCGGCAGGATGATCGCTCCACCTTCGCGCACGACCGGCGTCGGCGCGAAGCGCAGGTACGTCGCGGCGCGGGATGCCTGGTAGAGATTCACATCCTTCGGCGCACCGACGCCCGCGATCGCGATGTCGTACTGCTTGTAGATCGGCTGCGTGTAGATGGCGGCAGCCTTCGCGACGAGATCGGCGAGCACCGCATCGGGCTCGCCTGATGACACAGCCACGACGCGCTCGCGGTCGTCGACGACGACATTGATGCAGAACCGCAGGCCGGCGCGCTTCGCGATCTCGCGCACGGTCTCATGGAAGGGGTTCCCGTCGATGCGCCCGAGCCGGACACCCGGATCCTCAAGGAAGCGCATGCCGTGGGTCGCGGTGATGACCGGCTCGCCGCAGCAGCCGATCGCGACCGTCTTGCGGCCGCCCGAGTAACCCGCGTACTGGTGCGGCTCGACGATACCCGTGGCGAGCACGAGGTCGGCATCCTTGATGACCTTTTGGGTGAAGCCCGGCACGCCGTACGGCGGAATAGACCCGAGGTCGGCCCACATCGCGGGATCGGTCCCGTTGGAGTCGATCACCCGAACGCGGCGCACGATGTCCGCACCGAGCTTCTGGATCTTCTCCGCATCGGTCGTCGGCCGGTGGATGCCGACGCCGACCATGATCGTGATGTCCGCGTCCGCGATACCGCCAGCGTTCAGCTCCTCGAGGAGCGGCGGGACGAGCGCGTCATCCGGACACGCGCGTGTGAGGTCCGTCACCGCGATGACGACGCGCGGTGCGCGCGTGCCGGCGGCGCGCTTGGCCTCCGCGGCGAGGTCGCGCAGCCGCTGGGAGCCGAGCGGCGACGCGAGGCTCGCTCGCGCGGCAACGCCGAGATCGCCGACCGGGGTAGCCGGCGATGACTCGACGACGTCCACATCGAACCAGGGCTGCACCACGAATTCCAGCTCCTGGTGCCCATATGGGACGCGCAGCATGTTCTGGTTGCCGCCAGGGGCTCTTTGCATGAAGGAATGCTAGGCGTCCGTCTCCTGGGGCTCGTGCGGGCGGACGAAGCCCGTCCGCCCGCACGTAGGACGTCCTAGAACGCGATACCGAGAAGGCGCAGGACGATGAGAATGACCACGATGACGAGCAGGATGTGGATCCAGCCACCACCGCCGCCGCTGCCGACGACCGACCCGCCGCGTGAGCCGTAGAAGCGGCCACGGCCGAAGTAGCCGAAGAGCCAGAGCAGCAGGACCACGATGATGAGGAGCTCGAGCAAGCCCATGCGTACCTCCACCGGGCGCCCCTTCTCTCGATGAGCGCCCGCTTCTCTGATTGGGTAAGCACGGCCGATGCCGTGCGGTCGACGACCAAGAAGCTGACGAAATTGGCAGCGTTGGGGGCCTATTTCCCGGACCTCGAAGACGACGACCTCGAGATCGCGGCCCGGCTCTTCGCCGGCGTGCCGTTCCCGAGGACCGACGAGCGCGTCTTGTCGGTCGGCTGGCGCGCGCTGCTGGACGCGGTCATCGGGCTCACCGGCGCGACCGACGACGACGTGAGCGCCGCGTACCAGACCCACGCCGACCTGGGCGACGCGACGGCGGACCTTGCAGAGCGGTCGGGGCGCATCGCGGTCCCGCCACCGATCACCCTTCGCGACGTGCACGATGCGTTCGAGCGCATCGCCGCGACCCGCGGTGTCGCGCCCAAGCGTGCCCTGCTCGACGGACTTCTCGCGCGCGCGACCCCGGGCGAGATCCGCTACCTGATCAAGGTCATGAGCGGCGAGCCGC
>JBBQHN010000160.1:0-3461 GCA_038324015.1 Candidatus Limnocylindria bacterium | reverse complement strand
CGCGAGGAACGCGGAGCTCTTGGGATGATCGGTCGGATTGACCCGGCCAACGATCGCGGTCCGTACGCCGAATCGCGCGAGGTACTGGGCGATCTCGATGCCCGACGGTCCGGCGCCAAGGATGACGATGCTCTTGGGCAGCTCACGCAGGCTCGTCGCCTCGACGTTGGTCCAGTAGCCGGCCGCCTCGAGACCGTCGAGCTTCGGGATCTTCCCCACCGATCCGACCGCGACGATGACGTCCTTCGCCATCAGCTCGTGCGTCGTGTTCTCGTGCGTGACGACGACCTTGCCCGGGCCAGCGAGCCGCGCCGTGCCCCTGAACACCGACGCTCCCGCCTTCTCGAGAGCGTGGGTGTGGCTCCCGTCATTCGGGTAGCCGGTCGTGATGCGGTTGATCATGTAGTCGCGACGGTCCGACGCCTTCTGCCAGGAGTAGTCACCGCCGTGGGCCTTGACCTCGGCGGCGTGCAACAGGGTCTTGGACGGCATGCAGGCCCAGTACGGGCATGAGCCGCCAAAGAGGTCGCGGTCAACGATCGCGACCGACGCGCCGCGGTCGCGAGCGAGGTGGGCCGCGGCCTCACCGGCCGTGCCCGCCCCGATCACGACGAAGTCGAAGCTTGTTGGTGTCGCTACTTGACGAGGCCCTGCTTCTTCAGCCAGTCCCTCGCCACGTCCTTCGGGTCCTTCTTGTCCACACTGACCAGCTTGTTCATGCCGTTCAGCTCGTCCTGCGAGAGCTTCGCCGAGATGCTGTTGAGGAGCTTCTTGATCGTGCCGTCGTCCTTCGCGAGCAGGTCATCGCGCACCACGGGCGCGATGTTGTCCGACAGCTGGAGGTGCTTGTCGTCCTCGAGGAGGACGAAGCCCTTCGCGACGATGATCGGGTCGCTCGTGAAGAGGAGCCCGACGTCGATCTGCTTGCCGTCGAGCGCCGCGACCGTCAGCGGCCCGCCCGCGTCGAGCGGCTTGAAGTCCTTGAACGTGATGCCGTAGGTGCCCTTGAGGCCAGGGATGCAGAACGGCCGGTTCGCGCCAGGGCACTCCGGCGGGCCGCCGAGAACGAGCTGGCCGCCGACTGCGGCAAGATCGCTCAGCTTCTTGAGATTGAATTTCGCAGCGGTGTCCTTGCTGACGACGAAACCGTTCTGGTCGGTGGCGGCAGCGAAGTCCAGGACCGTGAGCTTCTTCGCCGAAAGTGCGGTCTGCAGCAGCTTCGATGTCGCCGCCGGATCGGTCGAAGCCTTCGCGGTCTTGTCCACGAACGAGAGGAGCGTTGCGAGGTACTCGGCGTCGAGGTCGATCTGACCGGACTCGAGGGCCGGCTGCACGATCTCACGGTTGCCGAGGTTGAACTTGCGCTCGACGGTGTAGCCGTTCGCCTCGAGGATCTGGGCGTAGGCCTCCGCGAGGATGCCCTGCTCGAAGAAGTTGGTCGAGCCGACCTTCACCGTCGGCTTCGGACCCGTGCTGGTCCCGCCGCAGGCGCTCGCGACGAGGATCGCCACCAGGGACAAGATCGCGACGCGGATGATCACGCGCATGAAAAGGCTCCTTCCGGGCCGCAGCGCTCAGTCTCTCGGCCCACGCGGACAGTACCCCGCCTATGGCGGGATAGGGCTACAACGCAGCGGTCCCGCTGCGTAGTCCCGGTGACGTGGCCCGGCGCTCAAATGTGCCAAATGCGACTTCCACGACGATGGCGAGGGCCGCGACAAGGAGCGCGCCGGCGAACAACCGGTCGTACTCCTGGAGCCCGAGGCCGTCGACGATGTAACGCCCCAGACCGCCACCGGCGACCAAGGCACCAAGCGTCGCGGTCGCCACGACGTTCACGGCCGCGGTGCGCATGCCGGCAAGGATGAGGGGGAGCGCGAGCGGGACCTCGACCCGGCGCAGGATCCCGACGTCGCTGAGGCCCATACCCCTCGCCGACTCGATGACGTCCGGATCGACCGCCCGCACGCCCACATAGGCGTTGGTCAGCATCGGCGGGATGGCGAGCGGGATGAGCGAAAAGAGCGTCGGCCAGAAGCCGAGCCCGAGCCCCAGGGCGAACGCGACCGGCAGGGCAAGGGCCAGCAGCGCGAGCGAGGGAAGCGCCCGGCCGAGGTTTGCGATGTTCACCGCGACGAACCCCAGCCGGCCGGTGTGGCCGAGGTACAAACCGATCGGAAGCGCGACCGCCGCACTGACGATCATCGCGAGGCCCGAGAGCTCGATGTGCTCGAGCACACGCAGTTGCACGGCGTCACTGCCGCGGTAATGGGCGCCGTCAACGAACCAGCGGAGCGTGTCGACCAGCAGGTTCACGTCGCGCGGGTCCACGGCGTGAGCCGGCGCTGCAGCAGGACCAGCAACGCGTCAGCGCAGATCGCGAGCGCGACGGAGCAGACGGCGCCGACGATGAGCTCGGTGCTGAAGAAGCGCTGGATGCCGATGAGGATCAGGAACCCGAAGCCGCCCTGCCCGATCAGCGCCGTCACCGTCACCAGGCCGATCGTGCTGATCGTCGCGATCCGCAGACCGGCGACGATGACCGCGGTCGCGAGCGGCACCTCGATCCGCCAGAACCGGTCCCGTGTGGTGTATCCCATGCCGGCCGCCGCCTCGCGGACATCGGCGGGCACATCGCGGATGCCGCGCACGATGTTGCGGATGAGGATGAGGAGCGTGTAGCTCACGAGGCCGATCTCCGCGGTCAGGATCGTGAGCCCGGTGTACGGGATGAGCAGTGCGAAGAGGGCGAGGCTCGGGATCGTGTACAGGGTGCCGGTCACCCACGTGACCGGACCTTCCAGCCGCGGGCTCCGGATGATCAGCAGCGACAGCGCGAACGCGACGACGAAGCCGACGCCGACCGCGATCGCCGTGAGCTCAACGTGCTGCAACAGGCGAGCCGCGATCTCGTCGAGGTGTCCGGCGATCCAGTCCCAGCGGATGAGGGGCTCGCCCTCGCTCATGGCTCCGTCCGCAGCATCGCTGCGATCCGCGCCAGCGTGAGCACACCCACGTACCGGTCGCCGTCCATGACCGCGGCGTGCTGCACCTCTTGCTCGAGCATTCGGGCGAGCGCGTCGCGGAGGGTCGTCGACGCGCTGAGCACCGGCGCCCGCGGATCGACGGCGGCACGGTCGACCGACGCGTCGAGGTCGGCGCCACCGGCTGTCAGCAGCCCGAGCCGCTTGAGACCCCGGTCGCTACCGACGAACTGCGCGACGAACTCGTTCGCCGGGCGCGCGAGGAGCTCTCCGGGAGGATCGAACTGGACGAGCCGGCCGTCCTTCATGAGCGCGATCCTGTCGCCGAGCCGGATGGCCTCGTCGATGTCGTGCGTGACGAACAGGATCGTCGTCCCGAGCTCGCGCTGGATCCGGAGGAGCTCGGTCTGCAGCCGATCGCGGACGATCGGGTCGACCGCACCGAAGGGCTCGTCCATGAGCATGACCGGCGGCTCC
>JBBQHN010000159.1:0-3509 GCA_038324015.1 Candidatus Limnocylindria bacterium | reverse complement strand
CGACACGGCCGAGGCCTTCGCGGAAGCCGGTGTGTCACGCATCGTCGTCGGGACCGCCGCGGTCCGGGACAAAGAGCTCATCGGCAGGCTCGTCGACCGCCACGCCGATGGCCTGGCCGTCGCCGTCGACGCGCGGAACGGCATGGTCGCGACCGCGGGCTGGACCGAGACCTCGAGCGTGAAGGCGAGCGACCTCGCGCGCGACCTCGCCCTCCAGGGGGTCGCGACCATCATCTACACGAACGTGTCGGTCGACGGAACACTGCAGGGCGTCGACGTCGCGTCGACCGAGGCCGTCGCGCGCTCTTTCGGCGGCGACCTCATCTATTCCGGCGGCGTCGGCAAGGTCGAGGACATCAGCGCCCTCGCAAAGCTCCGCCATCGCGGACTGCGTGGCGTGATCGTCGGACGCGCCCTCTACCTGGGCCGCTTCACGCTGCGGCAGGCCATCGCCGCGGCGAACGCGGCCTGATGCTCGCCAAGCGGGTCATCCCGTGCCTCGACGTGCGCGACGGCAAGGTCGTGAAGAGCGTCCGGTTCGTCGATACGAAGGACGTTGGCGACGCGATCGAGCTCGCGCGCCGGTACAACGACGACGGCGCCGACGAGCTCGTCTTTCTCGATATCAACGCGTCGCACGAGAAGCGTCGCACGGTGGTCGAGTTCGCGTCTCGCGTCGCCGAGCAGCTGTTCATTCCATTCACCGTGGGCGGAGGGATCGGCTCGGCGGACCTCGCTGGCGAGATCCTCCGAGCGGGCGCGGACAAGGTCGCGGTCAACAGCGCGGCCGTGCGGGATCCGTCATTGATCTCGCAGGTGGCCGCCCGGTACGGCTCGCAGGCCTGCGTGCTTTCCATTGACGCGACGCGCTCAGCATCCGGATTCGAGGTCGTCATCGACGGCGGCCGGGTGCCGACCGGCCGAGACGTCGTCGCCTGGGCGGCCGAGGCGGTCGGGCTCGGCGCGGGGGAGATCCTGCTCAACAGCATCGATCGCGATGGGACGAAGCTCGGCTTCGACCTCGAAATGACCGCGGCGGTCGCGGATGCGGTCAATGTCCCGGTGATCGCGTCGGGCGGGGCTTCCAGAGCGGCTGATTTCGTCACGCTGTTCCGCGAGACGAACGCCGACGCGGGCCTGGCGGCGTCGATCTTCCACTACGGCGAGCTCTGCATCGGCGATGTGAAGACCGCACTCGCGGCGGCCGGCGTCCTGGTCCGCCCGCGCGAACGGGTGCTCGCGTGATCAACAAGGACGCGGTGCGCTTCGACCACCGCGGCCTCGTGCCGGCCGTCGTACAGGACGCCGCCACCGGCACGGTCCTCATGCTCGCCTGGATGGATCGCGAGGCGGTCGACGCGACCGAGGCCACCGGCGAGGTGCACTTCCACAGCCGCTCGCGTGACGCGCTGTGGAAGAAGGGTGAGACGAGCGGGAACACGCTCCACGCGGTGTCGATGGCCGTCGACTGCGATGGCGACGCGCTGCTCGTGAAGGCGCATCCACGCGGTCCGGTGTGCCACACCGGTGCGGCGACCTGCTGGGGCGACGACACCGCTCCGCCGCTCGCGAGGACGCTGTCGGAGCTCGCCGCGCTCATGCGCGAGCGGAAAGCCGAGCTGCCTACAGGCTCATACAGCGCGGAGCTCTTCCGCAAGGGCCGGGGCGCGATCGCGCAGAAGGTCGGCGAGGAGGCTCTCGAGCTCGCGCTCGCGGCCGTCACTGAACCGAAGGAGCGCGCCGTGTCCGAGTTCACCGACGTCGTCTACGCCCTCGCGGTCCTCGCGACGGAGCTCGGGATCAGCGCGGATGAACTCGTGCGCTCGCTGGCGGAGAAGAAGGTCATCGCGACGAACCGACCGTCATGACCTTCGCCACCGCGCCGGCGGTGATCGGCCTGCGGGACACCATCACCGTCACCGCTCTGGTGAAGCGGTACAAGGGCGCCGAGCTCAACGCCGTCGATGGCATCAGCTTCAGCGTCCACGAAGGCGAGCTCTTCGCGCTCCTCGGGCCGAACGGTGCGGGGAAGACGACGACCATCTCGATCCTCACGACGACCCTCGCGCCGACGAGCGGCACGGCGATCATTGGCGGCCACGACCTCAGGGACCCGAGCGCCGTGCGCGGCGCGGTCGGGATCATCTTCCAGAAGCCCAGCCTCGACCTGAACCTGACCGCCGAGGAGAACGTGCGGCTGCACGCCATCCTGTACGGCCTCTTCCCGTACCGGCCGTTCTTTCCGCTCATGCCGATCGGATACCGCGACCGTGTGCGCGAGCTCTCCGCGATCCTCGGCATCGAGAAGGAGATGTTCAAGCCGGTGAAGACGTTCTCCGGCGGGATGAAGCGCAAGCTCGAGATCGTGCGCAGCCTCATGCACCGCCCACGGGTCCTGTTCCTCGACGAGCCGACATCAGGTCTCGACGCTGCGAGCCGCCGCGCGCTGTGGGACTACCTGCGCGAGGTCCGTGCGGAGACCAAGGCGACGGTGTTCCTGACGACGCACTACCTCGATGAGGCGGAGGACGCCGACCGGATCTGCATCCTGGACAAGGGCGCCATCGTCGTCGAGGGATCGCCCGCCCGCGTGAAGGCCGACCTGACCCACGAGTACCTCGTCGTCGACGCGGCGGACCGCGACGCCCTCCGGAACGAGCTGACGGCCAAGAGCATCACGTTCCGGGAGAGCCCGCTTTTCGAGCTGCCGCTCGAAGGCCGCGCCGCGCACGCGCTCCTGCGTTCCATCGACACGCCGCTCACGACCGTGCGCACAGTCGCCCCGTCCCTGGAGGACGCGTACATCAAGGTCCTGGCTCGCTCGTGATCAAGGTGGGGGAGATCAACTCGATCCTCGCGCTCGCGCAGCGCGACCTGACGAAGCTCCTGCGCGACCGCGCGCGGCTCATCACGACGATGATCTTCCCGTTCATCTTCATCGGTGCCCTGGGCGGGACGCTCGCAGCGAACTTCGGGAACGCCCCGGGCTTCAACTTCCTCACGCTGACGTTCACGGGTGTGTACGCCCAGACGCTCTTCCAAAGCACCGCGATGGGCATGATCTCGCTGGTCATCGATCGCGAGAACGACTTCAGCCAGGAGCTGTTCATCTCTCCGGTGTCCCGCTACACGATCGTCGCCGGGCGGATCCTCGGCGAGACGCTCGTGGCGCTGCCTCAGGCGCTCGCGATCCTCGCGTTCGGGCTCGTCATCGGCATTCCACTTCCACCGGAGAAGATCTTCGTGCTCATCACGACCGGCGTCGTCGTCGCCTTCTTCGGCGGAGCGTTCGGCGTACTGGTGCTGTCGTTCCTCAACAACCAGCGGGCCGCGAACCAGGTGTTCCCGTTCATCTTCCTGCCGCAGTTCTTTCTCGCCGGCGTGTTCACACCGATCTCGGTCTTGCCGTGGTACCTCGAGATCGCCTCGCGTATCGCGCCACTGCGGTATGCCGTCGACTTCGTCCGCGGGGCGTACTACGCGGGCTCGCCGGACTACTCCCACGTCGT
>JBBQHN010000158.1:0-3538 GCA_038324015.1 Candidatus Limnocylindria bacterium | reverse complement strand
CTGGGCGCGCTCGTGCACGCGCACAACGTGAAGTACGCGCCGCACACCGGGTTCTCCTGCGGCATCGCGCAGCTCGCCTCGCTGCATCTGGCGGCCGCGGTGCCCAATCTCGCGAGGTTGGAACACATGTGGATCACCAATCCGCTGGCGGAGATTTTCGAGGAACCGTTGCCTCAAGCAGTACGCGGCACCGTGCAAATGCCATCACGACCCGGTCTGGGACTGAACGTGGATCGGGCCAAGCTGGAGCTGTTCAAGATCTAGCAGGCGTCCCGACGCTCGACGTAGCGCGCGTGCCGACAGTCTTTGCACTCCCGCGAGCGGCCGGGGTGCTCGGGGTATTGCTGAGCAAAGGTCAAATCGTGGCCGCGCTTGCAGGTCTGTTGAGGCGGCCGGCCGAAGGTCGTGCCGGGCGACCGTGGTTTCCAGCCTCGGTGCTCCCGGTGGGCTTTGAGTGCACGACACGCTTGATCGCGCTTAGCTGAGCCCAGCCACGGCCAGATCTGCGCGATCACCGCCTGGGCCATCTCGTGGCCGAATGCGTTGTAGATCCATTTTGGTTCCGCATCTTCGCCCGCCGGAGTTCTCACGTGAAATGGTCCGCCGATTGTCCCGATCCCCCCGACCGCGCACTTGAAGCGCGTCAGCACTGCGGGACGCCCATCCCTATCCGATTGCGAAATCCCGATGGCCACGTACTGGCTGCGTTGAACGACGAATGTGCTGCCCTCTCCGTCAAAGAACCCGGCGGCCCAAGCGAGCTCGACACGATCCGGCCTTATTGGCTCGCTGGGAATGCCTGGAGCGATCGCGCGACCTTGAGCATTTCGTCTGAGCGTCCGACCGGCTTTCACAAATCGGCTGCCGAGCGCCGGCCGGGTCGCTTCGCCAACAACAAGGGACGACCAGTGATGCGCGCAATACGCGGGCTGAAGGTTGGGTGAACCCGGTACGCCGCTAGGACGGGTCCGGCCTGCGCACGCTTGACCGGCCCCAGGGATGGCCAGAGCAGCTCGATCACCCGAAGCGCATTGGGTCCGGACGCCCAGTAGCACCAAGAGGGCCGTCGGCCCGGTCTGAAGACCGGCCCATTGATGGAACCCACCCGGACGATTCCGAGAAACCGCTCCAGCACCTCAGGCTGGCCTTCCCCCGCCTGAGCAACACTCACGTGGGGCGTGTCCCATTGGTCGGAGGCCGAGGTCGTGCCCTCACCGTCGAACAAGCCTGCAGCCCAGGCCAGAGCCTCTTCGCGTGTCCACTCCATATTCCATATTTAGAACGGCTGTTCTAGGCGTGTCAAGACGTAGGCCGGCATTCGGCTGCAGCGAAAGTTGAGTACGGTCATCGGATGACGATCAAGCCCTGGCGGACCGTTGAACGGCGCGCCCTCCTCGACCGCAAGCCCTGGTTCAAGGTCGGCGAGGAGACCGTTGAGCTCCCGAGCGGCAAGATCGTGGACGACTTTGGCTTCATCGATATGCTCGACTTCGCGGTCTTCCTGCCGATCACAGCGTCGGGCGAGACGATCCTCATCCGCTCCTACAAACACGGCATCCGCGACGGGTCGCTCTCGTTGTGCGCCGGCGCATTCCACGCAGGCGAGGAGCCGCTCACGGGGGCCAAGCGCGAACTGCGTGAGGAGACCGGCTACGAGGCCGAGACGTGGGAACCGCTCGGGCGGTTCGTCGTGGATCCGAATTACGGGTGCGGTGCGATGCATGCATTCATCGCCCGCGGCGCGCGCAAGACCTGCGAGCCGGATAGCGGCGACCTCGAGGAGCAGGAGCTGCTCGTCGTACCGCTGGCCGATGCGATCGCGAAGCTGCGCGCCGGGCACATCTCCCACCTCGGCAGCGTTGCGGCGTTGGCATTGGCCGCGATCGCGCTCCGCGAGGCTCGCTAGCCGCCGGACCCGCGGATCGTCGCGGCCGCGCTCTCGACGCTCACCCGTCCCGCGCGCACGTCCTCGAGCAGCGTGGTGAGCCCATCCGACACCGGTCGTTCGGCCGCGCGCGTCAGCCGCTGATCTCGAACGAGCAGCACAAGGTGCGTCGCGAAGATCGCGCCGAGGAGCACCGCCGGCAGGACCGCGGTCATCGCGGTCAGCGCAGCATCCCTATCCGCCACGCCCACCAGGACGGTGATCGCGTTGTACAGGACGACGACGCTGCTGATGAGCCCGCCCACGAGCGCGAGACACACGACCGTAAAGAGGTACACGCGACGCACCGCGGACTCCGCGGTCGTCCGCGCGTTCAACGCACCCCACGCCGGCGCGTACGCGGCGAGCCCGCTGAGCGTGAGCGCCGCGGCAGTCGTGAGGTCGTCGGTCAGGTGCGCTGCGGTCACGACATCGCGCTCAAGCAGCGCATGCCATCCGAGCCCAAGGCCGCCGACCGTCAGCCCCAGGCCGACCACCGCGGGGAATGCGAGGAGCAGACGCGTCGTCGTGACGGGCGGATGTCCGTTGCGGCCGCGGTCTCGCAGGAGCAGCGTCGCGTGAATGAGGACCAACAACGATCCGGCGGCGGCCGCGGACCAGGAGCCGGTGAAGTCGCCGACCCGCGATGCGTCGCGCGCGTAATGGAGCGCACCCGCGATCAGGTACGCGACGGCGATCAGCAGGATCGCCGTCCCGAGGCCGTAGCCGAGGACGGCGTACGCCAGCCTGTCGCGCGACGCGATCCATCGTCTCTGCCACGAGAACGCGACCGACCACACCGTTAGCGCGAGTCCAGCGGTCAGAATGCCCGCCAGAAAGGTGCTCTCCTGGTACCGAGGCGGCGCGACCGGCAGCCTGGCGCCCTGGAACAGTCCGCCCGCGGCACTCGCGGCGTTGGCCAACGAGAAGGCAGCGACGGCCATCGACACCAGCATCACCACGATCGCGCTCCGTATCCGCGGATCCGGTGAGACCGGCGGCGTACGCACGACCCACCCGGCCGCGATCGCGCCGACGATCGCCGCGACGATGAGGATGCTCACCTGGATGGTGACGTCGGCACCGGGATCCGAACCCAGGGCAGCGAACGCCGACTGGCCCGCAAAGAGCACGACTGCCAGCGCGAAGGCGACCCACAGGTTCAGGTACTGGTGACGGAGACCGGCGGCGCGCTCCGCCGGATCCGTGAACGAGCGCACGATGGCCCAGAAGTGCGCCGCGCCGACCGGAACGGCGATGACAAGGAGCGCGACCGCGAGCGACACGTTGCGTGAGATCTCGTTCGCCGGCGGCCGGAAGCCCCAGCCGAACGACTGGAGCAGGAGGCGCAGCAGGATCGCGGCGGCGACCGCGATCGCGATGACCGCGACGGACAGTGCGGAGTACGCGTAGAACCGCCGGTACGCTGCGCTGCGCGATGGCGCGATCACCAAGCGAGCCTAGACCGCGGTGTCCGCGATCTCGATCACCGACGGATCCCAGCGATTGGTCCGGCGATCGATGACATTGAGCGGGTTCGTGTCGACCACGAGGCCCGCGTCGGTCTCGGCGATGTGGAACAGCTGAAGCGGCTTCGGCGCCGGGTCGCGGATG
>JBBQHN010000157.1:0-3613 GCA_038324015.1 Candidatus Limnocylindria bacterium | reverse complement strand
GCGCACGTGCGCCGCGTCGAGGATCGCGCACGCGGCGATGGCCGTGAGCTCGAGTCATACAGCGACACCGAAATGCGCGCGCTATGGGAGGCGACACGTGACGAAGTTCAAGCGGCCTGACGGGCGCGCGGCCGATCAGCTGCGGCCGGTCACGATCGAGACGGGAGTGTCGAAGTTCGCGGAGGGATCGGCGCGGATCGCGTTCGGCGACACTGTCGTGCTCTGCCTCGCGACCCTGACCGACAGCGTGCCGAAATTCCTCGATGGCAAGGGCCAGGGCTGGATCACCGCCGAGTACGCGATGCTGCCCCGCAGCACGCCGGAGCGAAGCCAGCGCGAGAGCATCGCCGGTCGCCCTGGTGGCCGGACATTCGAGATCCAGCGGCTCGTCGGCCGTGCGCTGCGCACGACGATCGATCTCAAAGCGCTTGGCCCACGCAGCGTCACGATCGACTGCGAGGTCATCCAGGCCGACGGCGGCACACGGACCGCCGCGATCACCGGTGGCTACGTCGCGCTCGCGCATGCGCTGCGCAAGATGTCGCCGAGCCCGCTGCGCAAGCAGGTCGCGGCCGTGTCTGCCGGGTTCGTCGCAGGCGAGCTCATGCTCGACCTCGCGTACGCGGAGGACTCCATCGCCGACGCGGACGTGAACATCGTCGCGACCGGGACCGGCGAGCTCATCGAAGTGCAAGGCACCGCCGAGAAGGCGCCGTTCTCCCGCGCGGACTTCGACCAGGTCCTCACGCTCGCGCTCAAGGGCATCGACCAGCTCCTCGAGGCGCAGCGCCAAGCGCTCCGGTGACCCGCACGCTCCTGCTCGGTACAAGCAACGAGCACAAGGTCACCGAGCTGCGCGCGTTGCTCAAAGGGCTCGACGTCGAGCTCGTCGCTGTCAGCGAGTTGGCAGATCCACCGCCGGACCCGCCGGAGGACGCGCCGACGTACGTCGCGAACGCGAGCCACAAGGCGGTGACGTACGCGCGGGCCACGGGGCTTGCGACGATCGCCGACGACTCGGGCCTCGAGGTCGATGCGCTCGGCGGCGCACCGGGCGTGCGCAGCCGCCGATACTTCGGCGAGGACGTCGAGTCGGCGGACCGCAACGCGATGCTCCTGGCGTTGCTCGACGGCGTGACCGACCGCGCCGCGCGGTTCGTCTCGGTGATCGCGTTCGCGCACCCGGATGGGCAGGTGGAGACGTTCGACGGTGAGGTCAAAGGCGAGATCGCGGAGTCGCCCCGCGGCGCCAACCGCTTCGGCTACGACCCGATCTTCATCGTCACGAGCGACGGTCGCACGATGGCCGAGCTGCCGCCTGAGGCGAAGAACGCGATCTCACATCGCGGGCTCGCGGCCGCGAAGCTGCGGGCCGCACTCGCCCGGAGCTCGCTCACTCCGCGATCCGGCCCTCCATGAGCTCGCGGAGCTTCAACGCGTCGCTGCGAACGTCCTCGATCGGAAGTGGCGCGTGTTCGGCGTTCTTGCGCATGAAGCTCGGCGGCGTTCCCGGCTGGCTGTCAGTGACGTAGCGAGGGACCACGTGCGTGTGCAGGTGCGGGAGCTCGTTGCCGAGGGTCATGAGGTTGAGCTTTGCGGGCGTGTAGTGCAGCTCGACCGCGCGCGAGACACGCATCACGTCGTCCCAGTACGCGCCGGCCTCGCTGTCACTGAGCTGCGTGACGTCCGCGACGTGGCGGCCGCGCCAGATAACGAGGCAGTACCCGCGCTGGCCCACATCGGCCTTCTGCAGGTAGCCGTCTGAGGTGTCGCTGCGGTACACCCGGATCCCGTATTCGTTCTCCTCCGGCCGGCCCTGCGAGCACATGAGACAGCCGTCGCCGCGATAGCGGCGCTCCCAGTCTTCGGGCCAGGTGCGGGGCACGCGCGGAAGTATCGGCCATTGCGAGGACGCGCCCCTGCTCGCGCTAGTCTTGCGATCGATGCCGCAGGTCGTCTCGCTGCAACTCCACGAGGGTCACGGGAAGCCGATGCGCACCGTCTCCGAGGTGCGCGCACGCGTGGGCGGCGGCATCGAGGGGGACTCGCACGTTTCACGCACGAAGCGCGCGGTGACCGTGGTCGATAGGACGACGCACGAGTCGGTCGGCGTGCAGCCGGGCGACCTGCGCGAGCAGATCACGGTCGAGGGATTGCCGAAGCTCGGCGATCTGGCCGAGGGGACGCTGCTGCGGATCGGTGCGATCACACTGCAGGTGAACGGTCCGTGCGATCCGTGCACGCACATCGGTGAGATGAACGGCGTCGCCGATCCGGACGTGTTCCAGTCGATGCTCGAGGGACGGCGCGGGCTGGTCTGCAACGTGGTCGTCGCTGATGGTCCGGTGCGCGTGGGTGATCAGGTCAGCGTGATGGAGACGGCCGACTCGCGGTAGTTCCTGTCGGGGTGGAGAGACTTGAACTCTCGACCTTGCGATCCCAGATCGCACGCGCTACCAAGCTGCGCCACACCCCGTGGACCGACCAATTATGACCGCGTCTCGAGCCCCCGCACGATGACATCGAGCCCGAACTCGAACGTCTCATCGCAGTCGTCCTCCGCGAGCTGCGGCGCGAGCTCCACCAGATACGGATCCGCACCTTCAGGGAGCAGGAAGGGCCTGCCGTCGCGCGCCGCGCGGAATGGCGCAGTGCCGACCTCCCATTGCGCGACACCCACGACGTAGGACGTGATCGTCGCGAGCGTCTTGAGCGCGCTCTGCGCGTCGAAGCCCGCGGCGCGCAGCTGCGCCATCACCGCGCCCGCAGCATGTGCCGTCGCGGGATCGCTCAGCGGGAGGGCCGCCAGGAGCGGGATCGCATGCGGATGCCGGAGCAGAAGCGCGCGGTATGCGCGCGCGACCTCGCGGAACACGACCTGCCAGGGGACGCCAGACGGCGGTGGGATGACGAGGTCGGCGAGCAATATTTCGACGACGCCCGCGAGGACCGCGGCCTTGTTGGGGAAGTGGCGGTAGATGGCCATGCCTTCGACCCCGAGCTCGGCGCCGAGGTGGCGCATCGACCACGCCTCAAGGCCGTCACGATCGAGGAGCGCGAGCGCGGCCTCCGCGATCCGTGACCGCGTGAGCGGGTGCCTCGACGTCATTGACAGCGTTCGCATGCGGCTTTAGTTTACATCGTAAACACGGCCCAGGGGCAAGGGAGTTCACGGCATGTTCGCGGCTTGGGGTCACTTCGTCTATCGCTTCCGCTGGGCGACGCTCATTCTGTCAGCCGCCCTGATGGCGCTCTCCGTGGTCGTCAGCGCCGCCGGTGGCGATCTGAAGAGCGGCGGGATCATCCAGACCTCCGAGTCCGGTCGCGCCGCGAAGCTCATCCAGAACGAGCTGCCCCGCTCGACCGGCACGTCGTTCACGGTCCTGTTCGGGAGCCAGACGCTGCTCGCAACGGATCCGGCCTACAAGGCCGCGGTGACGCAGGCGCTCGCGGCGACCCGCCAGGATCCGCGCGTCCAGTCCGTCATCACCGCGTACGACCCGGGACCGCAGGCGTCGTCGATGATCTCGAAGGACCAACACCACCTCATCGCTGTCGTGAGCGTGAAGGACGACTCGGTCACCGCGCAGAAGTATTACGAAGAGCAGCGCGC
>JBBQHN010000156.1:0-3643 GCA_038324015.1 Candidatus Limnocylindria bacterium | reverse complement strand
CGGAACGGAATGCGCGTCGCCGTGGAGCGGTTGGCTGAGCGTGACGGAGTCAGGCAGACAACTGTTGGTCTATACCACCGTGACCTGCGGCCAGTGCTGGTCCCTCAAGAATTGGCTCGGGCGCCTGGGCATCCCCTACCGAGAGATCGGCATCGAGAACGATGCCGAGGCGCGCCGGTTCGTGCGCCGGGTCGCCGACGGGTACATGTCCGTGCCGATCGTCGTCCTCCCCGATGGCCGCACCCTGGTCGAGCCGACGCGTGCGCAGGTGGAGGCCGCGCTGACCCGATGATCCGGCCTTCAAAATGTTCTGCGCAGCGCCCGCCCCACCACGGTGATCGTCGGGCCAGGAGGCGCTAAGCGCCTACCCGCTCGGGGTTCCCGAACGCGGCCGGTGACGGTTCGAGCGAGTCGAGGATCTGCGCGACGTCGAAGTCCGCTGCCGCGATGACCGAATCCGCGGCGCCGTAATACACCCGGATCCTGCGTCCGGCGTCATCGAGCGGCACGTGACCGCAGGTGAACACGACGTCCGAGAGCAGTCCGGCGTGCTCGTACGGTCGCTCTGGCAACAGGATGGGCTCGGGGCTTCGCGCGAGCACAGTGCAGGGATCCTTCCGGTCGAGCAGCACCGCACCGAGGGCATATCGCATCTCGGCGTTGACCCCGTGGTAGATCTCGAGCCAGCCCTTCTCGCATTCGAAGGGGACGGTGCCCGCACCGGTGTGACGCTCATCCCACATCCCATCACGGGGCAGGACCAGCGGCCGGTGGCGGCCCCACGGCATCCGCTCGTCTGCGTGCGCGATCCAGATGCCGAGGACATGGCCGAATGAGCTCGGCATCGGTCGCGTCAGCGCCATGTGCCGCCCATGTTTGCGTTCCGGGAAGAGCGCCAGATCCTTCTGATCGGGCGGCAGCATCGCGCCGAGCCGCTCGAACGTGCGGAAGTCCTGGGTCACCGCGAGGCTAGCGGTGATCCCGACGCGCGAGACCGATACGTACGTGATGTGCCAGGCACCATCGAGGAACGTCGCCCGCGGATCCTCACACCCGAACTCCTCGAGTTCTGTGGCAGGGGCGATCGCGGGATCGTCATCGACGGTGAAGTGGATGCCGTCAGCGCTGCGCGCGCAGCGAAGATGCGACACCTGGGTGAGGAACGTCTGCGACCGTCCGAGCGTCGAGTGGGTGAAGCTGATCCCGCGCGGATCCGACAGATCGAGGCCTGGCAGATCTCTCGGGAGATAGATCGGGATGTAGCGGAAGCCCTCGGCATCCGGATCGCGCATCGCGATCGGCACGACGTCGGCGCTCGTGTAGCCACGCGGGAGCGCGACCATCTTCGGGAGTAGTCCGCTGAAGTCCAATGTGCGCGCGTCCGCCGGCGGGTCGACATCCGTTCGTGGCCGTTCGGCGACACGCATCAGCAGGATCACCTCGTTGCCCACGCGCGCCGCCGCAGGATTAAGGACGCTCTGGACCTCGAAGTCGGGCTGCGACGGGCGAACGTCCGCCGCCGTCAACAGCGGGCGGTCTCCGACGCGCTGGGCGAGGTCGGTCACAAGGCTGAACGTATCACCCACTTAGGCGGAGCTCACCCGATACGGATGGGATCTCGTCACCGGCCATGCGCGTGTTCCACCCGACTCCGGGGCGAGCCATCGGCCTGCCCTTCAACGGGCCACTCGTGGCGAGCCCGGTGATCGTCCAGGTCGCCAGGTGATCCAGCGCACATCCGGTGCACGCGGCCCGATCGTTCGGTAGGGTTTGCAGCACATGACCGGAATCGATTACAGCGAGCGCGGCCCCCGCGTCGGCGAACCATTCCCGAATATCCGCCTACCCGACCAGCGCGGCACGCTCGTCGATCTCCACGCGTTGCGCGGCGATCGGCGCGCGGTCGTCGTGTTCAACCGCAGCGTCGTCTGGTGACCGTATTGCAAGACGCAGCTGGTCGAGCTGCAACGGGTCCTTCCGGCGCTCGAGCGCGCGGGGTATGCGGTCTTCGAGGTGAGCTACGACCCACCTGACGCAGTGCGTGCGTTCGCGGACTCACACCGCATCGAGTACCCGGTCCTCTCCGACGTCGGCAGTCAGGTCATCCGCGAGCTCAGGATCCTGGACCAGGATCTCGAGGCCCATCAAGCGGTCTTCGGCGTGCCGACGCGTCCGGAGCAACTGGGTGTCGCCTACCCGATGACCTTCATCCTCGATGCAAGCGGTCGGGTCGAGCGCAAGCTCGTGGAGGAGAACTACCGGCTGCGGTATGGCGGCGACTGGCTGGTGCAGGAGCTGCTCGGGGAGCCGGCGTCACCCCCCACGCTCGAGGCGCGAGCGACAGGACCGCTCGCGACCGTCGCCGGCCGGTTCTGGATCGACTCGACGACGTACTTCCCGTACCAGCGGCGGAGTGCGCAGCTCGAGCTCTCGATCGGACCCGGCTGGCACGTCTACGGGCCGGTGGTCCCGCCCGGCTACACCGGTCTGCATGTCGCAGTGCAGAGCGTGCCCGAGGGCGTGCGAGCGGGTGCGCCCGAATGGCCTCCGACCTCGCCATTCCACATCGAAGGACTCGATGAGGAGTTCGCGGTCTACGAGGGCACGATCGCGATCGTCGTTCCGCTCGAGTTCATCCTGCCGCGCGGCTCTGGAGTCGCCCGCGTCGAGATCAGGGTCACGTTCCAGACCTGCAGTGCGACCGAGTGCCTGCCCCCGAATGCGATCGAGCTCGTGCTCGAGGTCGCCGAAGCACCGATCCCGTAGGGACTCAGGCCCGAGGTCGCCGCAGGGAGTGCCGTTCGCCTCTATCCATCGACCCGATCGATGCGGAGAGTTGAAGACGGACCGGATCACGGTCGTCGGAAAGGTGAGATCCATGTCACAAGATGCATCTCTATTCGCGGGTAAGGTCGCGCTCGTGACCGGAGGCGGTTCGGGCATTGGCGCGGAATGCAGTCGCCGATTCGCCAGGGAAGGCGCGAACGTCATTGTTGCCGATCGCGATGTTCCGGCTGCTGAGGCCGTGGCGAAGGACATTCGGACGGCGAACGGCAGCGCGGCAGCGATCTCCGTCGAGGTGTCGGATCCCGCGTCAGTCGAAGCGATGGTCCGATTCGCGGTCAAGACATTCGGCGGGCTGGACGTCGCGGTCAATAACGCCGGCATCGGCGGCGTTGCCAAGCCCGTCGGCGAGCTGCCGCCGGACGAGTGGCTCAAGGTCATCAACGTGAACCTGAACGGTGTTTTCTACTGCATGCACTCGGAGATCCCGGTGATGCTCGCCCGCGGCGGCGGCTCGATCATCAACATGGCATCGGTCCTGGGTTCCGTCGGTTTCGCCGCCTCATCGGCCTACGTCTCGGCAAAGCACGCGCTGCTTGGTCTGACGAAGACAGCGGCTCTCGAATATGGAACGAAGAACATTCGGGTCAACGCGGTGGGACCGGGCTTCATCAAGACCCCGCTGCTCGATGCGAACTTGGACGAGGCGACCATGACGGCGCTCGCCGGTATGCACGCGCTCCACCGCCTCGGCCGGCCCGAAGAGGTGGCAGCTCTTGTGTCCTTCCTTGCGTCAGGTGCCGCGTCGTTCGTGACCGGCAGCTATCACCTCGTCGACGGCGGGTACTCGGCGCAGTAG
>JBBQHN010000155.1:0-3776 GCA_038324015.1 Candidatus Limnocylindria bacterium | reverse complement strand
ACCGTCGGCGCCGTACACCTGGATCCGCGCGTTCGTCCGGTCGCAGATGTACAGCTCGGTCTCACCGCGCCGGGTATCCGCGTAGACGAAGTGGCAGGTCTTGAATCGTCCGGCGCCCTCGGTCCCGTCGAGCGTTCCGAGGTATGAGCCATCGGCCGCGAATCGATGGACGAGGCTCGATCCATAGCCGTCGGCCACCCAGATATCGCCGCTTTCGGGCACGATGGCGACGGCGGTCGGTCGGTATCCCCCCGCGGGATATGCGGCATGTTCGGGCCGCGTCACGCGCTGGAGCTCGCGACCTTCGAGCGAGACCGCCAGCACCGTCGCGGTGTCCCAAGTCGTCGGGAACGTGTATCCGGCATCGGGACGCAGCTGGTTCGCGGCATCTGCGAGCCACAGGCGTTCCGTGCCGGTTGAGCGGTCGTACGTCATGCCGTGCGCTTCTGCGACCGGCATGTCGATCGCGCGGCGCAGCGAGCCATCCGGCGCGATGACCTGGACCCGTTTCGCGCCGGCCTCGTACATCGCGATGTCGCCCGATGCAAGCGTGACGACTCCACGATGCGGCCACGCCGTCGGATCCACGACCGGACCCCAGCCATCGATCCACTCGTACCGAAGCGATCCGCAAACCAGGTACAGGCTCACTCAGCCGCGACCTGGACGACGAACTCTTCGATCACCGGATTCGCGAGAAGCTGGTCCCCCATGCTCGTGGCCGCCGTCCGCGCGGATGCTTCGTCTGCGGCCGCGAACCGCACGACGATCTCCTTGCCGGTACGCACCTCGGCGACATCCGTCCCGAGCGAGCGCAGCGCGCCCGCGATGGCCTCGCCCTGTGGATCGCGGATCTCCGCCTTCGGCCGGACCCGGATCGTCGCGACGTACCTCGTCACAGGTCCGTGCCCACGAGCTTGCGGTAGCACTCGCGGTAGCGCTCGCTCGTGCCGCGCAGCACGTCGGCGGGGAGCGCCGGGGCCGGCGGCTCGTGGTCCCACCCCTTCGCGTTCAGGAAGTCGCGCACGAACTGCTTGTCGTACGACGGCGGCGCGCTGCCCGGCCGATATGTCGCCGCATCCCAATAGCGGGACGAATCCGGGGTCAGGGCCTCGTCGATGAGGACGAGCGCGCCGTCGATGAGGCCGAACTCGAACTTCGTGTCGGCGAGGATCAGTCCCTGACCGAGCGCGTACGCGTGCGCGTGACGGTAGAGCGCGATGGTGACGTCCTCGAGCTGCTTCGCAAGGTCGCGGCCGATGACCGCCGCCAGCTGCGCGCGCGAGATGTTCTCGTCGTGTCCGGTGATCGCCTTCGTCGCCGGGGTGAAGATCGGGTCCTCGAGCCGAGCAGACTCGTCGAGGCCGCGTGGCAGCCGCTCGCCCGCGACAGTGCCGTCCTTCTTGTACTCGGCCCAGCCGGAGCCCGCGAGGTAGCCGCGCGCGACGCACTCGAAGTCCACGCGCTCCGCGCGGCGCACGAGCACCGAGCGACCCGCGAGCTCCTGGTGATCGCGGAACGGCGCCGGGAACTTCGCGAGGTCGGTCTCGATGAGATGGTTCGGGACGATCTTGGTCGTGCGGCCGAACCAGAAGTTCGAGAGCTGTGTCAGCACACGACCCTTGTCCGGGATCGGTGTGGGCAGCACGACATCGAATGCTGAGAGGCGGTCCGATGCGACCAGCACCAGCTGATCGGGACCGGCCTCATAGACCTCTCGTACCTTGCCGTGACGGAACAGCGTCGCGCCTGGGATCGTGGACTCCACCAAGGTCATTCCGGTAACACCCCCGCCAGCTTCGTTCGCCACGTGTTGGCCACGTCCCTCGCGACATCCGACGCGAGACCGCGGTACTCCTCGGGCTGATCGAGGACCTTGCGTTCTTCCGGGGTCAGCTTCGCGAGGATCGGCCGGAGATCCGGATCCTGCCCGGCGAGCTCGAGCGCTGACCGGCCGCCGCGATCGGCCTCGAGGGTCAGCCGGCGCACCACCTCGTGGGCGTCGCGGTGCCCGTGCTTCGCCAGCAGCACGTACAGCGCCTCGGCGACGATGCCGCCCTTCGACAGACCGATGTTCGCCTTCATGCGCTCGCGATCCACGCTGACGCCGTCGATGGACGCGCCAAGCCGCGTCGCCGCGTAGGCGGTCGCCGCGAGCAGCTCGCCGGAAAAGCGCTGCGAGGCGGAGTTCGTGAGATCGCGCTGGTGCTCGCTGATCTGATCGAGGTAGGTCGTGATGACCCTCGGCATGAACGCCTTCCAGATGCTCTTCACGTTCTCGAACGACACCGGGTTCCGCTTCTGCGGCATCGTTGAGCTGCCGACCTGCTCCGCGCGGAAGCCCTCGGCGATCTCAGCGATCTCGGTCCGCTGCAGGTGGCGCATGTCGTCGGCGAGGTTCGCCATGACGCCGAGCGCGGTGACGCAGGCGTGCGAGAGATCGCTCCAGGCCTCGGGCTCCACGATCTGCGTCGAGTGGCTCGCCGGCGCGAGACCGAGCTGCGCGAGGTAGCGGCGCTCGAGCGCGCGCGGGTCCTTCGACAGGAGCGACGGCGCGTTGTACGCGCCCACCGCGCCCGAGAGCTTGCCCGGCAGCGCGTGCGCTGCGGTCTGGAGGAAGAGGATGCGGCCGCCGATGCGGCTCACGTACTCAGCGATCGCGAAGCCGAAGGTGATCGGCACCGCGTGCTGGCCATGCGTGCGTCCGGCCTGCGCGGTGTCGGCCTCGCCCTCGGCGATCGCGATGAGCCGCGCTGCGAGCAGCCCGAGCCGCGGGAGCAGCACCTTGTCCACCGCCTCGCGGTAGCGCCAGGCGTTCGCAGTGTCGACGATGTCCATCGACGTCGCACCGAGATGCACGAACCGCCGCGCATCCTCGGGCACGCCCTCGCGGATCTTGTTCACCAGGGCGCGGACGTCGTGGCCGATGCGCGCCTCTTCGGCGTACACCTCGGCGGCGCCCACGCGGTCGGCGGCCGTCGCGATCGCGTCGGCGGCTTCCTTCGTCGCGATGCCCTCTTCGGCCAGTGCATGCACGAGCGCCGCTTCGGCCTTCGCCTGCGCGCGCACGCGTCCCTCCTCCGAGAGGTACGGGTGGAGCGCTGCGTAGAGCTGGGGGTCGCCGCCGTAGAAGCGCGAGTCGAGGGGCGAGATCGCGTCAAAGCGCGAGGCGAATGTCACGGGGACAGGATCTTGGCGGCCATCGACTGGCGCATCGTCTGGATCCGCGACGCAAGCGCCGGATCGCTGAGGGCGATGATCTCCGCCGCGAGGATGGCGGCGTTCGCGGCACCGGCCTCGCCGACGGCGACGGTCGCGACCGGAACGCCGCGCGGCATCTGCACGGTCGAGAGGAGCGCGTCGAGCCCGCCGGCGATCGCGTTCGGCGAGACGAGCGGGACGCCGATGACCGGCAGCGTCTGATGCGCGGCGACCGCGCCCGCGAGATGGGCCGCGCCGCCGGCGGCCGCGATCACGACCTTGATGCCGCGACCCGCGAGACCGCGGGCCCAGTCACGGACCTCATCCGGTGTGCGATGCGCGGAGAGGACGCGGGTCTCGTGCTCGATGCCGAGGCCTTTGAGGGTCTCCTCGGCGACGGCCATGACCGCCGCATCGCTCGTTGAGCCCATGACGATCGCCACCTGCGCGCTCATGCTGTTGCCTCCACCTGGCCCTCCGAAGCGGCGATGTCCGAACGATAGAACCTGCCACGCCACGTGATCCGCTCGACACCGGCGTAGGCGCGGTCACGCGCATGCGCGGGTGTGTCGCCC
>JBBQHN010000154.1:0-3802 GCA_038324015.1 Candidatus Limnocylindria bacterium | reverse complement strand
GTGAACAACCTTCGGACGTCGCGCGTCGGACGGGCGTACATGGCCGTCCGTGAGGATGAGGTCGCCGCGGCCGCGATGGGCGTCAACACGGTCCGCGTGAAGCTGCTCGCATTCGCGATCGGCGCCGCCTTCAGCGGCTTCGCCGGCGCGTTCTACGGCGCGAAGCTTTCGCTCGTGAGCCCGGAGAACTTCGGCTTCTCGGTCTCGATCACCATCCTCGTCATGGTCGTGCTCGGCGGCATGGGCAACATCCCCGGCGTCGTCGTGGGCTCGCTGCTCATCTACTTCGTCACGTTCATCTTCCTTCCGGCACTACCGCCGCTCGCCGAGGAGTGGGCCGGCTCGCTCGGCCTGTCCTCGCTGATCCCGCCGAACGGCGACTGGCCCGGCATCGGCCAGGAGGTCCAGCGGCTGAAGTTCCTGATCTTCGGCCTGATCCTCGTGCTCACCATGCTGCTGCGGCCGCAGGGCCTCATCCCGAGCCGCGTACGCGCGCAGGAACTGGCGAAGGGCGTGCACGAGGACACGACGATCGAGGACGTGAACGCGGAGACCGCGTCATGAGCGAGGCGGTCGACCTGATCTTGCGCGTCGAGCACGTGACGAAGCGCTTCGGCGGCCTCGTCGCGGTGGACGACGTGTCCTTTGATGTGAAGCGCGGTGAGGTCTTCGCGCTCATCGGTCCGAACGGCGCGGGCAAGACGACCCTCTTCAACTGCATCACGGGCATCTTCCCTCCCTCAGAGGGCGGAGTGATCTTCAACGGCCGCGATATCGCCGGCGCGAAGCCGCACCAGGCCGCATCGCTGGGTATCGCCCGCACGTTCCAGAACATCCGTTTATTCGAATACATGAGCGCGCTGGACAACGTGCGCGTCGGCCAGCACTGCCGCACGCGCAGCAAGCTATGGGACTCGCTGTTCAAGACCCCGTTCGAGCGGCGCGAGGAGCACGAGATCACCGACCGAGCCATGGAGCTCCTCGAGTTCGTCGGCATCCACAAGCACGCCGAGAACTACGCGCGCAACCTGGCGTACGGCCAGCAGCGCCGGCTCGAGATCGCCCGGGCGCTCGCGACGCAGCCACAGCTGCTCCTCCTCGACGAGCCGGCCGCCGGATTCACGCCCCAGGAGAAGGTCGAGCTGATGCGCCTGGTGGACAAGATCCTCGCCCGCGGCGTCACGGTGTTCCTCATCGAGCACGACATGAAGGTCGTCATGGGCATCTCGCGCACGATCGCGGTGCTCGACCACGGCGAGGAGATCGCCCTCGGCACGCCCGAGGAGATCCGGCGGAACCCGCGCGTCATCGAGGCCTACTTGGGCAAGAGCGCCTGATGGCACTCCTCGAGCTCAACGGCGTCGACGCGTTCTACGGCCGGGTGCAGGCGCTGCGCGGCGTCTCGATCACGGTCGACCAGGGCGAGGTCGTGGCGCTGATCGGGAGCAACGGGGCGGGCAAGACGACGACCCTCCGCACCATCTCGGGCCTCCTTCATCCGCCGAGCGGGACGATCACGTTCGGAGGCAAGGACATCAGCAAGACGCCGGCGCACGAGATCGTCGGGCTGGGTATCTGCCAGTCGCCGGAGGGCCGCCGCCTGTTCCCGCGCATGCAGGTCATCGACAACCTCCGGATGGGCGCGTTCCTGCGCAACGACAAGGCGGGTATCCAGAAGGACATGGACCGCGTCTTCGAGCTCTTCCCCCGCCTCAAGGAGCGCACCACCCAGCTGGCCGGAACGCTCTCCGGCGGCGAGCAACAGATGCTCGCGATCGGCCGCGCGCTGATGTCCAAGCCGAAGCTGCTCATGCTCGACGAGCCATCACTGGGCCTGGCGCCGATCCTGATCGAGCTGATCTTCCAGATCGTGCGCGAGATCAACGCCCAGGGGGTGCCGATCCTCCTGGTGGAACAGAACGCGACCAAGGCGCTTGAGGTCGCGAACCGTGCCTACGTCCTCGAGACCGGCTCGATCGTGCAGACCGGGTCCGGCAAGGAGCTCCTCAGCTCGCCGGACGTCCAGCGTGCCTACCTTGGCGTCTAGAGGCGTCGCCTTCCTAGACTGACCGCGTGGCCGGCACATCCCTCGCGCTCCGCGTACCCAAGGATGTCGAGCGCGTCGTCGAGGCCCTGATCGCGAACGGCTTCGAGGCGTTCGTGGTGGGCGGCTGCGTGCGAGACGCCATCCGCGGCGTCGACCCGCAGGACTGGGACGTGGCAACGAGCGCCAAGCCCGAGGAGATCCAACGCCTGTTCAAGCGGTCGCTGTACGCGAACCGGTTCGGGACCGTGGTCGTCTCGAGCGGCGCGCACGAGATCGAGGTCACGACGTACCGCATCGAGGCGGGCTACGCCGACCACCGGCGTCCGAACGAGGTCGCGTTCACCGAGTCGCTCCACGAGGATCTCGCCCGGCGGGATTTCACGATGAATGCCATGGCCTGGCGGCCGATCCCGGGTCCCGCCGGCAGCTTCGAGGGCGGCGGAGAGTTGGTCGACCCGTTCGGCGGGCGTGCCGACCTCGATGCCCGGATCGTCCGTGCCGTCGGCGATCCGGCCGCGCGGTTCAACGAAGATGCGCTGCGGATGCTGCGTGCCGTGCGGTTCGCGACCGTCCTGCGCCTGAGCATCGAGCCGGCGACGGCGGACGCGATCCAGAAGAGCGCCGCGCTCGCGGCTTCGCTCTCAGGCGAGCGCATCCAGCAGGAGCTGAACAAGATCCTGCTCGCGGAACGGCCGTCGACCGGCGTCCGCCTCCTGTCCGACCTCGGCCTGCTCGAGGTGCTCTGCCACGAGCTCGAGATCTGCAAACAGACGCCGCAGGACAAGGCCGTCGCCCAGGACGTGTTCGAGCATTCGCTCATCACGGTCGACGCGACCCCGCCGACCATCGTCATGCGGCTGGCCGGCCTGTTCCACGACGTGGGAAAGCCCGAGACCTTCGCGGACGGGCACTTCCACCAGCACGAATTCGTGGGCGAGGCCATCGCCCGGCGGATCCTCCGGCGCTGGAAGTACCCGAAGGACGACGTCGCGGCGGTCGCGCACCTCATCCGCCACCACATGTTCTGGTACCAGGCGGACTGGACGGGCTCGGCGGTGCGCCGGTTCATCCGGAAAGTCGGCCTGGACGTCATTCCGGACCTATTCGAGCTCCGACGCGCCGACAACATCGGCAGCGGCATCCGGGCACCCCGGCTGTACGCGCTCGAGGACCTCTGGACCCGAGTCCAGGAGGAGATCGAGCGGAGCACGGCCTTTTCCCCGAGCGATCTTGCTGTGGACGGGACCGACGTCATGCGGGAGCTTGGCATCCCGCCGGGGCCAGAAGTGGGGCGGATCATCGCTGCGCTGTTCGAACGGGTGCTCGATGATCCGGATCTCAACACTTTTGAGCGCCTGACCACGCTCGTCCTCGAGATCGGCGCCGAGTCCGCCTAGGGACGCACGTGCCGGGCCTGGGACGACTGGCATTCCGCGCCAGCCGGACTATTCTCTCGGCCAGCGGGGCTCCGGCGAAGGTTGGGGGTGCGCGATGCCGATCGATACGGCGACCACGAGACGCCAGTTCTTGAAACTCACTGGGATCGGCACGGCAGGGATCGCCGCGGCCGAGCTCGGCGGCCTCGGATTCGATCTCGCGTTCGCCGGCCAGCGCGCCGCGCGTCGCAAGCTCGAGGGCACCAAGCAGACCGCGTCCATCTGTCCGTATTGCGCGGTCGGCTGTGGCACGATCGTGAACGCGAAGGCCGCCAACGGACGGGTCTCCATCGTGAACATCGAGGGCAACCCGGATAGC
>JBBQHN010000153.1:0-3809 GCA_038324015.1 Candidatus Limnocylindria bacterium | reverse complement strand
CCGCATGCTGTCCGGATCCTCGCCCGCGCGTGGCTGCGGGTCCTGTGGCGCTGCTGGTACGACCGCGTCGCGTACGACCCCGCGCGCCACCTCGGGGCTGCGCGTGTCGCGGCCTGAGGTTGACACAGGAAGTCTCATGCGGCGCGCACGAGGCGGGACTGCTGCCGCTCCTGCCACCAGAGGAGCACGGTCACAGCGATGATCCCGACCACGATCGACGAGTCCGCCACGTTGAATGCCCAGAAGCGCACGCCGCCAGGGATCCCGACGTCCACGAAATCGACGACGTAGCCCTGCCCGATGCGGTCGACGAGATTCCCGAACGCGCCGCCGAGCTGCATGCCAAGCGTCGCCGCGATCAGCGGCGAGTGCGCCGCGAGCCGGCGGTAGTAGTAGACGATGGCGATCACGGCGACCACGGAGAGGATCGACAGGAACGTCGTGCGCTCGGGCAGAAGGCCGAATGCCGCACCGCTGTTCGTGACGTGACTGATGCGGACCCACTGCCCCACGACGTCGACCGAGGAGCCGACCGGCAGGCTCGTCTCGACCATGATCTTCGTGATGCGGTCGAGCACGAACACGCCGACGGCGACGGCGGCGACGAGGAAGATGCGGCGGGGGGTCACGCGATTGATGCTAGGGCGGATCAGCCGCCCGGCTTCGTGACCATCACGACGATGATGAGGACCAGTAGCACCGTGATGATCGGCCCCACCTGCGCGACCTTCTTCGCGGTGGCGATGAATTCCGGCGTCGGTGGGCCGGCCTTCGCGAGCTGGACGAGGCGCCGGACGCGCGTCCGCTGGCCGAAGACGGCGAGATAGAACGCGGTCGCGTAGAGGAGGATGCCGATCCACAGCCAGTAGTGGCTCAGGAAGTTCACGTAGTAACCGGACAGGAAGATGAGCGCGAGGCCGCTCGTCGGCTGCACGAAGATCGCGACGGGGATGACGATCTTCTCCTCGATCGCCTCCATCGCCTCGAGCAGCGCGAGACCACCGTGCGGGCCCGCCTTCCCGGCCATCGGGCCGAGCAGCGCGAAGGTGAAGACCGGCCCGAAGCCGGCGATCGCCCCAAGAACGTGGACGAACAGCAGGATCGCAATGAGCAGGCTCGTATCCATGGCCTATTCCCTCCTCGGACGCGGACGCTAGCTGGTGACCATACCCCCATCGACGATGAGCACCTGGCCGGTGATGTACGACGCCTCGTCGGACGCGAGGAACGCGATGGCGTTCGCGACGTCCTCGGCGGTGCCGAACCGGCCGAGCGGGATCTGCTTCAGCATCGCGTCCTGGACCTCTTGCGGGACGATGCTCGTGAGGTCCGTCGGCACGAACCCCGGCGCAACGGCGTTCGCGGTGATGTTCCGGATCGCCATCTCCCGGGCGATCGTCTTGGTGAACGCGATGAGGCCGGCCTTCGCCGCGCTGTAGTTGGCCTGACCGGGGTTGCCGACGACGCCGGAGATCGACGCCACGTTCACGATCCGGCCGCCACGCTGCTTCATCATCGGACGAAGCACGGCCTTGGTGACGAGGAACGCGCCCCGCAGGTTCAGGTCGAGCACCGCGTCCCAGTCCTCGGCGGACATCCGAAGAAGCAGGTTGTCGCGCGTGATGCCGGCATTGTTCACGAGGATGTCGAGCCTCCCCTCGCCGAACGCGAGCGCGTCCTTGACGACGCGGTCGGCCTCGGTGTCGAGCGAGACGTCGCCCTGGATGAGCGTCGCCGTAGAGCCCGCCGCCTCGACGGCCCTCTTTGTCTCTTCGGCCGCGGCGGTGTTGCCCTTGTAGTTGATCGCGATGCGCACCCCATCCCGTGCGAGTCGCGCGGCCGTTGCGCGGCCGATACCGCGCCCAGAGCCCGTGACGAGCGCGGTCTTGCCACCGAGGCCGGTCATCTAGGCCTTGGTGAAGATCAGCGTGGCGTTGTGGCCGCCGAAGCCCATGGAGTTCGAGAGCGCGGTCGTGATCGCCTTCGTCCGAGGCGTGTTCGGGACGTAGTCAAGATCGAGCGCCGGGTCCGGAGTCGTGTAGTTGATGGTCGGTGGGATGCAGCCGTCGCGTATAGCGAGAAGGCAGACGATCGCCTCGAGTGCGCCGGCGGCGCCGAGCAGGTGGCCGGTCATGGACTTCGTCGAGGAGACGAGCAGCTTGTAGGCGTGCTCGCCGAAGACGGATTTGATCGCGGCGGTCTCCTCGCGGTCGTTCGGCTGCGTCGAGGTGCCGTGGGCGTTGATGTATTCGATCTTCGTCGGGTCGAGCTTCGCGCTGTCCAGGGCCATCTTCATCGAGCGCGCGTTCCCCTCGCCCTCCGGCGACGGCGAGGTGATGTGATAGGCGTCGGCCGTCGCACCGTATCCCACGAGCTCGCCGTAGATGTGAGCTCCGCGCGCCAGTGCGTGCTCCCGCTCCTCCAGGATGACGACCGCGCCGCCCTCCGAGAGCGTGAAGCCATCGCGGTCCTTGTCGAACGGCCGCGAGGCGTGCTCAGGGTCGTCGTTGCGCCGCGACATCGCGTGCATCGTCGAGAACGCGCCGATCGCGATCGGCAGGACCGCGGCCTCCGCGCCACCTGCGACCATGACGTCCGCCTGACCACGCTCGATGATCGCCGCACATTCGCCGATGGAATGCGCGCTCGATGCGCAGGCCGAGACGTGCGCAAGGTTCGGGCCCTTCAGCCCGAATTGCATCGAGACCTGCGCCGAGCCGGCGTTCGCCATCAGCATCGGGACCATGAATGGCGAGAGGCGGCTCGGTCCGCGCTTCTCCATGACCAGGACCTGTTCGACAAGCGTTCCCAAGCCGCCGACGCCGGTCGCGATCGATACGCCGATGCGCTCCGGGTCCTTCGTGAGGTCGAGCTTGGAGTCTGTCAGGGCCTGCGACGCGGCGGCGGTCGCAAACTGCGCGAAGCGGTCGGTACGGCGCGCATCCTTCCGGTCCATGTAGGTCGTCGGGTCAAAGTCCTTCACCTCGCCGGCCATCTGTGATTCGTAAGGGCTCGGATCGAAGCGGGTGATGCGCCCGATCCCCCCGCGGCTGTGCATCATCGAATCCCACGTCTCATTGACGGTGTGCCCGATGGGTGTGATCGCGCCGACGCCGGTGACCACGATCCGTTTCGGCATGTGCTAGCCGACCTTGGCGCGCAGCGCGCGCACCGCCTCGCGGATCGAGGGCGGGTCAGAGACGTTGAGGAGCCGCACGTCGGCGATGCGCTTCACGAGTCCATTCACCACCTGGCCGGCTCCGATCTCGACGAATGTCGAAGCGCCGCGCTCCGCCATGAAGCGGACCGAGCGGAGCCATTCGACGCGCTGCGACAGGTGCCGCACGAGCGCATCCGGGATCAGCGCGCCACTCTGATGCGGCGCGCCGCTCACATTCGCGACCACCGGCACGACCGGGTCGCGGAACGTGATGGTCCGCATGAACGCGGCGAGGTCGCCGCCGATCGCACCCATCGCCGGGAAATGGAACGGGCCGGAGATGCGCAGCGGCACGACCTTGCGGGCGCCCTGTTTCGACAGGGCGGCGCTGACCTTCGCGACCGCGTCATCGTCGCCGGCAATGGTCACCTGCGCCGGTCCGTTGTCGTTGGCGACGACCGCCGTGCCCTGCGGCACGGTCTCGCTGATGATCCGCTCGACGTCCGCCGCGGACATGCCGATGACCGCAGCCATCGCGCCCTTCGCGCCCTTCGTCGCCGCGAGGCGGCCACGTTCGGTCACCAGACGCAACGCATCGGAGAACGTCAGCACGCCGGCGGCGACGAGCGCGCTGAACTCGCCGAGCGAG
>JBBQHN010000152.1:0-3899 GCA_038324015.1 Candidatus Limnocylindria bacterium | reverse complement strand
CATGGGTACGCACGAGGGCGAGACCGACGCCACCGCGCCGTATGTGGAGGCGGCGATCGCAGCGGCCCACGCCAGCGGCGACGCCGTTGTGCAACGGCAGGCCATCTCCGCGAAGCTTGGCCAGCTCGAGCTGGCCGGCCGGTTCGACGAGATGGGACCGCTCCTGAGCGAGATCGATCGGTCCATTGAGGGCCTCGACACGGTCGAACGGCTCTTCAGCGCCAATCGCACCGCGTCCTACCACTTCGCAATGGTCGATCGCGCGGCCAACGAGGAAGCCGTCGCGGAGGCGATCAAGCTCGCGGAGCCGATGGGCGCGCACAACCGGACCCATGCCTGGGCGCAGGCGACCGAGCTGTATGTCGCACGAGGCGAGTGGGCAAAGGTCAAGCACCTCGCGTCGACCACGGCGAAGCTCGTACGTGAGGCCAAGGAGACGGCCTTCTGCGGGGTCGCGGCGGGGATCCTCAGGGACGGCGCCATCGCTCACGCGCTCGCGGGCGAGGGTGATGAGGCTCTCGCGCTGCTGGCGCTCGCCCCCACTGCCGACGTTGAGCCAGCCATCCTCACGGCGTTACCCCGCGCGCTCCTCGGTCTCGCGTCACCGGAGACTGACGCGGCCCTTACGGCGAAGGGGCGCGCGTGGTGGGACTGGGTCGGGGCCGCCTTCCGCGCCGTGATCTTGGGTCGTCCCGAGAACGCCGAGCTCGCGCTCGACGCGCTCGCGACGGTTGCGGCGCATTCGATCGCCTACGGCGCGTTGGCTGACGGGGTTCGCGAGGCGGTGGCTGAGATGCGTGGCGGCCCGCCCGCGACGTACGCGCCGCTTCGAAAGATCGGTTACATCGGCTGGATCGAGATCCTCGAGCGGCGGGTCAGATGGTGAGGTTCCGATCCGCATCCACGTGCATCATCGTGTCGCGCGGCGGGTCATGTGCTCGGCCTTGATCCCGGAAAAGTCCTGCCGGCAGGCTCGGCCTGACGATGTGAGAGCAGGCGGAGGGCGAGACCCGATTCTTAGCTGGACGTGACGTCGCGGGCGCGGAAGCGCCAGATGGCGAGGCTTACGAACACCACGGTGTAGACGAAGAGCACGATCGCGGCGGTGCCCGCATCGGGCAGGCTGTCCAGGCCGGGGCCACCAGCCGGCGGCCGGGACAGTCGCTGGATGGCAGCCACATTCCGGGACAGGCCGTCGTTCGCGATCGTCGCGTAGTCCTTGTTGAACGCGACCAAGAGCGTCATGACGATGCCCTCGGCGAAGTAGACGACCAGACCGATGCCGATACCGGCACCGCCGGACTTCGCCCATACCGCGATGAACGCAGCAAGCGCGATGTACGGAAGGAACGTGAACACCGTCCGGCCGATGTTCAGGGCGAGCTGAGCGGCGAAATCGGCGGGTAGGCTGCGGTCGAGCGACGCGATCGAGGAGACGATCTCACTGCCCAGCAGCGCTGCCAGCACGCCGACGACCGTCAAGACCGTCGCATACAGCAGCAGCACGATGTACTTCGCCCCAAGGAAGCGCTCGCGACCCGCGCCAAGCGCGAGGATGACTCGCAGGGTGCCCCAGTTGAACTCATTGCCGAAGACGCTGGCAGTCAACACGATGAGCAGCACGCTCCCGAAGCCGCTCACGACACTGAGGCCGAAGCTCATGACCTGGGACGGTCGGAGCATCTGGAGCTCCTCGCGCAGCTGGGCCTCGGTCTGGGGCGGACCGTTCGTGGTAGATGGCGTGCCGTTCTGCAGCGCCTGGATCTGCACCTGGACGCTCGCGTAGATGACGAAGTACAGGGCGAATGCGAGGACGACGACTGCCAGGAGCAGGATCCACGGCATCCAGCGGCGCCGGAGACGGAACAGCTCGCTACGGAACAGCGGCAGCATCGGCACCTCCTTCGTCGGTGATCTCGAGGAACACATCCTCCAGCGAGCTTTTGTGCGGCACGATCGCACTCGCGTAGATGCCCGCGGCGGCCAGCGCGCGGTTGAGATCCGCACCGCGTACCGGTTCCGCAGTTACTCGCACCCCAGTGCCTGTCTCCTGCACCTCAGCGACACCGGCGAGCCCGCGCAGGAGTTCCGCGGCCCGGCCCGGCTCGCCGACCGTGATGTCGATCGAACCGGCACCGGCAGTGATCTCGGCGATCGTGCCACTCGCGATGAGTGTGCCCTTGTTGATCACCAGCACCCGGTCGGCGATCTGCTCGACCTCGTACAACAGGTGGCTCGCGAGAAGCACACCGTGACCCTCTTTGGCGAGTTCGCGCACCAGCTCGCGGATCTCGCGCTGCCCCGCCGGGTCAAGACCGTTCGCTGGCTCATCGAGGATCACCAGAGGTGGATCGCTGAGCAATGTCGATGCGATGCCGAGCCGCTGTTTCATGCCGAGTGAGTAGGTGCGGTACTTGGACCGAGCACGTGCGGCGAGCCCGACGCGCTCGAGCAGTGGATCGACCCGCTGCCGAGAGCTGCCACCGCGGATCAGCGCGAGCGCGATCAGGTTGTCGCGGCCCGAGAGGTACGGGTAGAACGCCGGCGTCTCGACGATCGCGCCTGAGGCGGCCAGGGCATTCCGGCGATCGTGCCAGACGTCGCGACCAACGACTTCCGCCGAGCCGGCGGTGGGCCGTACGAGACCGAGGATCATGCCGATCGTCGTGCTCTTGCCGGCGCCGTTCGGGCCTAGGAGCCCAACGACCTCGCCGCGGTGGACCTCGAGGTCGAGACGATCGACCGCGGTGAGCGCGCCGAAGCGCTTTCCCAAACCACGGGCGCGAAGGACGACTTCCCCGACCACTCGCCCGACTATACGAGCCACGTACGGCGGGGCGGCGACCCTCGCTTCCCGTCAGCATTACGCCGCAGCAGCTCCCCGACCTGTGAGCTACGAGGCGGTGCGTCCTTGATGACAAGACGGTCGACCACGGTGCGCGTATCGCGCCGCCACCAAGCTGCGAATCGCGAGGGCTACACGATCGTCAGCCCTCCGCCGTCATCCTGGTGGCGGACGCGTCGCTACGGCCGCGGTCTCCCCAGGACGTATACGAGCACGACGACATAGATCGCGATGGCTGCCACGATCGTCATGACGTGAAAAGCCTCGTGATAGCCGAAGACGCGCGGCCAAAGGGTCGGCCACTTCCGTGCGTACAACACGGCCCCCAACGAATACACGACCCCTCCCCCGATCAGCAGCGCCATCGCGGACCCCGGCAGCGCATCGGCAAGCGGCCCGATCGCGACCACGGCGATCCAGCCCATCCCGACGTAGAGGCCGGCCCGCGCCCAGCGGGGGAGCTGCGCCCCCGCGACCGCCGCGCTCACCCCGACGAGGGCCACCGCCCACACCGCGCCGAGGATGCCGACTCGCCACCATCCGGAGAGCACGTTGATCGCGATCGGGGTGTCAGACGCAGCAATGAGGACGAAGATGTTCGCGTGGTCGACCCGCCTCAGGATCGCCCGGCGGGCCGGCGACCAGGTACGCACGTGGTAGAGCGCGCTGAGCGCAAAGAGCCAGGTGAGGCCGATGCCGTACACGAGCATCGACAGCTGTGCTGTCCGATCACCGCTCGACCGAACGACGAGGTACGTCCCGCCGACTGCGGCGGCGACCGCGGCCCCGGCATGGAGGTAGCCGCGTAACAGTGGGCGCTTGTCCAACGCCATTGGCCGCTCAACATGACTGGTGGCCCTGCTTGACCCGCCAGCCATCCGGTCAACTGGACGCTCAACGGGGCGCGGGTCGAGCGCGTCGCGCGGCCGGTCGCCCACCTAGGTGATCGCGAGCACGGTCAGGATCGCCCGATCCAATGACTCCTCGCGGACGCCAACAACTCCGCCGCGCGCTGGAGCGTGATCGACCAGCCTGCGCCGGTCGTCAGTAGGAA
>JBBQHN010000151.1:0-3953 GCA_038324015.1 Candidatus Limnocylindria bacterium | reverse complement strand
GATCAGCACGAGCGCGGAGAGCGCCATGCCTGCCAGGAGCGTTGTGGACTTGCGCATCTGCTGGTCCCTTCTCCCCGCCCTGTGTCCCAGTGCGGTGTATGAGGGAACTATCTGCGCCAGCAGGGCCCGCTCCATCGGCTGCCAGGGGGATAGCCGCTACCCCTTTGGTATGAGGTCTTCAGGCGGAAGCACGCGCACGCTCGCAGGGCCCTCCCCCTTTCAGGGGATGCGGGTCTAGGGTTTGAGCGCCTGGAGCACGTCGGCAGCGTGCCCGTCGGCCTTCACGCCGTACCAAGCCCGCTTCACCGTGCCGTCCGGGCCGAGCAGCACCGTGGAGCGGATAACACCATCGGCCCTGCCCGGGCGCTCGCCCCAGGCGCCGTAGGACTCCATCGCCTGGTGCGCCGGATCGGAGAGCAGCGTGAACGTAAGGCCGTACTTGTTCCGGAACTTGACGTGCGAATCCGGCGCATCGGGTGACACGCCGACGACCGGCACGCCGGCCTGCTGGAACTGCTGGAGGTTGTCATTGAACTGGCAGGCCTCGGTCGTGCAGCCCGGGGTGTCGTCGGCCGGATAGAAGTAGATGACCGCCATCTTCCCCTTCAGGGAGTCGCTCGAAACGACCTTGCCATCCTGATCCGGGAGGTCGAAGCGCGGAGCGGCATCGCCGGGGTTGAGCTTGGCCACGGCGCGACTCTAACCCTTGGCGGCGAGCACGAACTCCACGGGCGTGACGCGGTGCGGCAGTCGGGCGACGGCGCGGACGCGCTGGGCAGGGTGTGACGTTTCGGTATGTGACATTCCCGACAGCTTTCTAACAACTCGCACCGGATGCAGGTCCGGGGCACGAACGGTGCCGAATGACGGTTGTGCAACCGCAACAGATCGTCATCGACCAAGACGCCGCCAGCCGGGCGTTGATAAGCCTCATCGCTGAGCTCACCTGGGCCGAGCGGACACACGCCGGCTCCGGCGGGGCCGCCCTCGTCCGTACCCGCGAAGAGGCCATGGCGCTCCTGCCTAGGATCGACGCCGGGGATCGCGAGGCCGCGCGCCGGGGTATGGAGCTCGTCGGCAATGCCGGGAACAACGCCGCCTAGGACACCAGGTCGTACGCGGTCTTGAGCCAGTCCACCAGCTGCGCATCGACGTCACGCGGGGAGCTCAGCGCCACGACGTTGTCGTAGCGCCCCGCCGAGATCTGATCGCGCTTCACGACGCGGTGATCCACGATGGGCTGAGCGGACACGAAGTTCAGATCGAGCCGGCTCTTCATCGGACGCACGCCCGCAAAGGCCGCACGACTTTTCAGATGGATCGAGGTCTTCTTCTCTTCGGCGATCACCGGCCCGATCCGCCGGACGCGGATCAGCAACCGCTCGTACGTCGCGCGCACCGCAGGATCGCTCTTGTCGAAGACGCTCCCCACGCGGAAAGGCTACAGGGCGCTGCAACCCCGGCTCGCAGATGACGCCAGGCCGCCGCGCCGGTATCTTCCCGCTATGGATGTGGTCGACGAGCTCCTCGCGAACAACGCCGCGTTCACGGCACGACACGGGCACCGGCATGTGGACATCCACCCGACTCGACGGCTCGCGATCGTGGCATGCATGGACTCGCGCCTGGACATCTTTTCCGCGATCGGTTTGAAGGAGGGCGAAGCGCACATCCTTCGTAATGCCGGCGGAGTCGTGACCGACGACGTGGTCCGATCGCTCGCGCTTTCGCAGCGGCACCTTGGGACGACACAGATCATGCTCATCCACCACACGGATTGCGGCATGGAGCGCGTCACGGACGACGGATTTCGTGCCGACCTCCAGCGCGACACCGGGATGGCGCCGGCGTTCGCGATCGAGTCGTTCACGGATGTCGGTGCCGACGTTCGGCAGTCCATCGTGCGGATCAGACGCTCGCTGTTCCTTCTACACCGTGACGTGCGGGGATTCGTGTACGAATCCGACAACGGCCACCTTCGCGAAGTATTGGCGGAGGGACCGCCGGACTAGGACCTAGACGAGGGAGATGATGTGAAGCTCGAGATCTTCTACAGCTACGCGTGCTCTGACACCTATTCCGTGTACCGCTGGCTCACCTCCTTGAGGGACTGGCCGCTCGAGGTGACCTGGAGCCCCTTCACCATCGCGACCGACCACGAGACCGGCTGGGATCTGCCGTGGGACCACGCCGGCGACGAGGTGCGCGCGTTCCGCGCCGCGGCGGTGGTCCGTGAGCTGGCGCCGCAGCGCTTCGCGGAGTTCCACGAGGCGCTGGAACGCGCTGTCTATGAGGAGGGCAGCCCGCTGGGCGATGAAACGACGCTCGCCGACGCAGCTCGCGCCGCAGGTATCGACCCCGCGAGCTTCCGCTTGCGCCTGCACGCTGCGGGACTTGACGCGGCGGCCCGCACGAGCCACGAGCGTGCCAAGAGCGCGCTCGGCGTGTCGGGCACCCCGACGCTGCTGTTCGAGGGCGCGCTGCCGTTCCAACTGGAGCTGACCGGCATCCCGCCGACGGAGGCTGCCGAGGCGGTATATGAGGCGGTGCGCTCGCTGGCGACGCGCGTCCCGTATGTCGGCCTGCTGCGGCGCGCTTCTCCGGAGCAACGCGCCGACTGAACCGAGCCGCACCGCGAGATCGCTTTAGTGGGGTGTCTCGGTCACCCGTCCAGCTCACTGCGAAGTTTGCGGACGCTGGCGTCAGATCCCGAAACGTGCGAGCGACACCACCTGGCGCTCGCGAGGTGTCAGGTGCATTCCGTCCGCGAGTCGGTCGGCCCTAGGCGTGTGGTCGCGAGCGGGAGTGTTCCTTGCACCTCGACCTCGCGGCAATGCAGCGAGAGTCGCAAGCCGACTGATTCAACGACCTCTTTGGGATCATCCACGTGGCGACTCTGGTCATGAACGTCCAGTTCGCGTCGATGGATCCGACCCGGCGCTCCGCACCCAACTGCTCATCGGCTCGATCGCACGGCCGGATCCGACGGGCGCGTGCTCGATCGCCGTAGAATCGTCGTGAATGGCCCTCGAGCTCAGTCGGGCCCAGCGGATCGTCGTCACCATCGGCATCCTTATGGGACTGCTCCTCGCATCTCTCGACCAGACCATCGTTGGGACGGCATTACCCCGGATCGTCGCGGATCTCAACGGGCTGGCGCTGTACGCGTGGGTCGGGACGGCCTACCTCGTCGCGTCGGCGACGATGATCCCGATCTCAGGACGCCTCGGCGACCTGTTCGGGCGCAAGCGATTCATCGTCGTCGGTATGACCGGGTTCCTCGCGGCATCGGCGCTTTGCGGCACGAGTCAGTCGATGGTGCAACTCGTCGCCTTCCGTGGCATTCAGGGCCTCTTCGGCGGCGTGCTGACAGCCTCGATCTTCGCCGTGGTCGCCGATCTGTACCCGCCGATGGTCCGCGCCCGGATGCAGGGCGTCTTCACCGGCACATTCGCGCTCGCCGCCGTTATCGGTCCGACCGCCGGTGGCGTACTGACCGACACGGTCGGCTGGCGCTGGGTCTTCTACATAAACGTCCCGCTCGGTCTCGCGGCCCTGCTCGTGATCATCCGCGGCATGCCCGCCGTTCGTACGGCAGCGTCGCGGCGCGACATCGATGGCTTCGGCGCTCTGGCACTGGCAGCGACCGTCGTGCCGTTCCTCACCGCGTTGTCGCTGACGCGCGACCAGGAATGGAGCTCGCCACTCATCCTCGGACTGCTCGCGCTCTCCGCTGCGGCGGGCGCCACGTTCGCCAGGATCGAACGTCACCAGCGGCACCCGATCGTCCCCTTCGACCTTTTTCGGCTTCCCGCTTTCAGCACCGCCATCGCTGTCGCTGCCTTCAGCTCCGTCGGGATGTTCGGGGTCTCGCTGTTCGTGCCGCTCGTCTATCAAGGGGAGCTGGGGCTCACGGCATCAGCGTCGGGCAAGCTCGTCACCCCGCAGGTCCT
>JBBQHN010000150.1:0-3959 GCA_038324015.1 Candidatus Limnocylindria bacterium | reverse complement strand
GCGGTGGTGGCGGCGGCTACGGCGGAGAGCGTGAGTTCTTCACCGCGACCTGCTCGTCGTGTGGCAAGGAGGCCCGCGTGCCGTTCCAGCCGCGTGGCGACAAGCCCGTCTACTGCAGCAGCTGCTTCGAGACCCGTCGACCGGCTAGCCGGTACTAAGCGACTCGAAACGCGATAAGGGCCGGGCTCCTTCGGGAGCCCGGCCCTTTAGCATTCAGTCGTAATGCCGATCGAGACGGTCATCAAGCTCACCGGCGGACCACTGTCCAACAAGATCGTCAACTCCGGCGCGGTCAAGCTCGGTTCTCTGATCCGTCTGACACGCCAGTCCGGTTCGCCGGTGTTCTATCGCGTGACCAAGGTCGACGAAGTGCCGAACCGGACCTCGTACACGGCGATCGCGAAGTTCGAGCCGAAGGGCGACGGCCGCTAGCGAAGCGCCGGCCCTAGCGCAGCACCAGACCCAGAAAGCGTCCCATCGCTGATAGCGCGATCTGGCCGCCGACACCCCACGACACCGCATCGAATCCATGTCCGGCCCACGGCAGCTCGACGAGCGCCACCGGGCTACCGCTCTGTGACAGCGCGGCGGCGAGCGACTCCGAATGGAATGGCTTCACGATCTGATCCGCGCCCCCATGAATGAGTAGTGTCGGCGGCACCGGATGATCGAGCGAGCGCTGCGGCGTCGCGAGCGCGTAGATCGCTGGGATCTCGTCCGGTGTGCCGCCGAGGAAGTCTGCGATCGAGGCCGACCCACCGATGAGATCCGGATCCGCCGGGACCCGATAGCCGCGCGCGAGATCTGTCGGTCCGTAGAGGGAGATCACACCGCGCACGGTCGCGGGCCGGCCGCAGCCGTCGGGTAGCGGATCGCGGCCGGACCGGTATGCCGCGACGAGCGCGAGATGCGCGCCTGCCGATCGGCCGAGCAGCGCGACGCGCTCAGGGTCCACGCCGTCCTCCGCGGCGTGCGCGCGGATGAAACCGAGCGCACAGGCCACGTCCTCGAGCTGCGCGGGGAACGTCGCACCGGGCACGAGCCGGTACTCGATGTCGTAGACGGTGATGCCGCGACTCGCGAAGATCCGATTTGTGACCGTCGGATCGGTGGACCCCTCGCCCTTGTCGCCGTTGCGCCAGCTGCCGCCGTGGATGACGACGAGCGCGGGATGCGGCCCGGACCCCGCGCCGTCGTAGCGATCGAGGCGCAGGGTCGTCGTGCCGACGGTGCGGAACGCAATGTCGTTCGTCCGGCGCACCGCGGGTGAGGGAAGTCGGGTGAAAAGCCTTGTCTCGCTGAACGGAGGCTCGGTGCCCGCCGGTGCGCCGATCGCGTCGAGCGCGGCGTCCGCGGCGGCGATCGCGGTCTGCGCCTGCCCGAGCGGGATTGCGGCGAGTACCACGGCGACGACGGCGAGCGCGATGGCCGCGACACGCAGCACCCCTGGCGGGGAGAGCAGTGCGAGCAGCACCGTGACCGCCGAAAGCAGGATCACGTACGCGGAGAGCTCCGAGACGACGACGCGCAACGCCATGAGCGCGAAGGTGGGCATCGTTGCGTGGATCGAGAGGGCGAGGAGCGACACGAGGACGGCTAGCGCGACAGCCGCCGCAGTCACGCCCGCTTTGCGCCCGTCTTCTTCGTCGTGGTCTGCTTCGTGGCCTTCGCCGCCAGCTTCACTTTTGGCGGCATCGTTTCCGCATTGCGGTGCGCGCGCTCGATCCAGCTCGCGAGCGCGGCGGGCGTGGAGACGTCGGTCGATGGGATCACGACGAAGGCCTTCATCGGACGTCCGGGCATCGGCTCGAACTGCTTCACGCCGGACTTCCGCGCTTTCTCCAGGTCAGCGTCATTCAGCTTGGCGACCACCTGGTCCTGGAACGTGCCGGCGAACATGTTGCCGTTCAGGAAAAGCGCGGGGTAGCCGAACATCGACTTACGCACGATGTTCGCGTCCTTGGGAGTCGCCTTGTCGAAGGCCGCCGCAAGACCGGGCGGCGTCTTCTTCCATTCCATCGCCCGATTATCGCCCCCTAGCGCGGGCCGGCCCCGAAGTGCGTCGCGGGGATGGAGCCCATCTTCCCGCTCTGGTAGTCGGCCACCGCCTGGAGGATCTCCTCACGGGTGTTCATCACGAACGGTCCGTACTGAACGACCGGCTCGCCGATCGGGCGGCCGCCAAGCAGCAGCACGTCGAACGACGGTGTGCGGCTGTCCTGGCGCGGACCGCCCTCGATCCGCAGCGCATCGCCCTCGCCGAGCACCGCGAGCTGGCCGGACTGCAACGGAGCGCTCTCGGCGCCAACCGAGCCCATGCCGCCGAGCGCGTACACGAGACCGTTGAAGTCGGGACGCCACGGCACGTCGAGACGTGAACCGGGAGCGAGCGTGACGTGTGCGTACGTGATCGGTGTCTGCGTGACGCCGGGGCCGTCGTGCCCGCCGAGCGTGCCCGCGATCACACGTACGAGCGCACCACCGTCGTGCGAGCGCAGCAGCGTCACGGCGCTCGCGGCGATGTCCTGATAGCCGGGTGGCGAGAACTTCTTCGCCGCAGGCAGGTTCACCCACAACTGCACGCCGTGGAACAGCCCACCCGTGCGAACGAGTTTCTCGGGCGGCATCTCCGAATGCACGATGCCCGCGCCCGCGGTCATCCACTGGGTGTCGCCGTTCGCGATGATCCCGCCGCCGCCGGTCGAGTCACGGTGTACGAACTCGCCGTCGATCATGTACGTGACGGTCTCGAAGCCGCGGTGCGGATGGTCGGGAGCACCCTTCGCCTCGCCGACCCCGTACTGCACTTCGCCCATCTGGTCGAGCAAGATGAACGGGTCGGCGACGGCGCGCTCCAGGCCGGGGAATGGCCGGCGCACGGGGAAGCCCTCGCCCTCGTAGGTCTGGATCGAGTTGATGACGCGCTGGACCATGCGGAAACGGACCGGTGCTCCGGCTGGCATCTCGAGGGCAGGGAGGGTGAGGTTGTCGGCGACGGTTACGGCGGGCATGTGACTGGTCTCCTCGAAGAAGTTGTCTAGGCAACTACTCTACCACGGTGGTCACGCCTCAGGCGCGTGGTCGCTCGTGCGCGGCGAGCTCCTAGAACGCCTCGAGGATCTTGGCGCCCTCGGGGCTCCTCACGAATTCGACGAACGCGCGCACTGCCGGCTTCACCTTTATGTCATCGACCGACGTGAAGAGGAATACCGGCCGCCGGATGGGGTATGTCCCGTTCGCGATATTGGCCGTCATCGCCGTCACGCCTCCGATGGCGATGAGGCGCATCTTCGCATCGTTCTGCGTGCTGGTCTGCAACGTGACCATAGCGATGCTGTCCTTGAACGTACGGATCTGTGCGTAGGCCTCCTTCGACTCGACGACGTTGATCGCGGACGGGGGATAGCCGGGCTTCGAACCGGCGAAGAAATACGTCTCGAACGTCGCACGGGTGGAGCTGTCCGGCTCGCGGACGATGACCTGGATCGGGTGTCCTGGCTGGCCGCCGACAGCGCCCCAGTCAGTGATCCGTCCGGAGAAGATGTCGCGGACCTGCTCCCGCGTCAGACCGGTCACCGGATTCGCGGCGTTGACCGCGACCGCGGTCCCGGCGCCGACCAGCGGCGTGGTCCGTACTTTTCCGAGCTCGTCGACGGTGAATTCGCGGCTGATGTACCCGAAATCGATCTGCCCCTGGGACACGAGCACGGCGGCGGTCTCGGAGCCGGCGTCGTCGAGCTTGAATTCGACACCCGGGTGGAGCGCGCTGAAGCGTTTCACCAGAGCGCGGACCTGCTCGAGGCCCGCTCCGCTACCGCTACCGAAATAGGTTCCTGCGAGGTCGTCCTTGCCACCGGCGGCGGGCGAGCAGGCCGCGCCGAACACCACGAACGCCGTGAGGCAGATCGCCACCGCCCGGTGCGCACGGGCCGTCAATAGCCGCTGGTCCGTCTTCATCG
>JBBQHN010000149.1:0-4011 GCA_038324015.1 Candidatus Limnocylindria bacterium | reverse complement strand
TTTTGATTGGCAGCACAGACCACCGCCGTCCCCGCGAGCAATGGATTCCTCGATCGGTACTTCAAGGTGACCGAGGTCGGCTCCACGATCGGCACCGAAGTACGTGGCGGGCTGACCAACTTCCTGGTCATGTCGTACATCCTCGTCGTCAACGCGGTCATCCTGTCCAGCACCGGCATGCCATTCCCTGCGATCGTCGCGACGACAGCGCTCATGGCCGCTCTCTTCACGGGCGGCATGGCTCTGTGGGCGAACTACCCGTACGCCGGCGCGGCCGGTCTCGGGATCAACGCCGTCGTCGCCTTCGGACTGGTCAAGGGTGCCGGACTCTCGTGGCAGGCGGCCATGGGCGTGGTCGCCCTCGAGGGCGCGGCCATCTGCGTCGCCATGGCGCTCGGCCTGCGGCGCGCGCTCCTCGACGCGGTCCCGTATCCGCTCAAGCTCGGCATCGGCGCTGGCATCGGCGCATTCATCTTCGCCATTGGCGTCTTCAATGGCGGCCTGGCGATCGGCACCGGCGTGGCGTCCGACCCGGTCGCGCTCGGCAACCTGAACACCGGCACGGCGGTCGTCACGGTCGCCGGTCTCATCATCACCGCGGCGCTCTACGCCCGCGGGGTCAAGGGCACACTGCTGATCGGCATCGTCGGCGCGACGATCGTCGGGGTCTTGGTCAACGCTGCGACCGGCGGCGCGACCTACAAGGATCTGCCCGGCGTCGCCGTGATGCCGGCGAACATTTTCGACACACCGAACTTCTCCATTGTCGGCCAGCTCGATATCACTGGCGTCTTCAGCAAGCTCGGACTCGTCATCGCGATCCTCACGATCTTTTCACTCATGCTTTCCGACTTCTTCGACACCGCCGGTACGGTGACCTCGGTCGCCGCGCAGGGAGGGTGGCTCCGCCCTGATGGCCGCATCGACCGCTCGGACCGGGTGTTCTGGGTGGACTCGCTCGGCGCGCTGTTCGGCGGGATCTTCGGCACGTCGAGCAACACCACGTACATCGAGTCAGGCGCAGGCGTCGCTGAGGGCGCACGGACCGGGCTCGCGAGCCTGGTCACCGCGATCCTCTTCCTGGTCGCGATCTTCCTCGCTCCCGTTGCGGGGATCGTCCCACCGCAAGCGACAGCCGCGGCGCTCATGCTCGTCGGCTGGTTCATGTTCAAACCGCTCCTCGACCTTAACAAGACCGGAGAGATCGACTTCGCGACCGGCTTCGCGGTCCTGCTGACCGTCTTCATGATGCCGCTCACGTACTCGATCACGAACGGCATCGGCGCCGGCTTCCTCGCGTTCGTCTTCCTCAAGGCGGTTGGCGGCAAGAGCAAGGATGTCAGCCTCGCGATGTGGCTCGCTTCCCTCGCGTTCCTCATCTATTTCGCCGACCCGCTGATCCGCAAGATCCTCGGGTAGTCCGGCACCTTTCGGACGATCGACGGGCCCTGCCGCAAGGCAGGGCCCGTTCTCGTTCACGTCGCGGAGGTCGGCTCACGTTCGCGCAGTCGCGCGATCCCGCGCACGAGACCGAAGCAGCCGCTCAGCATCATCGCGCCGTGCGGTGCGGCCTCGTACCAGCCAAGTGCCTTTGCGAGCCGACGGTTCGGGCCAGTGATCGCGGTGAAGGAGAACGGACCGGCCGCGCGGTACCGATCGAGGACCAGGGCTCCGTGGCCATCACCATCGAAGACCTCGTCGTGGGTGATGTCACCCGTCACGAGACGCGCGACCAGCCGGTCGATCTTTGCCAGGTCGACGGACTCGGTGTGGTGCTCCATGACGCCGAAGAGCTCCTCGCCCCGGACGAGCAGAGCGAGGACGTGCTGGTTTCCCACGTTCACGATGCACGCACCCTCGCGGGCCGCCGCCGCGACGCGCTCGTCCTCGAGCGCGCCGAGCACGGCGACGGGGCCGGTATCGGCGACGAACGCTCCGGGAACGTCGCGCTGGATCGCGATCAGACGGGTCATGTACGGCGGTGGCGTCCGCCAGACGTGGTCCGGGAGCGTCGAACCCGGGACGAGGAAGCGACGCCAGTGCTCGAAGCGGAAGAGGCGATTGCTCGCCTTGGGGGAGAAGCCGTGGTCCTGCGCGGCGACGGCGATCGTTGCCGGTAGGGTGACGTCGTACGCCGCGAGCGTGCGCTCGAGGCGCGGCAGGTCGACGTCGCGGAACTCGACCCGAACGGCGTCCTTCGGCGGCTCGCCGGTGATCACGATGCCGCGATCGCGGAGCAGATCGAGATCATCATGGACGGTACGGGCCGCGGTCTCTGTTGCGTAGACCGCGAGTCCCGCCTGGAGGTGTGCCCAGACCGCGTTGGTCGTGTGGTAGCCGCCCATGAGGTTGCCGTGCAGGTACACGGCCTTGTGCTGGTCGCGGGCCGCCGCGATCTTCCGGCCGGCGAGGGCCGTCGCCGATGGGAGGACCAACTGGACTGCGTTCTCCATCGGCTGCGCCGGGTCATAGACGAGGGTGTCCATGGTGCCCGCGCCGATGTCGATCGCGAGGATGCGGCCGTCGTCCACCTCCGGATGCTACGGCGGCACGCGGGCTGCTCAGTCAGGTGTCGATACCAGCGGAGGTGTGCAATGGACGACAAGGCGAAAGGCGAGCTCAAGAAGGCCGAGGGCAAGGTCAAAGAGGAGTTCGGCAAGGTCGTCGGCGACCGCTCGACGGAGTGGGGTGGCAAGGTCGACCAGCTGAAGGGCGAGATCCAGAAGAAGGCCGGGGAGATCGAGATGGAAGGCCGTCGCGAAAAGGGAGTCGACGAGCCCGCATCGCGGTAGCCGCAGACTGACCTCCCCGGGTAGAATCAGGGCAACGCGGCCGCGCTTTCCACGACCCGGGGAGGTCGCATAGTGGCCGAGTGCGGGGGCTTGCTAAGCCTTTACAGGGGTTTTCTCCTGTCGCGGGTTCGAATCCCGCCCTCCCCGCAAGGTGCTGCCGATATCCGTGGTGTGGCTACCACGGATCTTGCCTGGGCCGCCGGTATCTATGACGGCGAAGGGTCGGCGAGCACGTATCTCCCCAAGCAGCGGAAGTCCCGGATCCGGCAGATGGCCGTCTACCAGAGCGGCGACGGCGCACCGCCGCCATTGCTATTGCGATTCCGGGCCGTGGTCGGCGACGTCGGCCTCATTCACGGGCCGTCCCGGGCCCGTCTCTATCAATGGCACTCGAAACGGCATGTCGTCGTCGATACGGTGGGCGAGCTGCTCTGGCCATGGCTCAGTGAACAGAAGCGCGCTCAGCTCGAACGTGCCGCCCGCGACGTGAACCACCCAGCCCCGGTCACGGCTGACGCACCGTGGTCACAAGACGAACTCGCGGCATGGGCCGCCGGGTTCTTCGACGGTGAAGGCACGATCGGTGTCTACGGGGACCCGCGGCATCGATACGTTTGCATGTCGTTGGCGCAGGCATCGGATTCCGGCATGCCCGCGACACTCGAGCGCTTCCGCTTGGCGGTCGGTGCCGGTGCGGTACACGGCCCGCGGATGGTGCCCAGCCCCTGGTCGAAGCTGCCGCAATATCGCTGGAAGGCGGCTTCATTCGATGACGTCGCGCGTGTGGTTGCGGCCCTGCGGCCATATGCGGACGTCGTGAAGCTGCGGCAGATGGAGGCTTCGCTGGCGCGCGTGCAAGAGGTCCGCGCTGCGCGGGTCATCTGACCATCGGCAACGCCGTACGATGACCCCCGTGAAGGCACCCAAGCGAGACCGCCCACAGCTTCCCAAGGGCTACATCACCACGACGCCGAAGGGCATGCTCACGTGGACCGCGGCTGAGGTGCTGCTCAAAGGCGCGCCATACGTTTGGCTCGCGACGACCGACGCCGATGGCCGGCCACACCTGATCCAGCAGTGGGGCGTGTGGATCGATCAGCAGCTCTTCTTCGATGGGAGCGATCGCACCCGCTGGGCCCGTAACCTCGCGCGCGATCCGCGCATCGGCTTCGGCTTCCAGGTCGCTGACAAAGCCGCCTACGGCGAGGGCGCTGCAGAT
>JBBQHN010000148.1:0-4101 GCA_038324015.1 Candidatus Limnocylindria bacterium | reverse complement strand
GCGGACATGCCGATGACCGCAGCCATCGCGCCCTTCGCGCCCTTCGTCGCCGCGAGGCGGCCACGTTCGGTCACCAGACGCAACGCATCGGAGAACGTCAGCACGCCGGCGGCGACGAGCGCGCTGAACTCGCCGAGCGAGTGGCCGGCGACGAACGACGGGCGGAGATCGTCCGGGAGCGCCGCGACACCGCGCGGCTCGTGACCGTCGCTGATGCGGCCGCTGACCACGGCGCCGTCTTCGGCGAGCGCCTCGAGCAGCGCCACGCTCGTGGTGAGGATCGCCGGCTGCGCGACGCGCGTGTCATCGAGACGTTCGGCAGGCCCGGTGAAGCAGATCTCGCTCAGCTTGTAGCCGAGGATCCGATCGGCCTCCTCGAAGACCGCGCGCGCCCGCGCCGAGGCGTCGTAGACCGCGCGGCCCATGCCCACGATCTGCGAGCCCTGCCCGGGGAAGACGAATGCGAGCGGTCCGGCCATGCCGCAACGCTAGCATTCGCAGGCCTCGGCGTGCATATTTCGTTACAGTGTGCATGCAGTGAATACGAGACCGTACCAGCAGCGCGCGAGGGCGCGTGGCCGCGCGAAGACGCGCGCGGCGATCGAGTCGGCGGCCCTCCGGGAGGCCGCCGCACGCGGGTATGCGGGCCTGCGGATGACCGAGGTCGCGCGTCGCGCAAGGGTCTCCCCCCGGACGCTGTACCTGCACGCGCCGTCGAAGCAGCGACTGATCCAGGTGACGCTTCGTCGTCATGCCGACGCCATCATCCGCCGCGTGGAGCGCTGGCAGCCGCGTGGCGACGCTCCGGACGTGATCCTCAACGAGCTCGTCGCGCTCCACGAGCGCACCTACCGGACGGAGACCGCGACGCTCGAGACGCTGACCACCGGCGGCGTGCCGCGCGAGGTCGCGGAGATCCTGCGGGACCTCGATGCCGTGCGTCTCGCGCTCATCACCCGGACGCTCGATGGTCTCGCGCGTCGCCGCGTGCTGCGCCTGCGGGCGGCCGAGGCGATCGCGCTCGCCCACGCGCTGCTCTCCTACCCGACCTGGCGCACCGCCCTCACCGGTCCGGCGGGCCGGCGCGCGCCGCGTCTCGTCGCAGCGGCGCTACGGAGTGCGTTGCTCTAGCTCTTCTCGACCTCGAGCTCGGTCGCGACGCCGTTCAGCTCACCCCGCCAGGCGTGTCCGCGGCCGTTGAGCCCGGGGACGAGCGACGTCGCGAGGGTTTCGCTCTTCACGAGGTCGGTGAACCGCTCCACCGTCGGCGCGATCGCGCCGGCGTAGCGAAGCGCGATGCGATCGGCGATCTCGAATTTCGCATCCTTGCGGAGATCGTTCACCTTGCGCACGAGCTCGCGCGCGAGACCTTCAGCCTCGAGGTCGGGCGTGAGCGTCGTCTCGAGGGCGACGACCGCACCGGGATCCTTGCCCACGGTGTGACCGGGTGTCCCTTCGTGCGACACGAGGACCTCGGCGGGCGAGAGGGTGAATCCCTCGACCAGGATGCCACCCTCGACGGTCTTGAACTTCCCTGCTTGGAGCGCAGCGCGGACGCGCGGAAGGTCCTTGCCGAGCTTCGGACCGAGTGCCTTGAGCTCCGGCTTCACGGTCTCCCGGACGAGGCCCTCGGCGCGATCGCGGACCTCGAAGGCCTTCACGTTGAGCTCGTCGCAGATCACGATCGCGAGATCCTCCTGGCCGTCGAGCACGCCGTGGTCGCGGTCGTTCTCATCGAAGACCGCGATCAGCTTCGCGAGCGGCGTGCGTGTCTTCACGCCTGCCGCCGACCGCGCGGCGCGGCCGAGCGCGACGACCCGCATGGCGGCGCGCATGCGTCGCTCAAGGTCGTCGTCGATCAGCTCCTCGCGGACCTCGGGGTACGCGGTGTGGTGGACCGACGCCTCGGCGTCAGCACGCCGACCCCGTACGAGGTTCTGGTACATCGCCTCGGCGAGGAACGGCATCATCGGCGCGAACAGGCGCGCGAGCGTCGTCAGCGCCGTGTAGAGCGTCTGATATGCGGCAAGCGAATCCTCGCGCGACGCCGCCTGCCAGAAACGCCTGCGATTGCGGCGCACGTACCAGGTCGACAGGTCCTCCCAGAACGCCTCCATCTTGTACGCAGCGGACGCCGCGTCATAGCGGTCGAGCGCATCGCGGCACTCACGCGTGAGCCGCGCGAGCGCGGACAGGAGCCAGCGGTCGATGAGCGGACGCTTCGCCGGCGCGACTTCCGGTGCGTTCGGATCGAACGCGTCGAGGTTCGCGTAGGTGACGAAGAACGAGTACGTGTTCCAGAGCGTGAGCAGCCGGCGCTTGATGTCTTCGGTCGGCGCGCTACCCCAGTACACGTTCTCCTGGATGTTCTGCCGCGCGTAGAGCCAGCGGATCACATCCGCGCCAACCTGCTCGCAGGCCTCACCCAGGTCGAGCATGTTCGCGCCGGTCTTGTGGAATTCCTCGCCCGGCGCTGCAAGCACCTTCTCGAACGCCTCGCAGGCCCGATACGGGGCCTTCCCGGTGAGGACGACGCTGAAGAACAGCTCCGAGTAGAACCAGAGGCGCACCTGCTCGACCATCTCGACGATGTAGTCCGCGGGGAACCAGCGCTCCCAGTTCGCGCGGTCGTGCAGGTAGTCGAGCGTCGAGAACGGAACGATCCCCGCGTCGAGCCAGCAGTCACCGACCTCCTTCACCCGCGTGCTTTCCGCCGCGCAGGTCGGGCACGCGACGACCACGTTGTCGATCCACGGCCGGTGGAGCTCGCGGAGGCCATCGAGGCCGCGAACCGCTCGCTCGCGCAGCTCCTCCCCGCTCCCGAGCACGAAGAAGTGCTTGTTCGCGCAGGTGTAGAAGGGCAACGGCAGGCCCCAGTAGCGCTTGCGCGAGATGTTCCAGTCGCCCATGTTCTGCAGCCAGTTCTGCATCCGGGCGCCGGCGGCGGCGGGCACCCAGTTCACCTCGCGAGCCGCCGCCATCATCTGGGGACGGATCTCGTCCAGGGAGATGAACCACTCGTCATCCACGCGGAAGACGATCTCTTCCTTGCACCGCCAGCACACCGGGTAGCGGTGCGTGTACGGCATGGCGCGGAACAGGAAGCCCCGCCGCTGCATGTCGTCGGCGATCTCCTGCGCGACGTCGCGGGCCTCCTTGCCCTCGAGCCAGCCGTAGCCGCCGACGAAGCGCGCACTGTCGTCGATCGGCACGAGGACCGGCAGCGACTCGGTCTTCGAGAGCGCGAAGTCCTCGGCACCGCAGCCGGGCGCGATGTGCACGACGCCCGTGCCCTCTTCCTCGCTCACCGCGTCCCAGGCGATGACGCGATGCACCGCCTTCGCCGGCGCGGCCGCGGGCAGCTCGTCGAACGCGCCGCCGTAGTGCAGCCCCACGAGCGTCGCGCCCTTCACCGTCGCCTCGACGATCGCGCCCTGCAGCGCAAGCGTCTCGAAGACCTTCTTGCCGAGGATGAGCGTCTCGCTGCCGACCTTCGCTCGCACATAGTCGAGGTCCGGATGCACCGCGAGCGCAACGTTCGCCGGCAGCGTCCACGGGGTCGTCGTCCACACGAGGAAGAACTCCCTTGAAGGGGGCTCATCCGGGGCCGGCGAAGCCGGGCCCGGGCGCACGACTGGGAGCTTTGCGTAGATGCTGGTGTGGGTCATCTCGCGATAGCTGTCGATCATCTCGTGCTGCGAGAGCGCGGTGCCGCACCGGGCGCACCAGGGCATCGAGCGATGGCCTTTGTACAGCCAGCCCTTCTCCTGGCAGATCTTCAGGACGCTCCAGATGTGCGAGATGTTGTTGTCCGAGTAGGTGTAGTAAGAGTCATCCCAATCCATCCACTGGCCGAACCGGATCGAGTGGCGCGTGATCGCCGCGGCCGAGCGGTCGACCCGCGCGCGGCAGGCCTCGGAGAACCGGTCGATGCCGTACGACTCGATCTCGCGCTTGCTGTTCAGATTGAGCTCGCGCTCGACCTGCACCTCGACCCACAGCCCCTGGCAGTCGAAGCCGTTCTGGTAGCGCTGATCCTTGCCGAGCATCGCCTGGTAGCGCTGGTAGAGGTCCTTGTAGGTGCGCGACCAGCCGTGGTGA
>JBBQHN010000147.1:0-4364 GCA_038324015.1 Candidatus Limnocylindria bacterium | reverse complement strand
GGTGTAGTGCGTGTCGAACCCGCCGAGGGTCACGTGCAGGACCTTCACGCCGGTGCCGGTCACGATGAGCTCGGCCGCGAGCTGGAGTGCGGCCGCGAGCTGGTTCTTGCTGCTGAAGACAAGCTTCTGGTTGTCCGAGTAACTGCCCTTCGGCACGTACGTGGCGGCCGAGGTCTTGAGCTGCGCGACCGTGTCGCGCACCGTCGACATCGCCGTGTCGAAGAGCGCGCCGTAGATCCCCGGCGTGCCGGTGTAGAGCGTGCCCATGACCTTGTCGACGTTGTCGCCGTTGCCCTGGAATTTGAATGAAGACTGGTCGTTGATCACGGTGAGCGTCGCCTGCAGGTCTCGGAGCGCGCCGGGCACGGATGTCGTGCCGGTGGCGCAGCCGACGAGCGGATGGCCTGCGGAGTCGTAGTTCTTCTCGATCGTCTTGCCGAGCCAGCCGTTCTGCTGCCGCCGCGTTGGATCTCCTGTTTCCCAGACCCGGATGGAGTCGAAGTGCGAGAAGCTCGGGGTGGGGTAGCCGACGCCCTGGATGACCGCGACCTTCCCCTGGTCGTAGAGGGACTTGATGCCCTTGAGGTTCTGGTGGAGGCCCCAGCTGTTGTCGAGGCGCAGCGCGGAGTCGGCTTCCTTGCCGAGGATCGGACGGAGGTCGCGGTACTTCCCGTCGGCGATCGGGATAACGGTCTGCAGACCGTCGTTGCCGCCGCCGAGCTGGATCATGACGAGCACCTTGTCGTTTTGGACGCCTGCGCCCTTGGCGGCGTAGATGGCCTTCGCGAAGACGTCCGGCACCGCGGCGTACCCGGCGGCGAGGCCGCGGACGCCGGCGCCGAAGACAAGGCCCTTCCCGAGGAAGTCCCGGCGCGAGATCTTGTCGATGCCGATGTTCTGGAGTGCCATCTCGCTACCTTCCTTATTTCAGCTGGAACTCGGGCGATGCGAGGAGGATCAACCAGTGCGTCTGGTCGTCGTTCGCCGAGTTCAACAGCTGCGCGGTCTGGGGCGACACGATGCCGTCGAGGTGGATCTGGTGGGCGTTGCCGAAGGTGGGAAGCTTCTGCATCCCGCCCAGCGTCGTGACCACGAAGTTCACGCGCGTGAGCACGTTGTTGCTCGAGACCCACGACGCGTTCGTCGGCCAGCCGCCGACCTCCGGCGGGTCGTAGAGCGCCTGGCCCATGCCGGAGCCGGACTGGGCGATCGTGCGCGCCAGGGCCGGCTGCTCGAGGGCGCGCGCGATATGGAGCATCACCTCGGTCGGGTTCTTCACGAGAGATCGATACGCCGTCGGCTGGAGGAACTCGGGGCTCATGAACACGTCGCGCATGAGCGTCTTGACGTCGTACTTGCTCTTCTTCCACCCATCGGCGATCCGCGCGACGTACGCGTCGGATGGATCCGGCGTGACGAACTCGCGGAGCACCTTCGCCGCGACGTACGGTGCGACGGATGGCTGCGCGACGATCTTGTCGAGGACGCTGTTGGTGTCCCATTGCTTCGTCTCGCCAAGGAACGTCACGGCTCCCTTGTACGCGCGCGCCGGGTCGTAAATGCCCGTCATCACGGTGTCGGCGACGAGGTTGGTCGGGATCTTCTGACCACGCTGCTTCGCCTGGGCGATCTGGTAGTCGACCATCGCCTGCGTGCGCGGCTCGCGCCATCCCGCAAGAGCCTTCGCGCCGGCGCGGACGTCATCCTCGGTGAACGTACCCACGCCCATCGTGAAGAGCTCCATGACCTCGCGCGAGTAGTTCTCGTTCGGCGCCTTCCCGGTGCTCTGCCCGAGGTCGAGGTAGCGGAGCATGCCCGGATCGATCGTGACCCGGTAGAGCATGTCCCGGAGCGAGCCGAGGGCGTACTTCCGCCAGGTCTGGTTCTGCCAGTAGACGAACGGGCTCTGCGCTCCGACCTTCCGGAAGTCGCTCGTGAAGTGACCGTGCCAAAAGAAGGTCATCCGCTCCGCGAACGGCGTGGGCGTCGCGAGCATGTGATCGATCCACCACGTCTGGAACGCACCGACGTTCAGCGGCTTGGCCTGCGAAGCGGTGTCCGCACCGTCGAGGTCCTTCGGCATCACGACCGGCGTCTCGACGAGCTTGTCGACGGTCGTCTTGAAACCGTCCTTGAGCGCGGCGTCGTACTGGGCGCGGGTCATTCCGAACGTCGCGCGGCGGAGAAGCTGCGCGACCTGCGCCTCCGGTTGGTCGAGCGGACTCACCCAGTCCTTGGTGTTCACGGTCGGGGTCGGGACCCCCGACTGCACGAGCGCCAGCGGGTCGGGGCCGATCTTGTGGAGACCGAGGACGCGCGAGACCGCGAGCCCGCCGGCCGCGACCCCGGCGCCGATGACGACGGTGCGCCGGCTGAGACCGCCGGTCTTCTTCGCGGCCTTCGCCGGGCGGGCGCGCTTCACCGGCTCGGTCGGCGCAGCTGCGGTGAGGCTCTGCTCGTTCTCCATGTTCTGATAGTGCTATCGCATCGGAGGGTCCCCCGGTTGCGTGAACAGGGTGCCGGCAGGTAAAGAAGTTGTGAAATCGGCGGCTGACACCGCCTCGCTACCGGCCGGCTGCGACGGCTTCGTAGGCGCCGGCGATCTTTTGGGCGTATTCCGAGGCCTCGGCGTCGCTCGCGTAGGACCGCCGCTTCCAGATCGGGCGTGGCGAGAAGAGGCCGTCCCCCTGGTGGCGCGGCACGACGTGCACGTGGACGTGCGGGACGCTCTGGCTGAGGCGCGTGTTCACCGCAACGAACGAGCCGCCAGCACCGAGCGCGCGTTGGCATGCGATCGACATCGTCCGGACGACCTCGAAGAGCGGCCCGACGAGCTCCGGCGGCAGGTCGTCGAGCGTGTCCACGTGTGCCACCGGAACGACGAGCACGTGTCCCTGCATGAGCGGGCTCACATCGAGGAACGCGAGGACGCGGTCGTCGCGATGCACGATGTTGCCCGGCAGCTCGCCGGACGCGATGCGACAGAAGATGCAGCCGGCGCTCATCGCCCGATCCGCTCCTGCAGCAGGGCACGCTCGGCGGGGTTCTCGGTGAGCTCGAGCGCTCGGCGATCCGCGTCTCGGGCCTCGCCGGCCCGGCCAAGGTCGCGCAGGAACGCGGCCCGGGTCGCATGGAACAGGTGGTAACGGTCGAGCTCGGCGGACAGCTCGTCGATATCCGCGAGCGCACGCGCCGGCCCGGCCACGTGCGAGAGCGCGATGGCCCGATTCAAGCGCACCACGGACGAGCCTGTCATACGGACGAGTCCGTCGTAGAGCAGCAGGATCTGGGTCCAGTCTGTCTCGTCCCACGAGGCGGCCTCGGCGTGGCATACGGCGATCGCGGCCTGCACCTGATACGGACCGGAGCGCCGCATCCTGCCGGCGCGCTCCACGAGGGCGAGACCAGCGGTGATCTCGTGCCGGTCCCAGCGGGAGCGGTCCTGACCCTGGAGCAGGATGAGCTGTCCGTCGCTCGAGAAGCGCGCGTCAGCGCGCGCGAGCTGCAGGGTCATCAGGGCGACGAGACCCACGGCCTCGGGCTCGTCAGGCATGAGACGCATCACGAGCTGCGCGAGCCATCGCGCATCCGTGGCGAGGTCGCGACGCTCCGCCGTGTCGCGGCCGAGGTAGCCCTCGTTGAACATGAGGTAGAGGACCGCGAGGATCTCCGCGAGCCGGTCGGGCAGCTCGCCGGCATCGGGGACGCGCATCGCGATGCCAGCGTCCGCGATCTTGCGCTTCGCCCGGACCAGGCGTTGCGCGACGGTCGCCGGAGGTGTGACGAAGGCGCGCGCGATCTCCTCGGTCGTCATCCCGAGCACGCTGCGCAGCGTGAGGGCGATCTGCGACTCACGCGGCAGTGCGGGGTGGCAGCAGGCGAAGATCAGCTCGAGCCGTTCGTCACCGCCGGACGGCGCCTGGGCCATGGGCTCCTCCTGAAGCAACGCGAGCTTTTCGCGATAGCGCGCCTCCCGGCGTAGACGGTCGATGCCTTTCCGCCGCGCGGTCGTCATGAGCCAGGCGCCAGGGTTGTCGGGTATGCCGTCGCGCGGCCAGTGCTCGAGCGCGGCAACAAGCGCGTCCTGCACGAGCTCCTCGGCGAGATCCCAGTTGCCGAGGGATCGCATGAGCGCGGCCAAGAGGCGCCCGTGCTCTTCGCGAAAGACGCGCTCGACCGCCTCCGCTGCTAGTGCTCCACGAGCGGTCGGATCTCGATCGCGGTCAAGGTCGGCCAGGTCTTGGCCAGGGCGATCGCCTCGTCGAGATCCTTGACGTCGACGAGCGCATACCCGCCGATCGATTCCTTGGACTCGCTGAACGGACCGTCGGTGACCGTGATCTTGCCGCCGCGCTGGCGGACGG
>JBBQHN010000146.1:0-4440 GCA_038324015.1 Candidatus Limnocylindria bacterium | reverse complement strand
GCCGAGAGAACGATTCTTGAGCTGCATAAAGGGGATCCTCCTGGAGACGAAGATGTCTCTCACCAGAGGTAACGCCCCAGACCGGGATCGGTTAGGCGCGAACCACCGCTCGCTCGGCCGGTAGGACGCCGGATGGTCGGCTGAAAGGTCGCCAGAGATAGCATTCGCGAGTGCCAGAGACCGGTCCGGCCCGCGCCGCCACCAGCGAGCGCCGCCCGCTCACGATCCTGTTCGCCGATATCGCCGGCTCGACGAGCATCGCCGAGACACTCGACCCCGAGGACTGGACGCTCATCGTGGGCCAGGCGTTCGAGCGGCTGAACGCCATCGCCGCTCGGTACGACGGCACCGTGGCGCGGCTCATGGGTGACGGCGTGCTCGTGTTCTTCGGCGCGCCGGTCGCCCACGAGGACGACCCGGAGCGTGCGGTCCGTTGCGCGCTCGACATGGTCCGCGAGGTCGCCGGTCTCGGCGGCGAAACGCACGCGAAGCACGCAGTGCCGTTGCAGGTGCGGGTCGGGATCAACACCGGCCCGGTCGTGGTCGGGATGGTCGGGACGGACATCGCGCGCGAATACACGGCGATGGGCGACGCGGTGAACATCGCCGCGCGCATGCAGGCGGCCGCCCCACCCGGCGGCGTCATGGTCACGGCCGCGACGCACCGATTCATCGCCCCGCTGGTCGAGACCATCGACGCCGGCCGGCTCGAGCTCAAGGGAAAGGCCGAGGCGGTCCAGGGGTACCAGGTGACTAATCTCAGGCGTGGTGCGGTGAGCACCCGTGGCCTCGGTGACGACGTGCGCTCGGTCATGGTCGGCCGCGATGCGGAGCTCCAGCGCCTCAAGGACGCCTGCGGGGTCGTCCGCGCACGGCAGGGCCGTGTCGCCGCGATCCTCGGCGAGCCGGGCATTGGCAAGAGCCGGCTCCTCGCGGAGCTGCGCGCATATGCGACCGGCGACAACGCCGTGACCTGGCTCGAGGCGCGCTGCCTGTCATACGGCCGCGGGCTCCCTTACCAGCTCGCCGCAGACCTCGTGCGGTCCGCGATCGGCGTCGTGCCGACCGCCGATGAGCCCGAAATGCGCAACGCGCTCGAGACGACCACGAAGGCGCTCTTCGGCGACGCCTGGGCCGAGCCGTATATGTACCTCGGACACCTTCTGTCGATCCAGCTCGCGCCCGAGGACCGCGCGCGGATCACCGGCGCGCTCGAATTCGAGACGCTCAAGCGCTACAGCTCGTCGCTCATCGGCGTCATCCGCGGGTTGACGGCGCGAGGACCGGTCGTCATCGCGCTCGAGGATCTCCACTGGGCCGACGCGCCCTCGATCAATCTGCTGCTCAGCATCGCGCCGCTCGCCAACGAGCTGCCGTTGCTCATCGTCGCGACGTCGCGGCTCGATCGCGAGAGCGAGGGCTGGCGGCTCATCTCGGGCGTGCGCGACCTGTTCGGCGACGCGCTCATCGAGATCCGCCTGGACGCCTTGTCGGGGGACGAGACGAGGACGCTCGTCGCGAACCTCCTCCATGTTGAGTCCCTCCCGAAAGAGACGCGCGAGCATGTCCTCGCGAAATCCGAGGGGAACCCGTTCTTCGTGGAAGAGGTCATCCGCATGCTCATCGACCGCGGCGCGATCGAGCGCCACGACGACCGCTGGGTCGCCACGGCGCGGGTCGCCGACGTCGAGATCCCCGACACCCTGCAGGGGCTGCTCCTCGCGCGGATCGACCGCCTGCCGCCGGAGACGAAGCGGACGCTGCGGGTCGCGGCGGTCATCGGCCGCCAGTTCGGGATCCGGATGCTCGAGCAGCTGCTCGAGGCGCAGACCGAATGAACACCCGGTCTGAGCTCAACACGCTCGAGGCGAGCGGGCTCGTGCAGGTCGTGGCGCTCGACCCCGAGCTCGAGTACCTGTTCCGGCACGCGCTCGTGCAGGACGCCGCGTACAGCTCGCTCCTCAAGCAGGACCGCCGCACGCTGCACCGGCGCGCCGCGGAGACGCTCCTCGCCCTGTACCCGGAACGGCAGCGGGAGCTGGCCGGAGTGATCGGCATGCACTACGAACGGGCGGGCGAAGCGGCTGCGGCAGCGGAGCATCTCGTCGTCGCCGGCGAGCAGGCCCTGGAACGGTTCGCGAACCAGGACGCTGTCGCGTTCTTCGACCGCGCCGAGGCCGCGCTCGGCCCGGAGGATGAGCGCGCGGACCTGCGACTGCGCGCGGCCGTCGGGGCCGCCAAGGTGTCGTGGACGTTTCGCGGACCGGACGAGGCGATCGGCAGGATCGAGCGCGCGCTCCAGGCCGGGGAGGCGCGGGGCGACCTCAAGCTCGTCGGCGACGCGTTCTTCTGGGCCGCGTACCTCCGTCGGATGCGCGGTGAGAACGTCGAGACGAGCGCGGAGCTCCGGCACGCGGTCGAACGCGCGGCCGAGATCGGCGCGGCGCGCGGCGACCCGATCGCCCAGGCGATGCCGACCGCGTTCATGGCCGTGGGCATGATGTTCGGCGGTCAGCTCCGCGAAGGCAGCCGGATGCTCGCGGACGCCTGGGAGCTGATCGCGGCCGGCCCGGACCCGGTGTCCGCGGCGATGGTCGGCGGACTGCTCGCGATCGGCCAGGCCCGCTTCGGCGACTTCACCGCGGCCGAGCGATCGCTCGCGCGGGCGCGGGAGATCGCGCGGCAGGGAGACCCGATCGCCGCGCTCGACGTGGACATCGCGCTGAGCTCACTCATGGTCGAGCGCGGTGACGCGCTGGAGGGAGAGCTGCTCGCCACGACGTGCGCCGCTCGAGCCGAGGAGCTGGGCGCGATCGCCTGTGCGGTGCCGTCGAATGTCATTGCCGGCGGGGCCCACCTCGCCCGACAGGACATCCTCGGCGCGAAGGCGCCGCTCGAGCGCGGCGAGGAGCTTGCGCATATCGCGGCGATGAGCGCGTTCCAGACGCTCGCCGAAGGGATGCTCGGCGCTGTGCACGCCAGGCTCGGGGACGTGCCCGCCGGCGACGCCGGGTGGGCCGGCGCGCTCGAGCGAGCGCGTGCGACAGGCGATCGCTACGGCGAGGCCATCACCCTCTGGCAACGCGCGGGCGCGCGCGCGACGGCGACGCCGCCGGACCTCGAGGTCGCGCTCGCCGACATCACCACCGCGTCCGAGCTCCTGGAGGCGCTCGAGGCCCGACCGTCGACCGCGCGCGTGCTGCGGGACCGCTCGAAGCTCCTGCGCGCGCTCGGCCGGAACACCGATGCGGATGCGATCGACGAGCGGTCACACGCGATCGCGAGCGAGCTCGGGCTGAAGGACTTCCCCCCGGTCTAGCGCGGGCCGAACGGGACGAGCATCGCCACGCGACGCGCGTACGCGTCGTAGGCCGGTCCGAGCGTTGTGCGGAGCAGCCGCTCCTCGGCGGACGCGCGGATGTACAGCGCCGGGAGTGCACCGAACAGCGTGCCCGCGATGAGCAGGCCGTTGCCGGTCGCGAGGCAGGCACCGAGCAGATGGATGCCGAGCCCGAAGTACACCGGGTGGCGCACGAACGCGAACGGCCCGGCGTCGACGACCTCGTGGCCCTCGTGGACCTCGACCTCCATGTCGAAGTGCCGTCCAAGCGTGCGCGCGGCCCAGATCGCGAAGCCGATCCCGCCAACGACGAGCGCGAGCCCGATCCAGCGGACAGCGTCCGAGAACGGGAGCTCGGGTCCCGGCCGAACTGCGATGACGACGTACGGCACCCAGATGAAGAACGGCAGCCATTGCGCGAGCGCGCCGCCGCGCCCGATGGTCCGCCGGCCGACGCGCACCCGCGCCCGGAGCCGCTCGGCGATCACGCCATAGACGAGAAAGCTGAGCGCGCTGGCCCAGGCAACGAGCTCGCCGCTCACGGGTGCACGATGAACCAGACGCCGTCGACGTTCTGGCCATTCGCCTGAGCGGTGCCCGGCGGATCCTCGATGTACAGGTAGAGCGCCTGGTTCTTGTAGGTCAGCTGGCGCGAGCCGTCCTTCCGCGTCACCGAGCCGAAGCTGCCGCCGGCGAAGCTGTGACTCAGCGTGGGTGTGTGCGTGACGATCAGTGGCGGCCAGTCCATCGCACACGTGTCGTAGCAGACCGACTCGCGCGGCAGGTCCTTCGTGTACACGTAGACCGTCATCCCGTCAGCGGTCATGACGTCGCCGAGCTTGTCACGGGACGCGACGCCGATCACCGGATCCGTGGTGCGCGGATGCGCGGGGATAACGGTGTTCCCGCACGCGACCACGAGCACGGCGAAGAGCGCGAGCCCGATCCGCATCACTTTCGGACCCGGGCGATCGCGTTCCGCGCCACCCAGCGCGGCTTTGCCGGCGGGCTCGCATAGTCGTCCTTCGTGACCCGGAAGCCGGTGAAGCACGCGAGCACCGTGTCCAGCGCGTATCCCGCGCTCTGGAGGCGCTGGAAGA
>JBBQHN010000145.1:0-4474 GCA_038324015.1 Candidatus Limnocylindria bacterium | reverse complement strand
GCGGCGGCGCTCATTTCCCGGCTCTTCTCGCCACGCGTGCGCGGGGCCGCGATGGGGTTCCACATCACCGGCGGCCATTTCGCCTTTTTTGCGGCGCCGCTGTTGGCCGCCTACCTTGCGACGACGACCGGCACGTGGCGCACGCCATATCTGTACTTCGCGATCGTTCCCATCGTCCTCAGTGTGGTCCTGTGGGTCCTCACGCCGTCCGATCGGATCATTCGCACGAAGGGCGACTTCCTCGCGCCGTTCCGCGAGATCCGGACCGTGTTCCGGATCATCGGGCCGCTCGTCAGCCTCTCGGTCGCGTTCCAGGTCGGTATCGCCGCGATGTCCGCGTTCCTCGCGCTCTACTTCGTCGACGCGCGGGGTATCTCGCCGGCCATCGCCGCGGTCGCGTTCGGCTACACGCAGCTCGTGGGTATCGTCGGCGCGCCGCTTGGTGGGTGGCTTTCCGATCGCCTCGGTCGCCGCACCCCGATCCTGATCTCACTCGGCGCGATCGGGCCGGCCGTCTACCTGATCACGATCACGCCGAACGACCTGCTGCTCATTCCGCTGACGATCTTCGGTCTCGCGTTCTCGATGCGCTCGACTGCGACCGAGGTGCTCGTGATGGACGTGGCTCCAGCGGCTCGCCGGGGTGCCGTGCTCGGCGCGTATTACCTCGCTGCCCAGCCGATCGGCGGAATCGCGACGCCGGTCTTCGGCCTCATCGCCGGCGTCATCGGCATCGCTGCGGCGTTCAGCTGGATGGGGGCTGCGCTCGTGCTCATGTCGGTCGCCGCCGTCGTCTTCGGCCGGGGGATGTCCGACGGCTGAGTCAGGCGGAATATCGTTGCACGCGTGATCGAACGCGCGCGATTCGGACGCACCGGCCACCAGAGCAGCCGCACGATCTTCGGCGCCGCTGCGTTCTCGCGGGCAACGCCCGCAGACGTCGACCGTGCGCTCGCGCTCGTCGAGCGTCACGGTCTGAACCACATCGACACCGCCGCGAGCTATGGGGATTCCGAGCTGCTGCTCGCACCGTGGCTGAAGGGCGCCGGCCGGGACCGCTTCTTCCTGGCGACGAAGACGGGCGAGCGCACCTATCGAGGCGCGCGCGACCAGATCCGGCTCTCCCTGAAGCGCCTCGGTGTGGCGTACGTCGATCTCATCCAGCTTCATAACCTCGTCGATGCGGCCGAGTGGGAGATCGCCTTCGGGCCGGATGGCGCGCTCCGCGCCGCGGTCGAGGCGCGCGACGCAGGTCTGGCACGCTTCATCGGCGTGACCGGACACGGCGTGACCGTGGCGGCGCAGCACCGCCGCAGCTTGGAGCGATTCGACTTCGACACGGTGCTCTTTCCCTACAACGTGACCCAGCTGCGCGACCCCGCCTACGCGGCTGATGTGGAGGCGCTGCTCAGCATCTGCGCGGAGCGCAACGTCGCGACCCAGACGATCAAGAGCATCACCCTCGGGCCGTGGACCGAGCGGCCCGCGACCGCCCGCACCTGGTATGAGCCACTGACCGAGCAAGCGGACATTGATCTCGCGGTGTCTTTCGTATTGGGACGCGAGGGTCTCTTCCTCAACACCACGAGCGATGTGGGCCTCCTCGAAAAGGTCCTCGATGCTGCAATCCGCCACGGCAGCCGGCCATCCGATCGCGAGATGGACGCCCTGCTCGAGCGGCGCGGCATGACGCCACTATTCGCGTGACCGAATTCGAGCGCCAGGTCGCAGCCATCGTGCGCCGCATTCCACGCGGCAGCGTCGCGAGCTACTCGATGGTCGCGGACCGCCTGCAAAGGCCCAGTGCCGCACGGGCCGTCGGCGCCGCGCTGTCGCGGGGGCTCGACACGGCCGCAGCGCATCGCGTCGTGACGGCCGACGGCCGGCTCGTCGCCCGCTGGCCAGATCAGTCACGGCTGCTGGAGCGCGAGGGCGTCGCGGTGCGAGATGGCCGCCTCACACGCCCGATCCCCTGGTGGCGTTCGTGAAGCGCCGACGGGCGAGCGCCGTCCCGATCGTGATCATCATCGCGCTCCTGCTGGTGGGTATCATCGGATCGACGTTCGCCGCGCCTCCGCTGGCGTCTCCGCCGCCGACGCCGGATGCAATCTCGATCGGCCAGCCGGACACCAACACACCCGTACCCCTGCCCACGCCATTCGGCCGGTACCCGACCAACGCGGAGGCGACGATCGTCGGCTCATGCGTGAACGGGATCGACCCGAAGACCGTTCCGCCACAGATCGCGCAGGCATTCTGCGTGTGCACGCTGAACTCGTTCGAGCAGCTCTACCCGACGTATGACCAATTCCAGTCGGCGATCGCTGCGGGGACGATCACCGACCAGCTGCGCACACAGATCTCCACACGCTGTACTCAGGCGCTGCTCGGCGGGTAAACGCGTCAGGGATGCAGGTCGGTCAGCATCCCTGAAAGGAGCGTTGCGAGCCCGAGGAATGAGAGGAACCCGCCGCAGTCGGTGAACGTCGTCAAGATGATCGACGACGCCGTCGCGGGATCCTGGCCGACGATCTTCAGCACGAGCGGGACGGATGCGCCGCAGATGCCCGCGATGATCATCGACATGACCATCGCGATACCGATGACGAGCGTGAGTCCCGGAGAATGACTCCAGAAGTACACGCCGATCATCGTGACCACCGACACCGCGATGCCGTTGAATACGCCGACCCGCGCCTCCTTGAAGATGAGCCGCGGCCAGTCCTTGATGCTGACTTCGCGCAGGACCAGGCCGCGCATGGTCACCGCGAGCGCCTGCATGCCGCTGTTGCCCGACTGGCCGGCGACGACCGGTAGGAGCACCGCGAGCGCGCTGAACCGTTCGATCGTTCCCTGGAACATGCCGACCACCGCGGCGGCGAGGAATGCGGTGCCGAGATTGATCTCGAGCCACGGGAGGCGGCGCCTGACCGCGAAGCTCACGCGCGAGAGCGCGGTCTCGTCCCGGCTGGCACCGACCATCGTCTGGATATCGCTCGTCGCCTCCGCCTCTGCTGCAGCCAGGAGTGCGCGGTAGCGGATCACGCCGACGAGGCGGCTCTGGAGGTCCACGACCGGGAAGGTCGCGAGTCGCTGCGTTGCGAGCGAATCCACGATCTCCTCTCGCGACGCGGTGACGACGACCGACACCGGCGTGCCGCGCACGATGTCTTTGAGCTTCGTGTCCGGTTGCGCGGTCACGAGCTCGCCGAGCGGGACGGATCCAGCGAGCTTGCCCTCCGCGTCCATCAGGTAGATCGCGCCGAGCTCCTTCTCCTTGAATGTGCGCATCCGGCGCAGCGCCTCATCGACCGTCAGCTCCGAGCTGAAGGCGGTGATCCGAGGATCCATCAGAGCGCCTGCGGTGTCCGCGGGGTAGGAGAGCAGCTCCCGAAGGTGCTCCGCGAGCCGCACGTCCAGGAGCGCGAGCTTCTGCTCCCGTTTCCCGTGGTCGAGACTGGCGAGGATCGGGGCGACCTTCGTCGGCATCATCGACCTGAGCGCGGCCCGGGTCGCCTCTTCGCCAAGCTCACCGAGCACCGTCGCCGCGATGCGTGGAGTCAGGCGCTCGAGGAGACCCGATGCGTTCGACGGCGCGGTCGCTTCGATGAGCCGTGCGACCTCGGCCGGCGGCAGCTGCTCGAGTATGTGCGCCACCTGGTCCGGGTAGAGCCGGATGAACTCGCCCGTCAGCGCCTGACTCGTGTCGATGGCGCTCACCACACCCTCCTCATGCTCGCGCGCTGCATATCATGCGGTCGCCAGGCCGCCCGGCACCACGGGATGCCGTGACTTGAGGTCACCCGCGCTCGAGATGCGCCGTTTTCTTACGTGGTTCTCATGGCCACGGGCCTAGACTCGCGAACGGGTGGATGGCTCCAAGGCGGACCGGCCGTACGGACGTTTCCCGCGTCACGGGGTCGCGCCCGAGCCGGAGCCTGCGATCGTCGCAGCGCCGCCGCCTCGCGGCCGGAAGCGCCTCGCGGCATGGCTCCGGGCACGCAGCCGTCGTGAGCGCATCGAGCTCGCGCTGACCGCGATCCTCGTCTTCGCGGCGATCTTCCTCTCGATCTCAGCCCTGCCAAGGGACGTCCAGCTCGGCACGGTCGCCGATATCGCGCCGACACCGACGCCGACGATGCCCGAGCTCTACGCGAAGCTCGCCCAGACCGTCGTGACCGTGCGCGCCGAGCTGCCGGACGGAAAGACCGCGCTTGGCAGCGGCGTGATCATCGATGAGGACGCGGACATCCTTACGGCGCTCCACGTCGTTGCCGACGCGACGAGGATCACGGTCACATTCGCCGACGGCCTGACGGTCGAAGCGAAGATTTTCGCACAGCAGCCGGACAACGACATCGCCGGCATCCGCGCCCTTGGCCACCCCGACAACATGGCGATCGCGACCATGGGCAACCCGAACAACCTCAACGTCGGTGAGGACGCGATCGTCATCGGCAACCCGTTCGGTCTG
>JBBQHN010000144.1:0-4475 GCA_038324015.1 Candidatus Limnocylindria bacterium | reverse complement strand
ACCGATGCGGTCAGACCGGTCCAGATCGGAATGGCGCAGTTCCGCACCGAATTCGGGGCGCAGTACCATCTCGAAATGGCGGCGGCCACATTCGTGATCGCCCCGGTGGTGGTGCTGTTCCTGTTCGCGCAGCGGTATCTGATCCAGGGGGTGGCGAGGACAGGTATCCGCGGCTAGGTTTCGCACGTACACCGGTCACGCACACGCAGCAATAGGAGGGGTAGGGATCATGCGGTTGAAGCTCGCGATCATCGCCGCGGTCATGGTCGTCGCCACGGCGTGCAGCGGAGCTGCCGCGCCGGCGCCGGCGGCGTCGACCAAGGCGGACATCGATCTCACCGGTCCGACCGCGCTCGTGCTCTGGCACACCCAGACCGGCGTCAACGCCAAGGCGCTGCAGGACCTCGTCGACAAGTTCAACTCGACGAACGGCAAGCAGATCACGGTGACCCTGCAGTACCAGGGCAGCTACACCCAGCTCTACCAGAAGAACCTCTCGGCGATCCAGGCCGGTGCGCTGCCCGAACTCGCGGTCGCGTACGAGAGCTTCGTGGCCGACTACATGAAGGCCGACGTCGTCCTCGACCTGGACCCGTACGTGAACTCGGCCAAGAACGGCCTCACCAAGGAGTCGCTGGCCGACATCTACAAGCCGTACCTCGACACGAACCGGTTCGCGCAGTTCGGGAACCAGCTCCTGTCGTTCCCGTTCACCAAGTCGCTGCTCCTCCAGTACACCAACGAGGACATCCTCAAAGAGATCGGCAAAAGCGCTCCCAAGACCTGGGAGGAGTTCGAGGCCACCAGCGCCGCGGCGGTCAAGAAAGGCCCCGACGGCAAGACCACCCGCTACGGTTGGGCGGTCCCGATCGGCGCCTCGACCTTCAACGGCTGGGTCCTGTCTCGCGGCGGCTCGCTCATGAGCGCCGATCAGAAGACCGTCGCCTGGGACCAGCAGCCCGCTATCGACGCCGTCACGATGCTGAAGCGCATGCTCGACAACGGCAGCGCCTACGTGCCGAAGGGCTTCGACTACCAGACGGACTTCGGGACCGCCAAGGTCGCCTTCGTCCAGGAGTCGAGCACCGGTCGTCCGTTCTTCGTCTCGAGCTTCAAGCAGCCGATCAACTGGAGCCTCACGAACCTCCCGCAAAAGGACCCGGCGAAGGCCGCGACCGTCCAGTACGGCGCGAACATCGCCATCTTCAAGAGCACGCCTGAGAAACAGCTCGCGTCGTGGCTGTTCGTGAAGTGGTTCGCGGACGCGCAGCAGACCGCCGAGTGGGCGGTCAAGTCGAGCTACATGCCGGTCCGCAAGAGCGCGGCCGACACCGACACGCTCAAGACCGCATGGAAGACCGACACGCAGGGCAAGCAGGCGTTCGACCAGATCGGATCGAGCGTCCCGGAGCCGAACGTGCGCGGTCAGCAGGACATCCGCACCGTGATCGAGGACATGCTGAACGCCGTCGTGGCCGGCAAGGTCACCGACATCGCCAAGGCGGTCAAGGACGCGGGCGTCAAGTCCAACCAGATCCTGAAGGACAACCAATAAGCGAAGGGCGCGATCACGCACTGACGAAGAAGGCGGGGCGGAAGCCCCGCCTTCGTTCATTCAATCGAGCTTCGCGAGCTCGGTCTTCAGGGACGCGACCGCCGCCTGGCGCTCGGCGAGCGCGGCGCGAGCCTTCTCGACGACCGGCGCCGGGGCACGCTTGGCGAAGTCCGACCCGAGCAATGTCCGCGACTGCTCGAGCAGCTGCAGCGCGGCATCGAGCTCCTTGTGCAGCCGCGTGCGATCCGCCGCGGCGTCGCGCGGGATAGCGACGCGGATCTCGACCGACCGCACCATCGTCGGCGCCTCGGCGCCGCCGCCGAAGTCCACATCCGCGCCGCTCAGCGACGCGATGATGCCGGTGAACGGCCTGAGCGGATCAGCCTCGCCAGAGAGCGAAACGCGGACCTTCGCGCCGGGCTCGACGCCGCCGTGCTGACGTCGCTCACGGATGCGGCGGATCACCTCGATCGCGAGACCGAAGCGGTCCTCGAGCCGGCGTTCGCGCTGCCCCGCGACCGGCCAGCGCGACACGACGAGCGACGGAGCGACGTCGTCCTTCCGTCCGTACTCCCAGAGCTGGAGCGCGAGCGTATCGGTCACGAACGGCATGATCGGATGCGCGAGCCGGAGCACGCGGTCGAACACGTACGCTAGCGTGCGCACGGCAGCGTCCTCCGAGCCTGCCGGCCGCCGTTGTGGCTTCGCCAGCTCGACGTACACGTCCGCGACCTCCGACCACACGAACTGCTGCAGTGCGGTCGCATACTCACCGAACTGGTACTGCTCGATGAGCCGCGTGAGCTCCTCGGCCGTCGCCTCGGTGCGCGACAGGATCCACCGGTCCGCCTCGGTCAGGTCCGGCGAGCCGGCCGGGGACACATCGAGCGGGCCGGCGAGGGCGCCGGGCCTCGCCTCGATCTGCGCGAGCGCGAAGCGGCCGATGTTCCAGAGCTTGTTCACGAACCGGCGCCCGTTCTCGAGCTTGCCCTCGGAGAACTCGCTGTCCGCGCCCGCGGATACGCCGTTCACGAGCGCGTAACGGAGCGCATCGGCACCGTGCTCTTCGATCATGCCGACCGGGCTCACGACGTTCCCTTTGGACTTGCTCATCTTCTGGTTGCCCATCCGTACGAGGCCATGCAGGTAGACGGTGTGGAAGGGCACATCGCCCATGTTCTCGAGGCCCATCATCATCATCCGGGCGACCCAGTAGAAGAGGATGTCGTAGCCCGTCTCGAGCACGCTGCCCGGATAAAAGCGCTCGAGGTCTTTCGTCTGCTCCGGCCAGCCGAGGGTCGAGTGCGGCCAGAGCGCCGAGCTGAACCACGTGTCGAGCACGTCGGGGTCCTGGCGGATGTCCGTCGACCGGCACATCGGGCACGTCGTTGGATCCGGCGCATCCTCGTCGGGGACGATGACCGCTTCGCAGTCGCGGCAATACCAGACCGGGATCGCGTGCCCCCACCAGATCTGCCGGGACACTGGCCAGTCGCGGATGTTCTCCATCCACTCGAAAAAGATCTTCTCCTGGTAGGCGGGGATGATCTTGGTCGTACCGTTGCGCACGGCATCGATCGCGGGCTTCGCCAGCGGTGGCATGCGCATCCACCACTGCTTCATCACCAGCGGCTCGTCGACGGTGTCGCAGCGTTCGTGCACGCCGACCGCGTGCGTGATCGGCTCCTGGCTGGAGAGCAGCCCCTTGGTCGCGAGGCGATCGACCATCGCCGTGCGCGCGGTGTCGCGATCCAGGCCGGCCAGGGGGCCCGCAGCCGCGGTCATGAGCCCGCGCGTGTCGATGACCGAGAGCACCTGGAGCCCGTGGCGCTGGCCGATCTCGAAGTCGGTCTGGTCGTGGCCGGGCGTCACCTTGAGCGCGCCGGTGCCGAACTCGCGATCCACCGCGGCGTCGCCGATGATCTTCACCCGGCGCTCCGCCACCGGCACGAGGACTTCCTTGCCGATAAGCGCTTTCCAGCGATCGTCGTCGGGATGCACGGCGACCGCGGTGTCGGCGAGGATCGTCTCGGGCCGCGTTGTCGCGACGATGACATCGGGCGTGCCCGGCGGCATCGGATCCGCCCACGGGTAGCGCACGTAGCTCAGCTGGTCGGTGCGGATGATGTGCTTCGACTCGAGATCCGAGTAGGTCGTGCCGCAGGTGAGACACCAGTGGACGATGCGATTCGCCCGGTAGAGGTGGCCCTTCTGATACAGACGAATGAAGTGGATGCGCACCCGCCGCTGCATGTCCGGATCCATCGTGAAGTGGACGCGCGTCCAATCGAGCGAGCATCCCAGCATCCGCAGCTGCTTATAGATACGCGGCTTGTAGTGCTCCATCCAGTGCCACATCTCGCCAAGGAACTGCTCGCGTGAGAGCCCCTCCTGGGTCGTGGGCGCTTCGGGCTGCTTCTTCCTGGTGCCGAACTCCTTGGCGAGCTCCTTCTCCACGACGATCTGCGCGATGATCCCGGCGTGGTCCGAGCCGGGGAGCCAGAGCGTCGGCTCGCCGCGCATCCGGTGCCAGCGGGCCATGAGGTCCTCGTATCCGCCGAAGCTGAGGGCGTGCCCAAGATGGAGGTCACCGGTCACATTCGGGAGCGGCAGCATCATGACGAACGGCTTCTCGCCAGGCCGTTCCTCGGGCGGCGCGAAGAAGCCCGACGTCTCCCACCAGTCGTAGAGGAACGTCTCGATCGCGCGCGCGTCAAAGTTCTTGCCGCGGTACTGCGTGACCGCCTGCGGGGCCTTCGTCTCGCTCGCCACCGCGTTCCTCCCTACAAAACAGATCGCCGTCGCCCGATCAGGACGACGGCGTGAGCCGCTCGGACAACGCCGGTATCCGACAAGTTTAGCGGCTCGCTCTCGTGCCGGCGGCAGGCGGGCAGATTCCTGCGCCACCCCGACGCCTCGC
>JBBQHN010000143.1:0-4576 GCA_038324015.1 Candidatus Limnocylindria bacterium | reverse complement strand
CCGTCGGTGCCGCGGTCGCCGCGGTCGTGGCCGCTGCGGTCGTCGCGACCGCCGTCGTCCCCGCGCCGCCGCCACACGCCGCGAGCGCGGCCGCCGCTGCGGACCCCACGCCCATGAGCTTCAGGAACTTGCGCCGGTCGTAGCCCTTCGCCTCGTCCAAGTAGATCCCTCCCATACCTTCCCGCGAGCCGCCGTGAGCATAGCCCCGCGTGGGCGCGCGGACGGTGATGCGGGACTGAAACAGTCGCCACGTATGCTGCCCGCGATGGTGGACCTCGCGATCGTCATCGCGATCGCCGCCGGCGCCTTCGCCGGATGGCGCAAGGGCTTCATCGTGCCGCTGATCATCCAAGCGGGCGCGCTCGCGAGTCTCGCCGCGCTCTACGCCGGGCCGTTACAAGGGACGGTCCCGTCCGGCGTCGCCGGACTGGGTCTGGGTGTCGGCGCGGTCGTCATCGGGAGCTCCGTCCTCGGCGCGGTCGGGGGGATGCTCGTGCGCCTCGTCTACCGGTTCGGCATCCTCCAGCGATTCGACAAGGTCGCCGGCATCCCGCTCGGCGCGGCGACCGCCGCGATCACGCTCTATGTCACCCTCGTCGGCGTCATCGCGCTCGATGGTTGGCTCGCGCCGCTCCACGGGACCGCGGCGATCGGGCCGCAGCAGCTGAAGGCCGTGCAGTCGCTCGCGGCCACGAATCCGACGTTCGCGGCGTTCGCCGACCCGACCATGCTCAATGAGATGGCGACCGCGGCCGCGAAAGCCGCGATCCCGGCGGACCAGCTCGCGAAATACGACGCCGCGCTCGGGTTCTACGAGGGCTCGCTGCGGCCCGCGCTCCTCACGAGCAAGATCGCGCCCGCCCTCCTTGCGATCGGAGAGAAGCTGCCCCTGGTCGGGCAGCACGTCGACTTCCCGAAGCACTAGGCGTGAAGCATGCATTGTGCATGCTATGTTTCGGTCGGATGAAGGCGAAGACCACCGAGCTCCAGATCCGCGGCATCCCGGTGAAGCTCCGTGATGAGCTACGCCGCAAGGCCCAGTCGAATGGGTCGTCCATGAGCGACTACCTCATCCGGCTGATCGAGCAGGACGTGAAGACGCTGACGTGGGCTGAGTGGCGGGAGCGCCACCACGGCATGCCGTCGACCGAGCTGGATATCGATGCGGCCGAGCTGATCCGACAGGTCCGCGAGGAACGCGATGCGCACTGGGATGAACTCATTGGCTTGAACAAGAAGGGTTGATCGTCGTCGATGCCTCAGCTGCGGTCGAGCTGCTGCTCGGCACTCCCGCCGGGCGCGAGGTCGAGTCGCTCATCGACGAGCACCAAGGGCCGATGGCTCCGGCAGCGATGGACGCGGAGGTCTTCGTCGCGCTCCGCCGGCTGCATCTGACCGGTCAGATCACAAAAGAGCGCTTGATCGGGGCGGTGCTCGAGCTGCGCGATGCGCCCGTGGAGCGATTCCCACTGCCGCCGCTCCTCGAAGCCGCCATGTTGCATCTTGATCGATTCGGCGGGCACGACGCCTTCTACTTCTTGCTCGCGCTGCAGCATGGCTGTCCGCTCGTGACCCGGGACGCCAACTTTGCTCGCGCCGCGGCGGCGCTGGGCGTGGAGGCGATCGGGCTCTAGTTGGCGTGCCGTTTGCCGAGGACCGCAGGCAATGCCACTGACCGTTTCGCTGCTACGCTTTTTGGGCGTGACAACGACACCGCGCCTGCGCGTCGCGACCCCCCTCCTCCTCGTCTTCACCGTCATCGCCGGTGCGTGCGGTGGGAGCGGCGGGGCGCCCGTCGCCGTGGAGTCACCGACCGCGGCCGTCGCGACGACCAAGGCTGCGATCGCGACGCCAGCACCGACCCCCACCCCGACCCCGAAACCGAAGTACTGGCCGCTGACCGGCCTCCTCGCGCCGGCGGATGCGTCCCTCGGCCGCCGCCCGCTCAACATCCGCCTGCCGAACGACCCGAACGCGCGGCCGCAGTACAGCCTCAACAAGGCCGACATCGTGTTCGAGATGATCGTCGAGGGTGGCGTCACGCGGTTCTCCGCGATCTTCCATTCCAAGGACGCCGACGTCGTGGGTCCGGTGCGCAGCTACCGCTGGAGCGATCTCCAGATCACGCAAATGCTGCGTGGCGCGCTCGCGTCGTCGGGTTCGACGGTCGAGGAGCGTGACGCGGTCACCCGGTCCATCAAGGACGGCAACATGCTCTCGGTCGATGCCGAGCGCGACGCCAGGCCGTACTACCGCCTGGCATCGCGGCCCGCGCCGAACAACCTGTTCAGCGGTACGCCGGCGCTCCGCGACGCGGTGAATCGCGCCGGCGGCGGCGCGCCCGTCGACGTTCCCTCGTTGTCATTCCTCCCGCTGGGCGCCGACCCGTCGACCGGCGGCTTGGCCGGTTCGGGACCCGCGACGAAGATCACGGTGCCGTTCCTCGGCGTGTGGGCCACGACCTTCACCTGGGACGCGGGCGCGAAGGGCTACCGCCGCTCGCAGAACGGGACGCAGACCGTGGACGGCGACGGCAGCGGTCCGATCCTCGCCAAGAACGTGATCGTGATGACCACGGACATCTGGCAGACGAGCGTCATCGAGGACTCACTGGGCTCGAAGGGCCTCGATTACCGCATGACCGGCGGCGGTCCCGTGTCGGTGTTCCGCGACGGACTGCGCATCGACGGCACGTGGAAGCGCGATGGCGTGCTCGACATGTTCACGTTCTGGGACAGCGCCAACAACGAGATCCTGCTCGAGCGGGGTCAAACCTGGATCCATTTCATCTACACGACGTGGAGCGTGACAAGCAGCCCCTAACCTCGTTCCACACACAGATTCACGGGAAGGGTTGGGCCTGATGCGTTCACTGTCCTTGATCAACGCTGTCGCACTCGTCGCCGCGATGCTCCTGTCCTTTGTGACGAACGCCGCGCCGGCTGCGGCCGCCAGCAGCAGCGCCGGCACCTGCACCTCAAGCGTCGGGCCCGGCATCCCGCCGCCCGCATCGCTTCCCGCGGGGATCGCGGGCTTCCACGCGACGTGGTTCGGCCAGTCCGGTTACATGAGCCTCTGCCCCGGCGAGACGTCGACCGCGACGGTCGCCTACTACAACACCGGCTCTCGCGGCTGGGTCGCCAACCGCAGCGGCGAGATGGCGTTCCTTGGCACGAACGGCCCGGAGCCGGGGATCGACCAGGTGAGCATCCTCGGCGGCGACGGATCCAACGGCAGTCCAGCCACGAGCTGGCCGCGGTACAACCGCGTCGCCGCGCAGCCCGCCGACTACGTCGGTCCCGGCCAGGTCGCGTGGTTCCAGTTCACGGTGAAAGCACCTGCCGCGCCCGGCGTCTACGTCGTCGGTCTGCGTCCGGTCGTCGAGGGCGCGCAGTGGCTGGAGGACATCGGCGTGTTCTGGGTCGTCTGGGTGAAATACCCGGATGGCACGATGCCGCCGCCATCCGGCCGGCCCGCATGCGCCACCTGCTGGCCGCTCAACGGCCTGAAGAACGGCCCCAACCAGCCGAACCCGGCGCGCCGGTCGCTCGTCGTTCGCATCGATAACGCGCCTGCCGCACGCCCACACACCGGCATCGCCCAGGCGGACATCGTCTTCGAGACGCTCGTCGAGGCCGGCATCACGCGCTACGAAGCGGTCTTCCATTCGCAGGATCCCGCCAAGATCGGCTCGATCCGCTCGGCCCGGCTCTCGGACCGTGAGATCACACCGATGGTCCGTGGCGCGCTCGCCTTCTCGGGCGCGACCACCGAAGAGACCAAGTTCATCCAGGAGGACGCGGCCGCAGGCAAGTACATCGACCTCAACGCCAACTGGAGCTACAGCGGCGGCGCGTACTTCCGCGTGACCCAGGACGATGCGGGCAATTCGCGCGTGGGTCCGTACAACGAGTACTCCACGTCGAATCTCCTTCGTGAGGCGACCAATCGCGCCGGCGGCGGCGCCGCGGTCACGATCCCGAGCTGGGGCTTCCTCGACTCGGTGAACCACATCGAGTGGGCCGGCGGCTTCTACGGCAGCGTGTTCGCAACGAACATCACGATCCCCTACCAGCACCAGAACGAGGTGCGCTACGCGTACGACGCGGCGAGCCGCACGTATGCGCGCTACCAGTACGACCCGAACTTTGGCACGTACGTCCGTGAGGTCGATGCCCTCACGAACACGGCGATCGCGGCGCGCAACATCATCGCCCTGTACACCGACGTCGTGCCAACTGCGATCGTCGAAGACAGCCTCGGCTCCCTCGGCGTGAATGTCCGCACGACCGGCACCGGTCACATGTCGATCTTCCGTGACGGCCGCCGTATGGACGGCACCTGGTCGCGGGCCACGATCTACGACCCCTGGGCCTTCACGAGCAGCTCGAACGAGCAGATCCTGCTGTCGCCCGGCCAGACCTGGGTCCACATGATCCCGACCACCTGGAGCGTTCCTTCTAACTAGTCCGATCCGGCACCTGCATCACAACAGGCCGCGCCCCGTAGGGGGCGCGGCCTTCTTGCGATCGCGTGAATGAGCTGGGCGAGTTACTTGTGGCGGTTGCTCTGCGCG
>JBBQHN010000142.1:0-4679 GCA_038324015.1 Candidatus Limnocylindria bacterium | reverse complement strand
TCGGGATAGACGGACCGGCGAACGGCGGCGAGGTAACCGCCACCGAGCATGCCGCGCGCGAACAGGGCTTGGAAGACGAGCAGCCCGAACGAGAATCCCGCGGCGTACTCGACGACGAGGTCGATCCGCCGAGGTAGGCCGAGCGCGGTGGTGATCGCGGCGGCCGCGATGATCCCGGCGGCGTCTCCGGCGACGCAGTGGATGGTCGAGCCCACGGCCTGCTTCCACCGCGGCACGATGAACCGCTCGTGCGCGGCCCGCGTCGGGGCGCGGCACGACACGACGTAGAGGAGGGTGCCCAGCGGCCCCGTGTAGAGCGTCAGGAGGATCCAGCCCCAGCGCATGATCTTCATCAGCGGCGTCTGGGTGAATGCGTCGTAGGCGACGTAGGTCACCGCGACTGCCGTCAGGGCGAACCAGCCGACGAGAAATGCGTCCAGCGTGCTCACCGTGTGACCTCTGGAGCGCCTGTGTTATGGCCCAGGGCAGGCCGTCTTGAGCGCCTCGACGATCGGGGTTCCGTTCGCGACCTGGGTCACGCTGGCTGATTGGATGCCCTGCGGCCGGTACGGCAATGTTGCCTGGGCGCTCGGGCTCGCGAGATGCGTGCGATAGCAGCCGATGTACGTTCGAATCGTGCCATCCGTCGCATGGCTCACGATGCCGAAGGGGACCGATTCGTACAGTTGCCCGGCGCCGACTCCGACCGTTGATGTGCCGGTCGTGAGATCCACCGACGCGGTGTCACTGAAGCCGTTGCTGAACTGCGAGAACGGCGCGGGATTAGCTCCCTCCTCCCAGTAGCCATAGGCCCGGGCGAGGTCCCGTCGGTTGATGGCGTTGTAGTAGGAGCGGACGACCTGCCTTCCGTTGCCGCGGTCATCCATGTAGATGGCGGCATCGACACGATCAGTGCCTGGCACTGGTGCAGCTCCCGGGCCTGTGGGTGCGCGCCCGTTCGCGTCTGGGCAGCTGGCGTCGAGCGAAGCCCCGACGTCCGCGAATGTGCCGATCGATCGCGCGGTACCGGATTTGATCGCCAGCGGTTGGAATGGCGGACTCATCTGGATGTCCGGTCGTGCGAGGTGGAACGTGTAGCAGGCGCTCCAGAGCTGCACGGTGCCGTCGTTCAGCTGCGCGGTGAGCAGGGCACCGATCGCCGAGTAGAGCTGCCCGGCCGCGGCATCGGAGCCGCTGCGCTGCGGGCTGACCATCACCGACACGGTCTGTGCATAGCCCGCGGTGAACTGCTCGAGCGTTCCGAGCGACGACGGCGCCTCCCAGAACGAGTACGCGTGCAGATACTCGTGACGGTTGATCGCGTCGTAAAAGGAGCGCAGCGTCGATTCGGGTGTGCTCCGGTCGTCGCGGTAGGCGGTCGATCCTGCGGGCGCGGGACGCAGATCGATCACGAGCCTGGTGGGATTGGCGAGCATCTGCGCCTGGACGCACGAGGCGCCGTTCAGGCCGATGAGCCAGCTGCTCGTCGCTTCGAAGTCACCCGCTGCTTTCAGCTCACGCAGGATCGGGAAAGCTGGCGTGAGATCCTGACTCCCCGAGTACGACGAGGTTCCGTCCAGCCGTGCGCTCGTCGCCCCGCGGAGGATGAGCTTGAGGACGGGATCTCCGGCGATCGTGAGCGGCAGACCGCTCGCGTCCTGCAGATAGGGCGGCGCGGCTGGCGCGATCTCGTATGTCGAACCGCCGACTGCCGGACTGCCGCGTGGACCGAAGGTAAAGACGATGCGGTCGTACACACCGTGCGTCCCCACCGCGACATCGGTGAGTAGCGCCTGCTCGGCCATGATCGCGCCTGTCGCCGAGGAGCACGCGGCATCGGCCGCACCGGGCACCGTGATCTGCCAGTAGATCCCGAAGTCCTCCATCCACTGCGCGCCTTCGATGAGCGGCCTGACATAGAAGCCGTACGAACCGGAGGTCAGCGGGGCTTTCACCGTGAACTGGAACCAGGCGACCTGACCCGGAGCGACGTACGGAGCGGGCTGGACGGCAACCCGGTTGTACCGGGGCCAGCCGGTGTTCGGGGACCCGTTCGTCCCGTCGCCGCCATACGCGCTGGGCTGATCCTGGCCAGGGCTCGGATTCCAGGTGCCGAGGTAGGCGACCTGGCCCAGCACCCCGTTCACCCAACCGCGCGAGCCCGAGTTGTACATCGCGACCGTTGCGGTCGCGGTCTCACCGGGGCAGAGCGTCATGTACCCGCTTTGCCCATACCAGGCGGCGTGGAACCCCTCGCGCCCGGATGGCACAGCGGGCGGCGGCGGGATGCCGGGGCCGACGCTTGACGTGCAGGACGCCGCACCGTGCTGGGTGGAGGCAGTGGCCACAGTGGCCCCGGCGTTGGAGGATGCGTTCGCCCCGATCGACGTGACGATCAGGGCGATGAGCACAACGACGGCCGCAGCTGTGATTCCGAAGCGCCTCGTCGCGGAGATCACGCCGGGTCACGTCGCACGGCACGGAAGTAAAAGCGACGGGCCATCTCATTCTCCCCACCGTTGCTCAGGACGCAGGTCGGCGGCACGGTCACGGCACGCGGAGGCGAAGCCGTGACGCCGCACCGGCAATGCTCGCGATATGGCCGCGGCTCGGCGTGACGATTCCGTCATGGATCTCGGCGGTTGCTGGTGCTCGGACGGTGCGCGCGTCCGTTCGTGTCGACGGTGACAGTCCCCGCAGCGGCGAGGCAGCTCGTTTACGGACTGAGGACATCACGACGGCTGAACCCCACGATCCCCGCGATCGCAATGAGGATCGCGGGGATCGCGAGCGCGGCGAATCGCCAGGGCTCGGCGCCATTCACCAGTGGGTCGCCGCCCAGCGCCCAGTCCCACGGCGAGGCATGCCGGAGGGAGGCGACCGCGGTCGCGAGCGGCAAGAGCGCGTTGGCGAGGTAGCCGAAGAACATGACCGCGAGGCCCGTCCCGAGGACGACCGCCGGTCGCGCGGTCCAGCCTGCCACGGCGAAGGCGACCGCTCCGTGCAGGCTTGCGAGCAATCCGCACAGGGTGACCGTCGCCGCCACGCGCGTGAAGTTGATGCGCACGTCAAAGGCAGCATCGGATCCCAGTTGCGCGAGCAGCACGATCACAGTTACGAAAACGAGCCAGCCACCCACGGCCGCGGCACGACCCGCGAGAAGCGCGGTGCGCCGGACCGGCTGGCTGAGCAGCAGCTCGAATCGCCCGGACTCCTCGGCGCTCGCGGTCTGCGCATTGACCATCGCGACGGCTGCGATCGACAAGAGGAGCGGGATCAGCAACTCGTAGAGGTTGCCTCGGAGGAACCCGGCCGGGGTTCCCATATCCCGGAGGCCGAAGGCGTCGACGACGCCGCTGGGCAGCTGATCCATGGCCGCCGAGATGCCCGAGGTCCCGGCGAATGCCGGCCACACGGCGACGGTCACCACGACGGTGATGGCGAGTGCCCCAGCCCACAGCAGTCCCGCCCGGCGCAATGAGCGCAGCGGAAACCGGACGAGCTCCAGGCGGCCGCTCATGCTGGCTGGCCGTACAGCGCGAGGATCGCGTCTTCGAGGTCTGGCTCCTGGATCGAGATCGACACGATGTGGTGACCGGCGGCGAACGCGATGAACGGGTCGATCGAGCCGGTAAGCGCCGCGGACAGCCGGTGCCCATCGATGACCACTTCCGAGAGGCCGGCGAGATGCGCGAACTTCTCGCGCGGAGGCATCTCGCTGAATTGGACCTCGATCCGCTGGGGCAGTCTCTCGCGGAGCTCCTCGACGGACCCTTGGGCGATGACTCGTCCGCCGCCGAGCACGACGACCCGGTCGGCCACGCGTTGCACCTCGCTCAGCACGTGCGAGGAGAGGAACACGGTGCGGCCGGCGGCGCGCGCCTCGCGGACCAGTGCGAGGAACTCCCGCTGCATGAGCGGATCGAGGCCATTGGTGGGCTCATCCAGGATGAGCAGGTCCGCCTGGGCGAGGAACCCCAGCAGGAGTGCGACCTTCCGGCGGTTGCCGCTCGAGAGCGCGCGCAGCTGTCGACGCAGATCCAGGTGCAGGCGCTCAGCGAGCGCATCCCGCAGCGCCGAGTCGAAGTCCCCGCGCAGCCGTCCGATGCTGGCCACAAGCTCGGCGCCGGTGAGACCATCCGGCAGCCGCAGCTCCCCCGGGACATACGCGACGCGGCTGCGGACCGCGATGCCTTCGCGACGGGGATCAAGGCCGAACACCTCGATCGATCCCGCAGTCGGGCGCAGGAGATCGAGCAGGCAACGGATGGTCGTGCTCTTCCCGGCGCCGTTCGGGCCGAGGAAGCCGAAGACCTCGCCCCGGCGCACCTCGAGATCGATACCGCGGACCGCGTGGACGCTGCCGTAGTCCTTGACGAGGCCGCGGGCGCGTACGGCGATCTCGCTGCTTTCGATCCCGGTCATCGGTCAATCATGGCAGGCGACGCAGTCGATGCGATGCCATTGCCAGCGCCGGATATGCAAGAGGAGCGGATCGCTCCGCCCCTCTTGCTGAAGGAATGGATAGTCCGAGCTAGGCGGGAGTCGGGACCTTGCGTGTGCCACCGACCGGGGCGAAGACGATCTTCTCCCGCGGTGTGACGAAGGCGTGGACGAAGCCGGCGATGCCGAGCAGACCCAAGATCCCGGCCAGGCCGAAGATCAGGTTCGCCGCGAGG
>JBBQHN010000141.1:0-4726 GCA_038324015.1 Candidatus Limnocylindria bacterium | reverse complement strand
GCCGCTACGGTCGGATATTGAAAACTTCGCGCTGATCAAGGTCATCGGTGTCGGTGGTGGCGGATCAAATGCGGTCAACCGCATGATCCGCGCCGAGCTGATGGGCGTCGAGTTCATCGCCGTGAACACCGACGCGCAAGCCCTGCTCCTCTCCGACGCCCCGCACAAGCTCCGTATCGGCGACAAGATCACGAAGGGTCTTGGGGCGGGCGCCGACCCCTCGGTGGGCCGCAAGGCCGCCGAGGACGACAGCGAGAAGCTCTACGAGGCCCTCAAAGAGGCCGACATGATCTTCGTGACCGCCGGTATGGGTGGTGGCACGGGCACCGGCGCCGCTCCGGTCATCGCGGAGATCGCCAAGGACATCGGCGCGCTCGTCGTCGCCGTCGTCACCCGGCCGTTCTCGTTCGAAGGTGCGAAGCGGAGGCTTCTCGCCGAGCAAGGGATCCAGGAGCTCGTCGACAAGGTCGACACGCTCATCACGATCCCGAACGACCGGCTGCTCCAGGTCGCCGAGAAGCGCACCACGATGGTCGATGCGTTCCGCATCGTCGACGACGTCCTGCGGCAGGGCGTCCAGGGCATCAGCGACCTCATCACCGTGCCCGGTCTCATCAACCTCGACTTCGCCGACGTGAAGACCATCATGACCAACGCCGGCTCCGCGCTCATGGGCATCGGCCACGGCTCGGGCGAGACCCGCGCATCGGACGCCGCACGCCAGGCGATCATGTCGCCGCTGCTCGAGCAGTCGATCGACGGCGCGCGGGGCGTGCTGTTCACGATCACCGGCGGCCCCGACCTCACCCTCTTCGAGGTCAACGAGGCGGCCGAGATCATCCACGCGGCGGCCGACCCCGAGGCGAACATCATCTTCGGCTCGGTCATCGACGAGCGGATGGGCAACGACGTGAAGATCAGCGTGATCGCCACGGGCTTCGACCCACACCGGCCGCTCAAGCGCATCGAGCAGCCGCTGTACAAGCGGACGGTCGAGTCCCGCCCCGCTGAGCGTGAGACCGTCGCTGTTTCGAATGGCACCAACGGTGCGACGCCGCGGCCCGAGCGCAAGCTCGAGGCCGATGACCTCGAGGTCCCGAGCTTCCTCCGCCGCAAGTAGAACGTCACCTAAGCGGATACGCGGACGGCCCTCACTAGATTTAGTGGGGGCCATCCCATATCTTGTGTGTCATGAGATGCCCGAGCTGCGGGAATCCAGACACCCGCGTGGTCGACTCGCGTGAGGCTGAGGACGGCGCGTCCATCCGTCGCCGCCGGGCGTGCGATCGCTGCGAGGAGCGCTTCACGACATTCGAGCGCAGCGAATCGGCCCGGATCCAGGTCCTCAAGCGCGACGGCAGCCGCCAGGAGTTCGACCGCCGCAAGCTGTCGAGCGCGATCGAGAAGGCGGCTTCGACGAGCCTGTCGCCCGAGAAGCTGGCGGCCCTCATCGACGACATCGAGGCGACCCTCAAGCAAAGCGGCACGTCCGAGGTCGGCTCGCAACGGATCGGCGAGATGGTCCTCGAGCGCCTCGCGGACGTCGACCCCATGAGCTACATCCGGTTCCGCATCGTGTACGCGAAGCTCGACGATCTGACCGCGCTCCGCGAGGAGCTCGCGGCGCTCGACCGCAGGCGCGAGGTATCGCGCGACCGCAAGGTCGCGGAGCAGATGGTCATGCCGATCGAGGCGCTGCCGGTCACGAGCGGCGGGCGGAAGCGCAAGCGCTGAGCGCGGCACCTTTCCAGCTGGTGTGCTGGGACCTCGACGGCACCCTTACCGACAGCGTGCGCTTCGTCGTCGACACCGCGAACCAGGTGATCACCCGGCGGGGCGGTGTTGCGCTCGACTTCGACGTGGTAGGACGGATGACCGGCCTGCCGTTGGAACAGATCTTCAAGCTCGTGTGGCCGGACCTGTCCGACGAAGACGCGAACGCGTGCCGCGTCGCGTACCGCGAGATCTACGACCGCACCGTCATCCCCGCGACGAAGCTCTTCCCCGGCGCGCGTGAGACCCTCCGGTCGATCCACGGCGCGGGGATCCTGCAGGCGACGGTCACCGGGAAGCGGGCTGCCGACTGCGAGCGGATCCTGCGCGGCCTCGACATCGGGGACGACATCGAGCTCTACCTCGGGGGCGATTCGGTGCCACCTGACCGCCATAAGCCAGCGCCGGATCTGGCGCTCCTCGCGATGCGCACGCTCGGCGTGCCGCCGGAACGGTCGGTGGTCATCGGGGACACCCGGACCGACATGAAGATGGGACAGGACGCGGGGGCGCACACCATCCAGGTGCTCTGGGGCTACGAGAGCGAACCGGTGCCGGAGGCGGCTCTGGCGGTCGCAACATGGGATGCGCTGCTCGCTCGTATCCTCCCCAACTGATGGTCCTCTCCGACCGCGACATCCGCAGCGCTATCGAGGGTGGCCGGATCGGCATCGAGCCGTACGACCCGGCATGCGTGCAGCCGGCGAGCCTCGACATCCGCCTCGATCACCGCTTCCGGGTCTTCCGCTCGAGCCACCACCCCTACATCGACCTTGCGCGGCCGCTCGACGACGTCACCGAGCTCGTCGAGGTGGGGGACTCGCCGTTCATCCTCCACCCGAACGAGTTCGTGCTCGGATCCACCCGTGAGCGCATCAGGCTGCCCAACGACCTCGTCTCGCGCGTGGAGGGGAAGAGCAGCCTCGGTCGGCTTGGCCTCCTCATCCATTCGACCGCGGGGTTCATCGACCCCGGCTGGGACGGGCACATCACGCTCGAGCTCTCCAACGTGAACAACTTGCCGATCACGCTCTATCCCGGCATGCGCATCGGCCAGCTGTCCTTTTTCCAGCTTTCATCGCCGGCCGAGCGCCCATACGGGTCGCGCGACCTCGGGTCCAGCTATCAGGGCCAGTCCGGGCCGACGCCGTCGCGTTACCGGCTCGACCTCCCGGAGCGTTAACGATGTGCGTCAGCGCGCTCCTCATCACGTTCGTCGATGCGTTCGTGCAGGTCTTCTTCGGCGCGCTCACCATCGCGATCTTCGTCCGCGTGATCCTGTCGTGGGTGCAGACGAGCCTGCCGTTCGGGATCAACGAGTTCGTCTTCGCCGTCACCGAGCCGATCCTCGGGCCGATCCGCAGGCTGCTCCCGGCCGCGGCGGGCATGGACCTCTCGCCGCTCATCGCGCTCATCGCCCTCCAGTACCTGCTCGAGCCGCTGGTCCTCGGGCTTCTTCCGGCGGCCGTGCCGTGCCTGACCTGACGATCGCTGAACGCGACGGGCGAGCCCACTTCGCGGTGCGTCTGATCCCGCGCGCATCGCGCAGCGCGGTCGCCGGTGTCCGCGATGGCGTGCTTCAGGTCCGGGTGACCGCGGCGCCCGTCGGCGGCGCCGCGAACAAGGCGTTGGTCGAGCTCCTCGGCAAGGCGCTCCGCGTCGGCGTCACGGCGGTGCGGATCGAATCAGGCGGAACGTCGAGCCGGAAGCGGCTGTCCGTGCCGCGCGACGCGTCGGAGCGGCTCCAGGCGCTCTAGCCGCGAGATGAAAGCCGCGGGCATCGCCGGGCGTATGGGACAGGGATGATGACCTTCAGCAGTGGCGGGCTCCGCGATCGCTTTCTGCGCGCCGGCCGGCCGGCACGATCGTCTGCCATCGTTCGTACGACTGTGACCTTCGAGGACGTCGTTCGCGAGCACCAGGACGCTGTGTACGGCGCCGCGCTCCGGATCCTCGGTGACCGCGACGCGGCGCAGGACGCCGCGAGCCAGGCGTTCATCAAGGCGTACCGCTCGATCGCGTCCTATGACCAGACCCGGCCCATTCGCCCCTGGCTCCTGCGGATCGCTGTCAACGAGGCGATCACGATCGGTCGCTCCCGTACCCGCGAGCGCGCGCGGAACGCGCCGGAGATCGAGGCGGCCGCGGTCGCCGACCGGTCCGCCACGCCGGAGCGCGCGACGCTTGAGCGTGAATCGCGCGATGCCATCCGGGCCGCGGTCGCGAGGCTCCCGGAGCGGTACCGCGTCGTCGTCGTGCTCCGCTATTTCAATCAGCTGAGCGTCGACGAGGTCGCGGCCGTGACCGGCCGTTCGTCATCGACGGTCGGCGTGCAGCTGCTCCGTGCGCGGCAGCTCCTGCGTAAGGCGATGGAGGAGCCGGGCGTATGAACGACATGGACGAGCGGAACACGCTGAGCGAGGGTGCCCTCCGGACAGCGCTCCAGCTGGATCCGGATGAGCGCACCGCGCGTTTCGACGCGGCAGCGCTCGTTGCCGCGGCCGAGCATCGCTCGCCGGTGGAGCAGCTGCAGCGCGTGATCCGCGCCTTCGCGCTCATCGGGGTAAGCATCGGGATCGAGGCCGCCCTCGCGGTCATCGCGTTCAACACGCTGGCCGACCTGGACCTCACCGAACCGGCCGGGCTGGTGCTGTCGCTGGTCGCCGCGGTCGCGCGGCGCGTCGTCGCCATCGGGCAGCTGACCACCGAGCCTGCTGTCGCGGTCGCCGCGCTGGCGGCTGTGCTCTTTGCGGTCGTCTACGAGCGCAGCACGGGAAGGGAGCCAACACGTGTCAGGGCGTCTTGAGCGCAGTCGTACCAATCGGGTCATCGGAGGCGTCTGTGGCGGGCTCGCCGAGTACCTCGACATCGACGCCACGATCGTTCGCGTCGGTATGGTCATCCTCGGGTCATTCGGCATCGGGATCCTCGTCTACTTCGTCCTGCTCGTCCT
>JBBQHN010000140.1:0-4736 GCA_038324015.1 Candidatus Limnocylindria bacterium | reverse complement strand
GTGCGCCCGCGCGTCCTCCGAGGTCTGCTCAATGGCACGACCACGTACATCTGCTCGCAGCTCGAGAACGGCGTGAGCTTCGCTGAGGCGCTCGCCGGCGCGCAGGCAAAGGGCTACGCCGAGGCAGATCCGACCAACGACCTCGACGGCTTCGACGCCGCCTACAAGCTGTCGATCCTCGTGAGCCTCCTCGAGGGCCGCCACTTCCGCCCAGACCAGGTGCGGCGCACCTCGCTCCGCTCCGTCGGCCCCACGCAGGCGGCCGAGGCGATGTCCCGCGGGACCCGGCTTCGCTATCTCGCGGTCGCGGACTTCGGCGAGAAGGCCACGAAGGCTCGCGTCGGTCCGGAAGAGGTGCCTGCAGACTCCCTTGAGGGCCAGGCAAGCGGCCCGACGAACGTCATCTCGCTCGAGTCCGACATGGCGGCGAGGCTCGTGTGGAGCGGCCCGGGCGCGGGTGGCGACGCGACGGCCTCCGCGATACTCGCTGATGTGATCGCCATCGCCCGCGTGCTGAAGTGAGCAGCAGGGGCCCGCTCGTGTTCAAGTTCGGCGGGACGTCGGTCGGCTCGCCGTCGGCGATCCAGGCCGTCGCGAAGATCGTGGGCGCCGAAACGGGCGAGCGGCTGGTCATCGTGTCCGCGACCGCCGGCACGACCGATGCGCTGGTCAAGGCAGCGCAGCAGGCCGCGAGCGGTGACGCGATGGCGGCACAGGCCGCGATCGAACGGCTCTCGGAGCAGCACCGGAACCTCATCGCGGACCTGCTCGGTGTGAACGGCGCCGTGCCGCTCAGCGAGGTCGTCGATCTCACCGAGCGCACCATCGCCCTGCTGCGGAGCGTCGCGCTGCTGCGCGAGTGCAGCCCCCGATCGCTCGACGCCATTCTCTCGTACGGCGAGCGGCTGTCCGCGCCGATCGTCGCTGCGGTGCTGACCGCGCAGGGCGTCGCCGCTGAAGCGTTGTCGGCGGAGGGTCTCCTCATCACCGACGACTCGTTCGGAAGCGCCAACCCGATCGCCGAGCTGACGCGCGAGCGTGCTTCCGAGCAGCTCCTTCCGCGGATCCGGTACGGAACAGTGCCGGTGGTCACAGGATTCGTCGGCTCGACCGCCGACGGCGTGACAACGACGCTGGGGCGCGGCGGCTCGGACTACTCCGCCGCGATCCTCGCCGCTGCGGTCGACGCGCGCGAATGCCGGATCTTCACCGACGTGAGCGGCGTATACAGCGCCGACCCGCGTATCGTGCCCGACGCGAAGCCACTTCCGGCGATCAGCTATGCAGAAGCGGCAGAGCTGTCGTACTTCGGCGCGAAGGTCATTCACCCACGGACCGTCCTGCCCGCCATCGAGGCGGGCATCCCGGTCCGGATCCTGAACACCTTCGCCCCGGACGACCCCGGAACGACGATCACGGCGAAGACGCCGAAGGACGACACGGTCGTGAAAGCCACGACCTCGCTCGGGAATCTCGGCATGGTGACGGTGCAGGGCGCGGGAATGAGCGGCGTTCCGGGTTTTGCCGCGCGCGTCTTTGACACGACGGCGGCCGAGAAGGTCTCCGTCCTCATGATCAGTCAGGCCTCGAGCGAGAACTCGATCTGCCTGGTCGTGCCGAACGAGTCCGTCACGCACCTCGAGGCGTCGCTGCGGAAGATGTTCTCTCGCGAGCTCGCCCGTCACGACGTCGAGAAGGTCGCGGTCGAGGCGCCTGTCGCGATCGTCTCGGCGGTCGGGGAGGGCATGCGGGGCACGCCAGGTGTCGCGGCGCGGCTGTTCGGCGCGATCGCGCGAGCGAAGGTGAACGTCCTCGCCATCGCGCAGGGATCGAGTGAGCTCAACATCTCGCTCGTCGTCCACGAGAGGGACCGCGACACCGCGGTGAAGGCCATCCACCGGGAGTTCCACGAGATCGGGTCGCGCGCGTCTGGCACACTTCGGTAGATGACGCAGCAGCGGCGCACCGTCGCGGTCCTCGGCGCGACGGGCATGGTCGGGCAGCGCTTCATCAGCCTGCTTGCCGACCACCCATGGTTCACGTTGACCGCACTCACGACGTCCGAGCGCAGCGCGGGTAAGCGGTACGCCGACGCGGTCAGCTGGAAGCTCGCGGTCCCGATGCCCGATGCTGTCGCCGACATGAGGCTCGAGCCGACGCGGCCCGAGCTGGACGCCGATATCTGCTTCAGCGCCCTGCCGACCGACGCGGCGCAGCTCTACGAGGCCGCGCTCGCGAAGGCCGGCCATCACGTGTTCAGCAACGCCTCGACGCACCGGATGGACCCCGACGTGCCGAACCTGATCGCCGAGGTCAATTTCGAGCACGTGAAAGCGCTTGCCCGGCAGCGGCAGGCCCGCGGCTGGAAGGGTTCGATCGTCACGAACGGCAACTGCACGGCGATCCACCTGACCCTGGCGCTCGCGCCCTTGCATCGCGACTTCGGGATCGAGCAGCTGCTCGTCACGACGATGCAGGCGATCTCCGGCGCCGGGTACCCTGGCGTGCCGTCGCTCGATGTCCTCGACAACGTCGTGCCGTTCATCGGTGGCGAGGAAGAGAAGGTGGTCGAGGAGACGCAGAAGCATCTCGGGGGCTGGGACGGAACGGCATTCACGCCAGCGACGTTCCCGATGTCGGTCCAGTGCAACCGCGTCCTCGTCCGCGACGGCCACACCGAGACCGTCAGCCTGAAGCTGACGGGCTCGCCGAGCGTGGACGCGGTCAAGGCGAGCCTTCGGGCGTTCACCGGCCGGCCGCAGGAGCTCAAGCTCCCGTCGGCGCCGGAGCACCCGATCATCGTGCGCGACGAGGACGACCGTCCGCAGCCACTCCTCGATCGCGACGCCGAGCGCGGGATGGCTTCGACCGTCGGCCGCGTCCGCGAAGATGCGGTGCTCGGTCTCAAGTTCGTCGTGGTCGGCCACAACACGATCCGTGGCGCGGCAGGCGCGTCGGTGCTCAATGCCGAGCTGCTGGTGGCGGAGCGCTGCATCTAGTGGCGGCGGAGTCCTTCCTCGCGCGCCTCGATCGCGTCTCCTTGAACCGGTTCCACTGGAAGCTGTTGATCGTGTCCGGCTTCGGCTGGATGTTCGACGCGATGGACGTGATCCTCATCTCGTTCCTGCTCACGCCGATCCGAGCGGAGTTCGGACTTGACGCCACGCAGACCGGAGTCGTCGCGAGCGCCGGCTTCGTCGGGATGTTCGTGGGTGCTGCGGTCTCGGGACGGCTCGCCGACCGCTACGGCCGCCGCAACGTCTTCCAGGTCACGCTCATCGTCTTCTGCATCGGCAGCCTGCTGTCCGCGGCGGCACCGTCGTTCGCGCTGCTCCTCGCGGCCCGGGTGGTGACCGGTCTGGGGCTCGGTGGCGAGCTGCCCGTGGTGTCGACGCTCGTGTCGGAGTTCGCACCTCGTGCCTCACGCGGCCGGTTCATCGTGCTGCTCGAGTCCTTCTGGGCGTACGGGACGATCCTCGCCGGCGTCGTCGCGCTCGTCGTGCTGCCCGCCTATGGCTGGCGCGGCGCTTTTCTCGTGGGCGCGCTGCCCGCCCTCTACGTCGCGTATCTGCGGCGCGCACTCCCGGAGTCGCCGCGGTACCTCGCCGAGCACGGCCGCGTTGCCGAGGCGGATGCGGTCGTCCGCCGGGTCGAGCGCGAAGGTGGGGGAGCCCTCATCACCGTGGCCAAGCCCATCGCGCCAGAGCGGCCCGCGGCCGCGGCCGGATCGGGATCCGGCTGGCGGGCGTTGTTCGCCGCGCGCTACGGGCGCCGGACGGTGATGCTCTGGATCCTGTGGTTCGGGATCACGTTCACCTACTACGGGATGTTCACGTTCCTCCCGTCGCTCCTCGCCGGTCGCGGTCTTTCGGTCGTCCGCAGCAACGAGTACTTCTTCATCTCGACGCTCGCTCAGGTCCCTGGGTACTTCTCGGCGGCCTGGCTGGTCGAGCGGATCGGGAGGCGACCGACGCTGGTCGCCTATCTCGTTGGATCGGCGGTCTCCGCCGTCCTGTTCGGGAACAGCGGCGCGGGCACCGACGCCGTCGTGTACGCCGCGCTGCTCTCGTTCTTCAACCTCGGGGCCTGGGGCGTCGTCTACACGCTGTCGCCGGAGCTCTACCCGACGGCCCTCCGGGCGACCGGGGCAGGCGCTGCGGCCGCTGTGGGCCGGATCGGGGGCATCATCGGCCCATTCGTCGTCCCGACCGTCGTCGCCGCGTACAGCCAATCGGCCGTCTTCGCCCTGTTCATGGCCCTGTTGCTGCTGACGGCGGTCGCGGTGGCCCTCCTGGGTGAGGAGACCAGGGGCCGGTCGCTGGAGGAAATCGCACCAGCGGCGTAGTGCAAAGCATCTACACCATTCGGTGGATTGTCTAGTCCGCCTGAAAGACCTAATTTCGATTCTGTGATCGAGCGCGAGCGGAAGTACAGCTTGCCCGACCTCGCCGTTTCCGACCTCCGGAAGCGGCTCGAGCGCGACGGCCGCTGGGTGCGCGCCGGCGCCGAGGGCGATGTGTTCTTCGACCACCCGAGCCTGCACCTTCAGGCTGAGGACCGCCGGCTACGCCTGCGGTTCCGGGACGAAGGCGGGGTCCAGGAGCTGACCTACAAGAGCCCTCGCGAGATGCACGGCGTCGACAAGGTCCGGCGCGAGATCACGGCGGTGCTCGTCTCGGGGCCGATCGAAGAGCTCATCGCCGAGCTCGGATTCCGCCGCATCCGAAAGTTCGTGA
>JBBQHN010000139.1:0-4760 GCA_038324015.1 Candidatus Limnocylindria bacterium | reverse complement strand
CTCTGGTACGTCGAGACGGACGAGGCGCACGTGTTCACGAGCGAGCGCGGCTTCATCCCGCTCGACCGATACAGCTCCGATCCGCGCCCCCTCGCGCCCGGCGAGCACGCCGGACTCGAGCGCACCGCGAACGGCTGGCGCCATCTCGACGAGCGCGCCGTGCGCAAGCGCTTCGTCGCGTTGCGCTCGAAACGCGGCACCGCGATCGACGGCGACCGCACGCGTCTCCTGACCGGCGGTCCGCTCGCGGCACCGGTCCGTGCGGCCACGGCGAAGCGCTCGTGGGAGAAGGCCGAGCGGCGCGTCGAGCTCGCGGTCATGCCCGACGAGATCGAAGACCTCGCGATCCGCCGTGAACAGCAGTTCGCCGCACTCGGCTACGAGCCCGACGATCTGCGTCAGGCGATGTTCATGGAGGAGACCGCGAACGAGGCCATCGGCTCGCTCGGCTACGACGGCCCGCTGGCCGCGCTCGCGACGAAGCGCGCGAACCTGGCCGACTTCCTTCAGGAGACCGTCGCGGTGGTCACGAACCCGGCGATCGACCGCGAGCGCGAGATCGAGCACTTCTCGACACGCATCGTCATCGGCCCACGTCCGACGATCGACGGCAGTGGCCGCCGGCGTCCCTGGATCGAGCTCCGCGTGCCCCTCTTGCTCGGCGGGCATCCCGCGGAGAGCGGGATCGCGGCAGATGAGCATCGCCGGCTCGCGCGCACGCTCGGCACCTGGCTGGTCGAGGACCTCGTCGCTGAGCTCGGCTCTTCGGGCCGACGCGATGCCGTGGTGCTGGAGTCCGACCGCGACTGGGACGAAGAGCCCCGTCAGGCGCTCGCCCGGCTCGCGCAGGCCGCAACGAACGCGGTGCGTCTGGGCACGCGCGCCGTCCTCATCCGCGACCGCGGCGTGCGCGCGGAAGGGCGCGCCTGGATCGATCCGCTGCTCGTCGTCGCCGCGGCGCATCGCGCCCTGATGCAGCAGCCGGCGTTGAACGGATCGCTGCGACGCGAGTGCGCGCTGCTTCTGTCGGCCGGCAGCATCCGCAACCTGCACGACATCGTCGTCGCGCTCGGTCTCGGCGCCGACGCGGTGAACCCGTACCTCCTCTTCGAGCATGCGCTCGCGACGAGCGACCCCGACGCGCTGCCGAACCTCGCGGAGGCGCTGCGCAAGGGAATCGAGAAGGTCTGCTCAACGCTCGGCATGCACGAGGTGCGCGGTTATGGGCGCGCGTTCTCGGCCGTCGGCCTCGCCCCTGATGTCGCGGCGTTCCTTGGCGTGCGCACGTTCGCGGCGAGTGCCTCCGGCGGAACGGGATGGGACGCGCTGGCGAAGGACGGTTTCGAGCGTGCGACGATGCTGCGCGACCGCACGCCGGCACGGCTCGAGCCCGCGTTCCGCATCTACCCGCGGCTCTACAAGGCGGCGCTCGGCGTCGCGAGCGGGGACAGCGAGTACAGCGTCTATGCCGAGAAGCTTGCGACCATCGAGGCCGAGCACCCGGTGTCGCTGCGTCACGCGCTCGACGTCCGGCCTGCGGGCCCGCCTGTCGAAGAGGCGTCGACGACCGCGGGCGAGCACAGCGCGCCGTTCTACATCTCGTCGATGTCATTCGGCTCGCAGGGCGAGACGGCCTACCGCGCCTACGCCGAGGCCGCGAAGCGCCTGGACATCCTCTGCAACAACGGCGAGGGCGGCGAGCTGCCCGATCTCCTGGGCAAGTATCCGAAATGGCGCGGCCAGCAGATCGCGTCCGGCCGCTTTGGCGTTTCAGCGCTGCTCGCGAACTCCTCGCGCTACCTCGAGATCAAGATCGGGCAGGGGGCGAAGCCGGGAGAGGGCGGTCATCTGCCGGCACGCAAGGTCTCGGTCAAGGTCGCGCTCGCGCGGAACGCGAAGCCGGGTGTGGACCTCATCTCGCCGTCGAACAACCACGACATCTATTCGATCGAGGACCTCGCGCAGGTCGTGCGCGAGCTCAAAGTCGTGAACCCCGAGGCGAAGATCGCGGTGAAGGTGCCCGCGGTGCCCGACATCGGCATCATCGCCACCGGCATCGCGAAGTCCGGTGCGGACATCGTCACGGTCTCCGGATACGACGGCGGCACCGGGGCCGCTAGACAGCACGCGCTCCGCCGCGCGGGACTGCCCGTCGAGATCGGTGTCGTCGAGGCGCACAAGGCGCTCGTGCGCAACGGCCTGCGCGACCGCGTGGAGCTCTGGTGCGACGGCGGCATGAAGAGCGCGCTCGATGTCGTGAAGATGCTGTGCCTTGGCGCGGACCGCGTCGGCTTCGGCACGCTGGCGATGGTCGCGATCGGGTGCACGATCTGCCGCGGCTGCCAGCTCGACACGTGCCACGTCGGCATCGCGACACAGATCGAGACCGTGGCCGAGGCGACCGAGAAAGGCATGAAGAAGTTCGAGCCGCAGGAGCTCGAGCGGGCCGTGGCGCAGCTCGAGCGGTTCTTCGGCGCGATGCGCGCGGAGGTCGGGCGGATCACTGCGTCGCTCGGTCTCGAGAGCGTCCGCGAGCTCGTTGGCCGCACCGATCTCTTGCAGCAGGTGCGCTCCGCGGACCGGCTGGACCTCGCTGCGCTGCTCGAGCCGGCGGGGGAGCGGGTCGGGTCGGCCCAGCTCGTCGCGGCCGGCGCTATTGCGATCGGCGCCGACGAGCCGCTCTCGGCCATGCACCGCTTCGTCGGTACGGCGGGCTCCGGCTCCATGGCGCGCGTGCGCATCGGGGGCGGCGCTCCGCCGCCGCTCGCGCTGCCGATCCGCGGCGGATCGATCGCCGGCAACGGTTTCGGCGCGTACCTCACCGATGGCGTTTCTCTGGACATCGGCGGCGGAGCCCAGGACGGCGCCGCGAAGACCGCCCTCGGCGGCACGATCACGATCCTCAAGGCGCCGAACGCGTACGGCACGTTCGTCGACGGGGGTGTGGGGAAGTGTTTCGCCTACGGCGCCCAACGCGGCCGCTTCTTCGTGCAGGGCGCGGCCGATGCCCGGGCCTGCATCCGGCTCTCCGGCGCGGACGTCGTCTTCGGCGGCGACCTGGGCGGCTTCGCGTTCGAGTACATGACCGCGGGGACCGCCGTGGTCCTCGGCGACCCCGGCCGCTGGATCTGCTCCGGCATGTCGGGTGGCGCGGTGTTCGTGCGTCTCGACGAGGCGCGCGGCGTTGACGCCGAGGGGATCAAGGCGCGGCTCGCGAAGGGCGCGAAGGTCCACCTCGGCGCGCCGCGCGAGTCCGAGCTCCCGATCCTGCACGAGCTGCTCCTCGGCTACGCGCGGGCGCTCATCGGCTCCGGCCAGGAAGAGGAAGCTCGTGCCGCCCGCACGCTCGCAGCGAGTGCGACAGCGGCGTTCCTCGCGATCCGGCCGGGCGGCGAGGTCGTCGACCAAACAGTTTCGACGGAGTAGCGACGCGCCTCCAAACGGGTGCCTGTTCGCAACTGTGCCTGCGCCACCACGCCACTGTCCGGGCGCATCGCCCCCCGTACCTTCGCCACATGGACAAGATCGACACCGGCGACACGTCCTGGCTGCTCATTTCCACCGCGCTCGTCATGCTCATGACCCCGGCGCTCGGGTTCTTCTACGGCGGTCTCGTCGGGAAGAAGAACGTGCTGTCCACGCTCACACACTCGTTCTTCATCTTGTGCCTCATCAGCGTGCAGTGGGTGCTCTGGGGCTATTCGCTCGCGTTCTCGCCTGATGCAGGAGGAGGCCTCATCGGCGGGCTCAGCTGGGTCGCGCTCAAGGGTGTCGGATCCGCCCCGAACCCGGACTACGCGGGGACCATTCCGGCGCAGCTGTTCATGGCGTTCCAGATGATGTTCGCGGTCATCACGCCAGCGCTGATCACTGGAGCATTCGCGGAACGGATCAGCTTCAAGGCCTACGCGCTCTTCGCGCTCCTTTGGGCCACCCTCGTGTACGACCCGCTCGCCCATTGGGTCTGGGGCGTGGGCGGCTGGCTTCGCGTGCTCGGCGCGCTTGATTTCGCGGGTGGCACCGTCGTGCACATCTCGAGCGGGGTCTCCGCGCTGATCGCGGCGATCCTCATCGGCCGCCGCCTGAAGACCAGCGAGCCGCACGACGTCACGATGACGGTCCTCGGCGCGTCACTGCTCTGGTTCGGCTGGTTCGGCTTCAACGCCGGCAGCGCGCTCGCCGCCGGCGGCGGGCTCGCGACGAGCGCTTTCGTCGTCACCAACACTGCGGCCGCGATGGCCGGGCTGACCTGGCTCACGGTCTCGTGGATCCACAAGGGCCGGCCGAGCGTCATCGGCATGGCCGCCGGCGCGGTCGCCGGCCTTGTCGCGATCACACCGGCCTCGGGCTTCGTCGACGTCTCGGGCTCGATCATCATCGGCCTGGGCGCCGGCACCATCTGCTACGCGGCCATGCAGCTCCGGCCACGCCTCAAGGTGGACGACGCGCTCGACGTCTGGGCGGTCCACGGCATCGGCGGCACCTGGGGCGCCATTGCGACCGGCCTGTTCGCGACCGTCGCCATCAACTCCGGGGGTGCGGATGGTCTCTTCTATGGCAACGCCAACCAGCTCGTGACCCAGCTCATCGCGGTCGCGGCAACGTGGGTGTACGCCGCGGTCATGACCGCGGTCATCGTGAAGGTCATCGACGTCACGGTCGGGTTCCGGGTCAAGGAGCACGAGGAGAGCCTCGGGCTCGATGCCTCGCAGCACGGCGAGATCGCGTACGTACTCGACTAGGAAGAAGGAGGAACCAAC
>JBBQHN010000138.1:0-4799 GCA_038324015.1 Candidatus Limnocylindria bacterium | reverse complement strand
GGACATTCGAGAGACCTTCCGTCGCATGGCGATGAACGACGAGGAGACGGCTGCGCTCATCATTGGCGGCCACACCTTCGGCAAGGTCCATGGTGCAGTCAGTGCGAAGTACGTCGGTGCCGAACCCGAGGCCAGCCCCCTTGAGGAGCAGGGCCTCGGCTGGAGGAACACCTTCGGAAGCGGCACAGGCGCCGACACGATCACCAGCGGGCTCGAGGGCGCATGGACCAACGAGCCGACGAAGTGGGACAACGGCTTCTTGGACAACCTGTTCGCGTACGACTGGGAGCTGACGACGAGCCCCGCCGGCGCGAAGCAGTGGACTCCCAAGGATCCCGGGGCCCAGGGCACCGTGCCGGATGCTCATGATCCGTCGAAGCGGCACGCGCCGATGATGCTGACCACGGACCTGGCGCTGCGGTTCGATCCGATCTACGGGCCGATCGCGAAGCGCTTCCACGAGAATCCACACCAGCTCGCTGAAGCGTTCGCCAAGGCGTGGTACAAGCTGTTGCACCGCGACATGGGACCGGTCTCCCGCTACCTCGGCCCGTGGGTTCCGGAGCCGCAGTTGTGGCAGGACCCCGTCCCCGCCGTCGATCATGAGCTGATCGGTGAGAAGGACATCGTTGCCCTCAAGGGCAAGATCCTCGCATCGGGACTGTCCATCTCCCAGCTGGTCTCCACGGCTTGGGCGTCGGCGGCAACTTTTCGCGGAACCGACAAGCGTGGCGGGGCCAATGGGGCGCGGATCCGCCTTGCGCCGCAAAAGGACTGGGAGGTCAACGAGCCAGCCGGCTTGGCCAAGGTGCTGCAGACCTTCGAACGGATCCAGCAGGACTTCGATCGCTCACAGTCCGGTGGAAGTGGAAAGGGGAAGAAGGTCTCGCTCGCTGACCTGATCGTTCTGGGCGGATGCGTGGCCGTCGAGCAAGCGGCGAAGAACGCCGGGTACGACATCACAGTTCCGTTCGTGCCGGGGCGCACGGACGCCACGCAGGAGCAAACGGACGTTGAGTCGTTCGCCGTGCTCGAACCGACCGCGGACGGGTTCCGGAACTACCTCCGAGCGGGAGCGACGCTGTCGGCGGAGACCCTACTGCTGGAGCGGGCCTACCAGTTGACGCTGACCGCTCCCCAGATGACGGTTCTCATCGGCGGCATGCGCGCCCTGAATGCCAACTTCGGGCAGTCCCATAACGGCATCCTCACCGACCGGCCCGAGACGCTGACCAACGACTTCTTCGTGCACCTGCTCGACATGAGCACGGAGTGGAAGGCGTCCGCCTCGGCTGAGAGCGCGTACGAGGGTCGCGATCGCGCCACGGGCGAGACCAAGTGGACCGCCACCGCCGTCGACCTCGTCTTCGGTTCGAACTCCCAGCTCCGAGCCATCTCGGAGGTCTACGCAAGTGACGACTCGAAGGAGAAGGTCGTGCGTGACTTTGTGGCTGCATGGGACAAGGTGATGAATCTCGATCGCTTCGACCTTGCCTGATCTCTTACCGAGGTGCTCGTAGCGGCCGCCATCTCCTGCGTGCGTCCGCCAGGTGGAGGTAGCGGCCGACCGCAAGGCATCAGCCCACCGATACCGCTCTCGAGGCCGTCCGCGCGGCTTCGATGCGCCTGAGGGTCAGACCGAAGGTGATGCGCGCGCCGCACCAGGATGCGCGTCGCAATGGGCACGCCTGACGGCGGCGCCGCTGTGCGCTACGACGATCAGGACGACACCAGCAGTGTCGAGGCATTGGACCCCGAGGCTGCCCTAGGCATCATCGGTGACGACCCGACGATCGCTGTAGCCGAAGCCATTGTTCCGTCGCGGCAATTGGTTCGCTAGACCATTGCTCTAACGGCGATCTGTTGGAATCATGCGGATCGTCCGAGTTGCGGCGCGATTTCGCTAGAATGAACATCTCCGCCGAGGTAGCTCAGCTGGTAGAGCAATGGTCTGAAGAACCATGTGTCGCCGGTTCAAGTCCGGCTCTCGGCACAGAAGCAGTCTGCAGCGATTCTTGCGCCCGACCTATGAAACGTGGCGCAACGGGTCTTCTTGTTCCCGCTACCGCGCCTCGCTGGCGAGCGAGCGCGCTCCGTCGACGACGTCAGGGGGGAGCAAGCGGGCCTTTGCCCTAACTGCCGCAGCCAGGGTCGCTCCGGAGCCGCCGAGCGCGACCGTCACGCGCTGTCCGAGCGATGCGAGCTGAACGATCGCCCGCTCGACGTTCCCGCTGTCGACGGACGACAACACGATGAGCCGGGCCTGCGACTGGGTCAGCGCGCCCTCGAGGGTCTCGAGCGGCGCATCCTGCCCGAGGTACACGATCCGCCAGCCCTCGCGGCGCAGGACGAGCCCGAAGGCGATGAGCCCGATGTCGTGCTGCTCGCCGGGGAGGCAGGCCAGGATCGCACGCGGCCCGCGACCCTCGTCCCAGCCGCGGGCGAGCCCGAGCAATCGCGCGCGGATGAGGTTGGAGGCGAAGTGCTCCTGCGCGACCGTCACGTCGCCGCCGGCCCAGCCGGTCCCGATCCGCTTCAGCTCCGGGAGCAGCACCTCGCTGAGCGCGGTCTCGAGGCGCAGCGTCGAGAACAGGCGATCCAGCGCCGCCTGCGCGCCGGCCTCATCGAACGCGAGCAGCGCGCCATGCAGCCGCTCGACGAGGCCAACGGGCACGGTCGTCGCGCGGCCGGTCGTGCGTTCTTCGCGGAGCACGCTCCGCGCGGCCTCCGCGGCGGCGACGCCTGACCCGACCAACTCGCGCATCCGCCGGACCCGGAGCTCGTCCCGCTCGCCGTAGAGGCGAAAGCCGCCGGGGGAGCGCTGCGGGCGGAGCAACCGGTAGCGGGTCTCCCACGCCCGCAAGAGCTCGGGGCTGACGCCGACGCGTCGGCTCAGCTCTCCGATGCGGTAGCGGGGGGCGGGGACCGTCGGCACCGGCTCATTAGACGACCTGTACAAACCCTTGACAAGCATCGGCGCACCGCGCTAGTTTCTACCTAAAGCTGTACAGAGCCTCTACAGGCGCCGGCGCAGACTGGCCGGGCCTGCCGAGGCGAAAGGACCACCCGCTCGTGACAGAGATCCAGCCCTCGCGGACCCGCTGGCTCGGCCTCGCCGCGCTCAGCCTCGGCGTCGCGATGATCATCGTCGACGCGAACATCGTGAACGTCGCGGTCCCCGCCGTGGTCAAGGACCTCGGGCTGGACAGCACCGAGGCCGAATGGGTGAACACGACCTACGCGCTCGTGTTCGCGGCACTCCTGGTGACGCTCGGTCGGGCCGGCGACCTCGTCGGCCGCCGGATCATCTACGTGCTCGGCGCGGCGGTGTTCGCGGTCGCGTCGATGCTCGCCGGGATCGCGCCGAGCGGCGGGCTGCTCATCGCCGCACGGCTGCTCCAGGGTCTCGGCGGCGCCGCGATCCTCCCCGCGACGCAATCGATCATCAACAACAGCTTCCGCGGGCGCGAGCGCGCGCTGGCGTTCGGCCTGTGGGGCGCGACGATCGGCGGCATGGCCGCGATCGGCCCGCTGCTCGGCGGCTGGCTGACGACGAACCTGTCGTGGCGCTGGGCGTTCTACGTCAATCTCCCGATCGCGGCGGTCGCGATCGCCGGCACGCTCCTCTACGTCCGCGAGACCCGCGATGAGACGGCGCGCGCCGGTTGGGATCCGATCGGATTCCTGCTCGTCACGTTCGGCCTCTCGTCGTTCGTGTTCGGCCTGGTCGAGGGCCGCCGTTACGGCTGGTGGTCGCCGCTCCGGCCGTTCTCGGCGTTCGGCTGGACCTGGCCCCTCGACAGCGTGTCGATCATCCCGGTCGCGATCGCCGCAGGCATCGTCGCGATCGCCGCGTTCGCCTGGGTCGAGCTGCGGCGGCAGCGCGCCGGGCGGTTCTTCCTCTTCGACTTTGACCTGTGGCGCTACCCCGCGTTCCGCTTCGGCAACCTCGCCGGCACGATCGTGTCGCTCGGCGAATTCGGACTTCTGTTCGCCCTACCGCTGTTCCTCCAGGGCGTCATCGGGTACTCGGCCTTCGAGACCGGGCTCACGTTCCTGGCGCTGGCACTCGGCGCGTTCGCCTCGGCCGGCGCGGCTGCCGTGCTGACCGGCCGGCTCGGCGCCCGGCGCGTCGTCAGCCTTGGCATGGCCCTCGAGGCCGTCGGCATCCTCGCGACGTCCCTGCTCATCTCGACGCAGGTCAACGGCCTGGCGCTCGCCGTGCCGTTGTTCGTGTATGGCATCGGCGTCGGGTTCGCGACCGCGCAGCTCACGAGCATCGTCCTGTCGGACATACCGGCGGAGCGCTCGGGCCTCGCTTCTGGCACGAACGCGACGATGCGTCAGCTCGGCTCCGCGCTCGGCATCGCGATCCTCGGCACCGTGCTCTTCTCGGGGCTGGCCGACGGGACGCGCGACCGCCTGGCCGCGGCCGCGGTCCTGCCCCCCGCGGCCCGTGAGTCGGTCGTCACGCTCATCGACGCATCGGCCGGTCAGGCGCTTCCCGGTCTGCGCGTCGATCCGCGCGGCGCGGCGGTGGTCCCGGCGATCGAGGACGCGTTCGTCGCTGCCGCCCGGATGGCCGGGCTGGTCGCCTTCGCCTTCGTCGTGCTCGGGCTCGCGCTCTCGTTCCGCATTCCCGCGCCGGTGGAGCAGGGCGCATGAGACTTCCTGTGTCAACCTCAGGCCGCGACACGCGCAGCCCCGAGGTGGCGCGCGGGGTCGTACGCGACGCGGTCGTACCAGCAGCGCCACAGGACCCGCAGCCACGCGCGGGCGAGGATCCGGACAGCATGCGG
>JBBQHN010000137.1:0-4802 GCA_038324015.1 Candidatus Limnocylindria bacterium | reverse complement strand
TGGAGTCGCGATCGTCCGGATAGCTGCGCGGACCGGCGATCTCGACGGTGACCGTCTGCACGCCGCTGACGGTGCGTCCCGCTTCGCGGATCTCGACCGCGAGCGTGTACATCCCGCGAAGGCCCGGCGCGATGATGGAGGAAAAGAACGTGCCGCCGCCCGGCCCGACACTCGTACCGAGCAGTGAAGCGCCGGATGCGATGCTCTTTGCCGTCTGCGGATCGATCGCCCGCCAGAACAGCGTGTAGGTGTGCGAGTCCGTACCCGCGGCCGGAAGGTTCGAGTACTGGACCACGAGGAGCGACGCTTCGCTCCGGTGCAGGATCTGCGGGATGCGGGCGGTGCTGTTGACAAGGAAGGCGACGTGGGCGTGGATCGTGAAGGATCCGGTCGCCGCGCCGAGCGCTGTCAGGGATCGGCCCGTCGCTTCGACGAGTCCCACGGTCACGGTGTAGTCCCCGACCGTCGTAGGCGCGCTGAGTACGAGATCGACGGACGCGCTCGCGTTCGGCTGCAGGGCCGGGAGCGCGACGGGCGCGGACGAGGAGCTCACGAGCTTCTTGGACGCGTCACGGATCTCCCAGTTGAGGCCAACGCTCGACGTGCCGGTCGCGGTCCAGGGCTTGGTCCCGGCGTTCGTCACGGTGACGGGCACGATCTGGATCGAGCCCGTCTCGTACGACGGCGCCACAGCGGGCAAGCGATAGCGAGCGTTCGCGGGTGGCTCGAGGACGGCCGAATACACGAGCGCACCAAGGCCGGCCACGAGGTGCACCGCCTCGTCCTGCGCGCTGTTCGCCGTCATGCCGACGACGACCCGTGGCCCAGTCGGCGTGTAGATGATCCCGGCGTCGTGCGTCACGAAGCCCAGGTTGCCGGTCTTGTGCGCGACGACCGTGCCTGCCGGCAGCTCCGACGGCAGGCGGTCGTTGATCTGCTGCCGCTTCAGCCGGACGAGCATCCGGTCCGACGCCGCGGGCGACACGAGCGTCCGCTGCGCGAGGAGCGTGAAGTACTGGCCGATGACGCGTGCGGTCGCGGTGTTGTCGTCGTTGTCGTCGTTGGCGATGTGAAAGTCCGTGAGCCCAAGCTTCTGCAGCGTCGCGTTGATGTTGGCCGGCCCCATGGTGTTCCAGAACGCCAGGGCCGTTCCATTGTCGGAGATCGTGATCATCGCTTCGAGCGCGTTGTCGACGGTCATCACCGTCCCGGCCGGCTCGTACGAGCCGTCTTCGGTGATGTCGTCGGGCAGGATCTCGATCGAGTCGGTGTACTTGAGCTTCCCTTGATCGACGAGGCTCTCGACGTGCGCGAGGATGCCGAGCTTGTACAGCGATGCTGCGATGAAGACGACGTCCGGCTCATGCGTGTAGAGCGGCTGCGGCGAGAGGGGGTCGGAGATGAAGATCCCAGCATCGCCGGGGAACCCCTTCACCAGCCCGTCGACCTGGACGATGAGGTCGGCGGTGGAGCCCGCGCCGGGCGCCGACGCCAGCAGCGTGCCGAGCAGCACGCACGCCGCGACCCACGGACCGCCCCATTTCATCACCCACATGTAACGGTGAAGGCCGGCGGGTGTCACCGGCGCGATTCTGACAGCGCCACCGCGGTCGCGACAGTGCCCAAACCCACCATTTCCCGGTATCCGGACCGTGTCTCGTCCTCGAAACCAAGCAGGTGCAGCGCACCGTGGGCCGCCAGGAACGCCACTTCCCGCGTCAGCGGGTGCTTTCGGCGCTTCGCCTGCCGCGCCGCCTGCGTTGCGCTGATGAGGATGTCCCCGACGTCGAGCTCGCCGTCCTCGTCGCGCTGCAACTTTTTTACAGCGCGTTCACCTTTTGCCCGGCCGACGGCCTGGCCGAAGGAGAGGACGTCGGTCGTCCCGTCCTTCTTTCGGTAGCGGCGGTTGAGGATGCGCATCTCCTCGTCAGCGATGAACGCGACGGTGATGCGCGCGTCCGCCGGAAGCCCAAATGGCTTCACCGCGGCACGGACCGCGCGACGCACCACGAGCAGATCGCATGGGACGACGCCGCGGATAGAGAGCTTCAGCGTCCGGACGCGAGGGGCGGCGGCGTGGCGGCAGGTGGGAGCCGCGCGATCCGGTCCTCCGGATACGGGATCCGCTCGTGATACACACCCGCGAGCAGCTCCCGGAACGCCTCCTTCACGCGCTGCACGTCTCGGAGCGTGAGATCGCAGTCGTCGAGCTGTCCGTCGGTGAGCTTCTCGCCCACGATGCGCTCGACCATCTCGCCGATGCGCTCCGGCGTCTTCTCCTCGAGCGACCGCACGGCAGCCTCAGTGCCGTCGGCAAGCATGACGATCCCGGCTTCCTTGCTGCGCGGCTTCGGTCCAGGGTGACGGAACGAGGATTCGTCGACGACCAGGCCGCGCTGCTGCGCGAGCTGGTAGAAGTAGCGGATCAGACTCGTCCCGTGATGGCCGGGGATGATCTCACGGATCTGCGGCGGCAGCCGGTACCGGTCGGCGAGCGCGAGCCCGTCGCGCACGTGCGCGGACACGATGCTGGCGGAGACCGCCGGGTCCAGCTCGTCGTGCGGGTTCGTTCCCGTCTGGTTCTCGATGAAGGCGAGTGGGTTCCGCATCTTCCCGATGTCGTGGTAATAGGAGCCGACCCGGGCGACGAGCGGATCTGCGCCGATGACCTCGGCCGCGCGCTCGGCGAGGTTCGCAACGAGCAGCGAGTGGTGGTACGTGCCGGGCGTGCGCAGGAGCAGCTGCCGGAGCAACGGATGGTTCGGGTCGGCGAGTTCGCGTAGCTCGAACACGGTGGTGATGCGGAAGAGGTGACCGAGCATCACGATCGCGCCGAACGCGAGGACGCCCGACGCGACGCCACTGATGAGCGCGGCTGCGGCGAGCTGGAGCGCGCCGAGTGTGTCGGCGGAACGCCCAACGAGGAGGAACGTGCCGATGACGCCGAGGTCCCCGAGCGCGACGTAGAGCGCGGCCGCGACGAACTCACGCGCGGTCGTTGCGCGGCGCACCGCGGCCATGCCGAGGAGCGCCGGCACGAGCACGTAGGCGACCAGCTCGACCTGACCGGACATGATCCCGACGTGGAGCGCACCCGCGATCTGCGTGGCCAACGCGGCGCGGCCACTCACGAGGATCGTCAGCATCATCGCGACGGCGGCGAACGGCACGAAGTACACGGCGACGGTGTGACCGGGGATGAGCGCGCGGCCGGCGGCAGTGATGACCACGAGCGAAAGCCCTACGACGATGAGCTTCCGGTCGTCGGACCAGGCTTCGGTCGCGTGCCGCTCGATGAACAGCGCGACGACACCGGCGATGAGCAGCGCCCAGCTCAGGAGGCCGACGGCGCTCTTCCAGTCGATGCCGGGATTGACGAGACCGAGCGCCCGGAGCTTCTCGAGGTCCTGCTCGGTGACGACCTGGCCATCGCGGACGACGACCTCGCCGGCGGTGACCTGCACCTGCACCGGCGACACGTTGTTGCGCGCGGCCTGCTGTGCGCCGGCGGTCACGTTCGCGTCGAAGATGAGGTTCGGTTGGAGGTTCTGCTTGATGAGCTCGGTGCCGACCCGCTTCTGGCGGTCGTTCCAGACCTGGGGCAGCGACTTGCCGGCGTCGGCGGCGGCCGTCGCGAGCTGCTCGGGCCGGATCCCCTGCCCGTACAGGGTCTTCAATGACGCGTCGATCTCCTTGGTCAGCTGATCGAACTCGGCAGCCGTCATGTCGAGCGCGTCCGCCGCGAGCGCCGGCGTGAACGCGACGTCGCCGAGCTTGGTCAGGGACGCCAGGCGCTGGTCCCGCGGCACCGTCGCGTCCTGCCGGACGCGCGCGATGGACGCGAGGCCGCTCGCGAGGCGCGTGGTGGCATTCACCGGCACGGCGGGATCGGCGGAGTAGACGCGCTGGACGGCGGCGGCGGCCTTCTCGCGCTCGAGCTGGCTCAGGCTCTCCGAGGTGAAGACGGTCGATTGTGGCGCGCGGACCTCGGCATTCGCGACCACGCCGGCGCGGCCGTACGACACGACCGCAGGCGGTGAGAAGAGCAGCGCGATCGCGCTGAGCAGGCCGGTCGCGATGATGAACGCGACCATCCGGACGCGGGGGTCGGCCTGGAGCAGGGCGCGGAGATCCGCGATGGACCGGGGCCGTGGGGCGAACCGGATCATTCGGGCGACCTCTCGTGACGATCGTACGCGCGGACGATCCGCGCGACGAGCTCGTGCCGGACGACATCCTTGTCGTCGAAGTCGACAAAGGAGAGGCCCTCGACCTCACGCAGGATCTCGCGCGCCACGACCAGACCTGACCGCGGGTCGGGGAGGTCGATCTGGGTGACGTCGCCGGTGACGACTGCCTGCGAGCCGAAGCCGAGCCGGGTGAGGAACATCTTCATCTGGGCCGGTGTGGTGTTCTGCGCCTCGTCCAGGATGATGAAGGCGTCCGAGAGCGTGCGACCGCGCATGAACGCGAGCGGCGCGACCTCGATCTCGCCGCGCTCCTGCGCGCGCGCGAAGCGCTCAGGCGGCATGAGCTCGTAGAGCGCGTCGTACAGCGGTCGGAGGTACGGATCGATCTTCTGCTCGAGGTCTCCGGGGAGGAAGCCGAGCCGCTCACCCGCCTCGACGGCGGGTCGCGTCAGGATGAGCCGCGTGACCTTGCGCTCGCGCAGCGCCGCGACGCCCATCGCAACAGCCAGATAGCTCTTCCCGGTGCCGGCCGGACCTGTCGCGAACACGAGGTCGTACTTGCGGATCGCTTCGACATACCGGCGTTGGTTCTCGGACTGCGGCACGATCCGT
>JBBQHN010000136.1:0-4812 GCA_038324015.1 Candidatus Limnocylindria bacterium | reverse complement strand
GTGGAGCGGCTCCTTTGTCGTTACGTTCGGGATCTGTCCTAGTTGCGCTTGCCGCGGCCCATCCCGGGCTTACGCCCGTGGTTCGCCTTCTTGGACCGCCAGCCCAGCTTGCCGGTGGTCTTCTGCTTCCGTTGCCCCTTGCTCATGGCTCTCCCTATCCGTACCAGTTGTGTTCTGTGAATTCGCGAAAAGACGGAGCTGCAGGGCGCGCGTTGGGGGCGCGATGAGCTCGGTCACCAACCATTGTCCTATGACTGCCGGATCTGCGTCAGGGGGCAGTTGCAGCTTGATCCGGGCCTGCTCGACCCGGCGCCTGGTCGCCCGTGGCTCGGAACCGAAGGTCCGGGCGATCTCGGCGAACGGCCGCTCCAGCACGTCGTGGAGGATGAATGCCGCGAGGTCGGCGCCTCGGAGGGCGTGGCGGCCGACGAGGTCACGCAGGCCGGCGCCGAACAGCCGGCCCTCGGCGATGGCCTTCCGGATCGCGGCCGCCCCATCGCCATCGAGCTCCGCCACCCGGAGGAGCGCAGCCACCTCGGCCTCGGGCAGCCGGCGCGCGGCGCCGAGGCTGCCGAGGAAACGCTGGACGACCGCATCCGGCGCGAGCTCGATCCGGGTCTTCGTGACGCGCGCAATCGCGTCGCCCAGCGCGTGCCGTAGCGCCGCGAGATCGGTGAACCGAACTGCCTCCATGACCGCGGGCGATCCGAGCAGGATCCGCGAGATCGTCTTGTCGCGCTCCGCAACGATGATGACCGGGATACCGTGCTCGCGCGCGATCTCGACCTCGATACCGACACCGAACGACGGCGTCCCGGCGTACGCGATGACGAGCACCGCACGGGCAACGCGCGCGCGATCGATGTCGTACACGCTGCGGGGGTCGAGATCGGGTGCCGCGACCGGATCGGTCGCGCGATGCGGCAGGTATGGCTCGAGACCGCAGTCGCTCACGATCTCCGCGAGGAGCTCGTAGAAGACGCGCGTGCGCGCACCGTCGGTGAGTGCCGTGAGCGCGCCCGAGATATAGACCTCGTTCATGGGACCGCCAATGATGCGTTGCCCGTCAAGAGTGCGGTACCGTTCCCGCCATGGCCGATGTGCAGCTCGTCCAGTACCTGAAGCGGGTGCCCCTCTTCGCGAAGCTCTCTGAATCCGAGCTCGCGAGCCTCGCGGAGCGCACCCGGCAGAAGGCGTTCAAGCGCGGGGACACGATCTTCCGGAAGGACGATCCCGGCCAGCACTTCTACGTCGTGCTCGATGGCGCGGTCAAGATCGCGCTGCCCGGGGAGTTCGGCCAGGAGGCGCTCGTCGCCCTCCTCCGCGGGGGCGAGTTCTTCGGGGAGCTCGCGCTTTTCGACCACGGCCCCCGGTCTGCGACGGCCACGGCGCTCGAGGACACCCGCTGCGCGGTCCTCGCCGGTGACGACTTCGTCGCATTCGTCGAAGCCCATCCGGCGGCCACGAAAGTGGTGTTCGAGGCCCTGGCAAAGACCGTCCGGCGCCTCTCCGACCGGGTCGAAGACCTCATCTTCCTGGACGTCCCGAGCCGGGTGGCCAAATACCTGCTGGACCTCGCTCAGGTGAATGGGACCGATGGCTCGAGCTCGCTCGAGCTGACGCTGACGCAGGACGAGCTCGCCGCGTTCACGGGCGCATCGCGCGTCTCGGTGAACCGCGTGCTCGGCGATCTCGAGCGCCGGGACCTCATCAGCATCCGGCGGCGGAAGATCGCCATCAAGGATCCGGAGAAGCTCGCGAAGGAGATCCGGGTCTGATGGCAACGCGGACGAAGAAGCTGCTCGTGCTCGTCGTCGAAGATGATCCCGATCTCGGCGATACGATCGTGTCCTTCCTCAAGGAGGAGGGTCTCGACGCGAAGCTCGCGCGCGACGGTGACCAGGCGATGCGTCTGGTGGACCAGCTCTCGCCGTCGGCGATGATCCTCGACCTCATGATGCCGCGGCGCGACGGCTTTAGCGTGCTGCGCGAGCTGCGCGCCGACGGCCGGATCGCCAACCTTCCGGTGATCGTCGTGACCGCGATCTTCGGACTATCCGAGCGGCTGTACGCCACCGAGCTCGGTGCGGCGGACTACGTCACGAAGCCCTTCGAGCTGGACGAGCTCCTCGAGCGCGTCCGCAACGTGCTTGCGTCGCGCCACGAGGAGCCCGCCGCAGCGACGGAGTCGCGAAGCTAGGCGGCCAGTTGACTGGTGCAATGCGGGCAGCGGGTCGCTGCCGCGAAGATCGTCGTGCCGCAGAACGGACAGGCCTTCTCCGCGGGTCCCGGCTTGATCATCGCCTTGGCGACCAGGAACACGACGAACGCCACGATCACGAACCCGATCACCGTGTTGATGAAGATGCCGTAGTTGATCGTGGCCGCGCCGGCTTTCTGTGCCTCCGCGAGTGACGGATAGGTCCCGCCCGACAGGTTGAGGTAGAGGTTCGAGAAATCGACCTTCCCGAGCAACATCCCGACCGGCGGCATGATCACGTCCTTCACCAGCGAGGACACGACGGCGGCGAACGCGACGCCGAGGATGAACGCGATCGCGAGCGTGAGCACGTTGGTCTTGACCAGGAACACGCGGAATTCGCTCCACATGGGTTGTCCCTCCTTCGCGGCTGGCCGGCAATTGAGCACGCCACGTGCCCGCTTGGACGCTTGGCTGGCCAGCGGTGGCCGGACGGCCCGTTGACGCTCCCCGGGCCTGACTGGTACGCTCTTAGCACTCTCGAGGGGAGAGTGCTAAGTGACTGAAAACAGGCCAATCAACCAGGAGCGCGTGACCCTTCCGGATCTGGCCGAACGCCAGCGGGAGATCCTGCGCGCCGTCATCCGCGAGTTCATCACGACCGCGCAGCCGGTCGCATCGGGTGCGCTCGTCCGCCGCTATGGGCTGCCGCTGTCGTCGGCGACCGTCCGCAACGAGCTTGCGGAGCTCGAGGACCTCGGGCTGCTGACGCACCCCCATACCTCTGCGGGACGCGTCCCGACCGATCTCGGCTACCGGTTCTTCATCGAGAGCCTGATGCCCGATCCGTCGCTCATGCCTGAGGAGCAGCTGACCGTCAGCCATCAGTTCCAGCAGGCCCAGCGCGACACCGCGCAGTGGCTGCGCCTCGCGGCCTCGACGCTCGCGCGGCTGTCGGCAGAGGCGTCGATCGTGACGCCGGCGGCCGGAACGACGAGCGTGCTCAAGCACATCGACGTCGTTCCGATCCAGGACCGCCGCGTTCTCCTCGTCGCCGTCCTTGAAGGCGGCACCGTGCGGCAGCAGCTGCTCGACCTCGAGCAGCCCGCACTGCCGGATGAGCTGCGGGCGCTCGGCCAGCGGCTGACCGACCTCCACCACGGTGGGAATAGCGCGACGATCGCGAACGCTGTGGCTGACGCGAGGGGCGCCGCACGTCAGATCGCCCAGGCGCTGTCGCGGATGCTCGCGGAGACCGAGGCGGCTCGCGCGCTCGACGTCTACTACGACGGCATCCAGAATATCCTCGCCCAGCCCGAGTTCGGGCTCGGCGATCCGGCGCGGCTCCGCGAGATGGTCGCGCTTCTGGAGGACCGGACGCGCGTCACCGAGCTCCTGCCCCTGGGTATCGGCGACGGCGAGGTGTACATCGCGATCGGCGCGGAGAACCGCGTCGAGCCGCTGCTCGACTGCAGCCTCGTGTTCGGCCGCTATGGCGGATCGAACGGTGTCGTCGGGTATGTCGGCATCGTCGGACCACGCCGCATGGACTACGCCCGCTCGATCGGGGCGGTGACATTCATCGGGCGCCTCATGACCGATCTCGTGCGCGCCGTAGAAGGGAATTAGATGACCGATCAGGACCGTCGCGACGACGACGTCGTCACGGAGCAGGCCGAGCCTGCCGACGACGCCTCGCATGAGGCGAACGACTACAAGGCGGATCTCCAGCGGATGGCCGCGGACTTCTCGAACTACCGCAAGCGGAATGAGACGGAGCGTCTCGAGTTCGCGAAGTACGCGAAGGCCGATCTCATCACGAAGCTGCTTGATGTGCTCGATGGGTACGACCGCGCCCTGGAAGGCATGCCCGAGGCGGTGAAAGACCAGGCCAACAATTCTTGGGTCGAGGGCATGTGGCTCGTGGAGCGCAAGCTCCGCTCGATCCTCGACGGCGAGGGCCTCGAGCCCATCGACGCACTCGGCACGCCGTTCGATCCATACCTGCACGAAGCGATCGCGCACGTCGAATCCGACGAGCCAGAGGGGACCGTCATCCAAGAGCACCGCAAGGCGTACCGGCTCAACGACCGCGTCATCCGTCCCGCACTCGTGTCCGTGGCAAAGGCCCGGACCCGTACCAACTAAGACAGAAACAGATCAGGGAGTAAGGAATGTCAAAAGTCATCGGTATCGATCTCGGGACCACCAACTCCGCCATGGCGTACATGGAGGGTGGTGAGCCCACGATCATCGCGAACTCGGAGGGCGGGCGGATCACGCCGTCGATCGTCGCCTTCACCAAGAACGGCGAGCGTCTGGTCGGTCAGGTCGCGAAGCGACAGGCCATCACGAACCCCGAGAACACCATCTACTCGGTCAAGCGCTTCATGGGCCGGCGCTGGAGCGACCCAGAGGTCCAGCGCTCCAAGAACCTCGTTTCGTACAAGATCGCCGAGGGCAAGAACGATGGCGTGGACATCGTCCTCTCCGACGGCAAGCACCTCACGCCGCCGGAGATCTCGGCGATGATCCTCGGCAAGCTGAAGACCGACGCCGAGGCGTTCCTCGGCGACAAGGTGACCCAGGCGGTCATCACGGTCCCCGCGTAC
>JBBQHN010000135.1:0-4913 GCA_038324015.1 Candidatus Limnocylindria bacterium | reverse complement strand
CTCCACATCCCGGCCTGCTTGAAATCGTCGCCACGCATCTCGCGCCTCCTCGTGCCGAAGTGGCGCTCCCCTCAGCCGATGATACCAAAAGAGGATGCGGCACGCAAGTCTTCTCGGCGACTATTTCCGCAGCCTCCTAGGCGCCTGGGGCGTGCACCGACAGGACGTAGTCGCTGTGCGCGTCCCAGGCGTCGCGATCCCATGTCGACCAGCGCTCCGCAAGGCGCAGGCCCGCGGCGGTCGCCAGCGCGTCGTATGTTCTGACGCCGAGCCTGCCGGGCTGGAGCTGGAAGCCGGCCACGATCCTCCCACCCGGTGCAAGGTGACGCGCCATGTTCTCGAGGACCTGGCCCTCTGTGCCGGGTGACACGAAGATCATGACGTTGCCGGCGAGCAGGATCAGGTCGAAGGTCCGTCCGAGCTCGACGGTCGCGAGATCCGCGCAGATCCAGGTCAGCTGGGGTGCCTTGCGACGCGCCGTCGCCAGCATGTCGTTGTCGATGTCGACGCCGACAACGTCGACGCCGCGGTGCGCGAGCTCGCGCGCGATCCGTCCGGTGCCGCAGCCCGCGTCAAGGACCGAACGCGGTGCCAGCCGCATGACGAAGTCGGCCTCGCCGTGGACGTTCTCGCCCGACAGGGCGCGCTGCTCGTAGCGCGCGTCGTACTCGTCGGCCGGCCCGCGCGGTGTCTGGAGCCAGCGATTCGTCGCTGGGTCGCCGGCGTCCCTGGTCATTGCGCCCAATGTATGGCGTTCACGGGCGGGGTCCCGTCTGTGCAGTACCAGCAGCTACACGACACCGGGAGGTCCTTATGAGCAGCGATCCCGTTCGCGGCAAGACCCTGCGCTGGACGTTCACCGATGGCTCGATGGCCGGAGTCACCTACGAACACGTGTTTCGGAACGACGGCACCGTTACCTGGGCTGAACCGGGGAAGAAGCCAGACGACGCGAGCAGCGCGAAGTACGACGTCGACCGGATCGGTAGCGGCGTCTACGTGGTGTCCTACCTCTCGAAGGCCGGCTACACCCTGACGACGGTCGTCGATGAGCAGAGCGGCAAGATCGTGAGCTTCGCATCCAATGACAAGCAGCTCAGCATGCAGCACGGCACGATGAAGGAGTCGAAGGCCGCGTAGCGCACGACCTAGACGACCAGGTCGGGCACGAGATCGGCCAGCGACGGCGCGCCGACGAGCGCCAGCGAGAGATCGAGCTCCGCGCGCAAGAGGTCCACGACGCGGCGCACGCCGTCGGCGCCGCCGACCGCGAGGCCGTACATCTGCGGACGGCCGATCGCGACCGCATCGGCTCCGAGCGCTAGCGCTTTCAAGACGTCGGTCCCACGGCGGATGCCGCCGTCGAGCACGATCGGGCACCGGCCGGCCACCGCGGCCACGACGTCGGCGAGCGCGTCGAGCGTCCCGATCGCGCCATCGAGCTGGCGGCCGCCGTGATTCGAGACCCAGACGCCGCTCACGCCGCGGTCGAGCGCCCTGCGCGCGTCGTCGCCTCGCAGGATGCCCTTCAACAGAAGCGGCACGTTGCCCGCGGCCGCGCGGATCCAGTCGATGTCGTCCCAGGTCAGGCTCGCGCTCGCGATCGGGCTCGCCCAGCCACGCGAGCGGTCCTCGCCCGGCGGTGCCCACGCCGGCTCGTACGCGTGGGCCATCGCGACTCCGTCAGGCAGCGCGAAGGCGTTTCGCAGATCTCGCTCGCGCCGGCCGAGCAGAGGCACGTCCACCGTGAGGACGATCGCGGTGTGCCCCGTCGCGATCGCGTGCGCGATGAGCTTCTCACTCGCCTCGCGCGCGCCCAGGTGATAGAGCTGGAACCAGCGACGGCCATCCGGAGCGGCGGCCGCGATGTCCTCGAGCCGCGTGCTCGTCGCGGTGGACACGGTGTACAGCGCGCCGGCGGCAGCTGCGCCGCACGCCGTCGCAAGCTCGCCTTCGGGATGCGCGACGCGATGCAAGGCGGTGGGTGCGAGGAGGATCGGATGCGGGAGCTCGAGCCCGAGAAGGGACGTCCGCGTGTCTCGCTCGGCAACGTCGACGAGCACGCGCGGCCGGAACGCGCGAGACGCGAGCGCCGCGCGATTCATCGCGAGACTGCGTTCGTTCTCCGCGCCACCCGCAATGAAGTCGTATGTCATCCGCGGGAGTGTTGCCTGCGCTACAGACTCGAACTCATCGAGGTTCAACGGCTCCATGACGCGCAGGCTAGTCCTCGAGCCGCGACAATGAAGGCGTGACGCGGCGCGGTTGGATCCTCTTCGCGGCGATGGCCGTGATCTGGGGCATCCCATACCTCTTGATCAAGGTCGCGGTAGCCGAGCTCGAGCCAGCGACGCTCGTGCTGTTCCGAACCACGCTCGGTGCCGCGCTCCTGGTCCCGCTCGCGCTCGCGCGCGGTGACGTGCGTCCGCTGTTCCGGTACTGGAAGCCGGTGCTCGCCTACACGTTCTTCGAGGTCGCGGCGCCGTGGATCCTGCTCGCGGATGCGGAGCGCAAGCTCTCGAGCTCGCTCGCCGGTCTGCTCATCGCGGGCGTGCCGCTGGTGGGAGCGGTCCTCGCGTGGGGATCCGGTGGCGGCGACCGCCCCGATGCGCACCGGATCGGCAGTCTCTTGGTCGGCCTCATCGGCGTCGGACTCGTCGTCGGCTTCGATCTCGCGATGGACGATCTCTTCGCGGTCGGTGAGGTCGCGCTTGTCGTGATCGGCTACGCGATCGGCCCGCTGATCATCGCGCGCCAGCTGAAGGGCGTTCCCACTGTCGGCGTGGTCGCCGCCTCGCTCGCGATCACCGCACTGGTGTACGCGCCCGCGGGGATCGCGCAGCTTCCCGCGCATCTGCCATCGACCCAGGTCCTCCTGTCTGTCGCGATCCTGGGCATCGTCTGCACGGCGCTGGCGTTCCTCGTGTTCTTCGCGCTCATCAAGGAAGTGGGTCCGATCCGCGCGACGATCATCACGTACTTCAACCCCGTGGTCGCATTGGTGCTCGGGTCGCCCTGCTCGGCGAGCAGCTCACCGTCGGTATGGCCCTCGGCTTCGCACTCATCGCCCTCGGGTCGTTCGTCGCGACCCGCCGGTCCGCCCGCCGCGATGGAATGACGGCCGCTCCGGGTACGTTGCCGGAGTGCACATGAGCGACCGCACCACCGCGTCGTCCACGAAGCCGGCCAGGCGGATGCCAGCCCTGTACATGGGGCACGGCGCGCCGATCCTCGTCGACGACCCGGTGTGGCCGGGCCAGCTCGCTGCGTGGTCGAAGGATCTACCGGTGCCGACGTCGATCCTCGTGGTGTCGGCTCATTGGGAGAACGCGCCGCTCACCATCGGCGCAACGAAGACGGTGCCGCTCCTGTACGACTTCTACGGTTTCCCGGAGCGCTACTACCGAGTGCAGTACCCGGCGCCCGGCGCGCCGCAGCTCGCACAGCGCGTCCGCGATCTCCTGCCCGGCCAGCCGATCGCGGACGATCCGGAACGCGGGCTGGACCACGGCGCGTACGTGCCGCTCACGGTGATGTGGCCGAAGGCCGACGTGCCCGTGTTGCAGATCTCGATGCCCAGCCTCGACGCGCGCGAGCTCCTGACCCTCGGCCAGAAGCTCGCTCCGCTCCGCGATGAGGGCGTGCTCATCATCGGAAGCGGCTTCATGACGCACGGGCTGCCGTTCCTCGAGGACTTCCGTCCCGAGGCCGCGCCGCCCGCGTGGTCGAAGGAGTTCGACCTGTGGAGCGCCGAGACGCTCGCGAAGGGCGACGTCGATGCGCTCGTCGACTACAAGCGGCGGGCGCCGGGCGTCCGGTTCGCCCACCCGACCGTCGACCACTTCGTGCCGCTCTTCGTCACGCTCGGCGCGAGCCTCGAGAGGAAGGAGACGCCCGACACGGTGATCGACGGCTACTTTCTCGGGCTCTCCAAGCGTTCCGTCCAATTCGAATAGCGGAACGGTCGCTCTCATCCAGTTCTTAGCGTCTGCCGCCCGGCCTCTCTGTAGGCTTGATCGCACGATGAGAGTTCGTACCGCCTGGCTCGCGATCGCGTTCGCGTTCGCGCTTTCCGCCTGCGGCGGCACTGCCACGGTGTCCGCATCCAGCGTCACGCCGAACAAGACCGCCGCCGCCACGCAGACCGCTGCCGCGGCGCCGGCGACGGGCCTGGCATGGTCGGTGTCCGACAAGTCCAAAGCCACCGTCAACATTCGGGAGCAGCTCGCAGCGTTGAACTTCCCGTCCGACGCAGTACTTGTCGCGACCGGCGCGAAGGGCACGTTCCAGCTCAATGCCGACGGTACGTTCTCGTCGGACTCGACACTCTCGTTCGACGTCACCTCGCTCACGAGCGATTCCTCGCTGCGGGACAACTTCGTGAAGCAGAGTGTGCTCGCGACGCGGCAATTCCCGGCCGCGACGTTCGTGCCGGTGAAGGCCACCGGCCTGACGCTCCCGCTGCCCGCGACCGGCGCCTTCACCGCCGTGGTCGCGGGAAAGCTGACGATCCATGGGGCGACGAAGGACGTGACGTTCGACCTGAAAGGCATGCGCACAGGCGGCGACTTGACGGCGACGGCGACGCTCAACCCGACCTTCAAGTACGGTGACTTCGGCATGCCGCTGCCTGCGGCACCCGGCCGCGTGCTGAGCGTCGTCGACGAGATCAAGCTCGTCATTGACCTCGTCGCGACCGGACCGAAGAGCTAGGCGATGTCCCGCCGCTCTGCGGCGACCTTCGACCCCGGTCTCACCTAGACCGCGCCCCGCTTTCGGTCCGACCAAAACGACCAGAACATCCGCAATGACCGGATCGCTATACGTTGCGGCGGCGTGCGCTCAAGGTGTCCGGAAGGTGTCGGAGCAGGCTGGGTCGGCGGCGATCGAGCTCCACGGGGTCACGAAGCGAT
>JBBQHN010000134.1:0-5008 GCA_038324015.1 Candidatus Limnocylindria bacterium | reverse complement strand
CGCCGACGTCGAGAAGTAGTCGAGGAAGAACAGCGGCTCGGCGCCCATCGCGAGCGCGTCGTTGATGCAGTGGTGCACCAGATCGGTACCGACACCCTCGTGCCGGTCGAGGAGCCGCGCGAGCTCGAGCTTCGTGCCGACACCGTCGGTCGTCGCGACGAGCACGGTGTTGCTGCCCGCGAGCTTGAAGAGACCGCCGAACGCGCCGATGTCGCCGAGCACCTCGGGCCGCTTGGTGGCCTTGACCCGGTCCTTGATCCGCGCGAGCGCGTCCTCGGCTCGCGAGATGCTGACGCCGGCGTCCTGGTACCTCATGAGCGGACCTTCATCACTGCCGCCTCTGGCGGCATCCGCTCAAAGCTGTTCTCGAGCACGTCCTTGGTCAGCTCGAGCTGCACCGGCACCAGATAGTCCCCGGTGAAGCACGCGGTGCAGAGCTGACCGCGCGTCGCGCCGGTCGCCTTGATCATGCCGTCGAGCGAGAGATAGCCGAGCGAGTCCGCGCCGACGTGCTCGCGGATCTGCGCGATGTCCATCTTCGACGCGATGAGCTCGTCACGCCGCGCCATGTCCACGCCAAAGAAGCACTGATGCCGGATCGGCGGCGAGCAGACCCGCAGGTGGACCTCCTTCGCGCCGTGCCGCTTCAGCAGCTGCACGATCGGTCCGCTCGTCGAGCCGCGCACGATCGAGTCGTCGACGACAACGACGCGCTTGCCCTGGAGGACATCGCGCAGCGCGTTGTACTTGAGCGCGACGCTGTGGCGGCGCAGCTCCTGGGTCGGCTGAATGAACGTGCGGCCGATGTAGCGGTTCTTGATGAGGCCCTCGCGGAACGGGATACCGCTCTGCCGCGCGTAGCCGACCGCCGCGGGGATCGCGCTGTCGGGCACCGGGATGACGACGTCGGCGTCGGCCGGATGCTCCTCCGCGAGGATCTCGCCCATTCGCTCGCGCGTGGCGTAGACGGAGCGGCCACCGATGTCGCTCGACGCGGACGCGAGATACACGTGCTCGAAAACGCAGAGTCCGGTCCGGCCCGCCGCGAGGTCAGCAATGGTCACCGGTCCGCGGTCGTCGATGCGCAGGACCTCGCCGGGCCGTACGTCGCGCACGGTCTCGGCGCCGATGGTCTCGAGCGCCGAGCTCTCGCTCGCGACGACCCACGCCTCGCCCTTCCTGCCAAGGCACAACGGGCGCACGCCGAGCGGGTCGCGGATCGCGTAGAGCGCGGTCGGCGTGAGCAGCGTGAGCGACCACGCGCCGGCGAGCGACGGCAGCGCCGCGACGATGCGCTCGTCCCACGACGCGCCCGGCGCGGACGCGATCTGCTGGGCCACGACCTCGGTATCGCTGGAGGTATCGAACGTGTTCCCGCGCGCGATGAGCTCGTCGCGTACGTCATGGGCGTTGATGCAATTGCCGTTGTGACCGATCGCGAGCTCACCGAGCACCGGATCGCGGACGACCATCGGCTGCGCGTTCTCGATGCGCGACGAGCCGGTGGTCGAGTAGCGGGTGTGGCCGATCGCGGCGCGCCCGCCGAGGGCGGCGAGGTCCGGCTCCGCGAACACCTGGCCGACGAGGCCCATGCGCCGTACGACCCGAAGGTCACGACCGTCGGTCGCGGCGATGCCCGCCGACTCCTGGCCGCGATGCTGCAGCGCGTACAGCGCGAAGAACATGAGCCGCGCGGGCTCGCTCGGATCCGCTGCCTGCGGGGACCAGATGCCGCACACGCCGCACATCTCTTAGGACTCGCGTCCGAGCGCGCGGGCCAGGCCCTCGCCGTGCGCGCGAGCGAGGGCGGCGACGGGTGTGCCGAGCACCGGCGCGATCTCGAGGATGTCGCCACCGATGCTGCCGAGCGTCCACAGCGGTACGTCGTGCTCGCTCGCGATCGCGCGCACCAGCAGCTCGTCGGCGGTCTTGATGACGAGGACGATGCCCGACGGACCTTCGCCGAACAGCATCACGCGCTTGTCGATGCCACGGACGGCGGGCAGCGTGACCTGCATGCCGATGCGCTCGCGGATCGCGAGCTCGGCGAGTGCGATCCCGAGGCCGCCCTCGGCGCGATCGTGCGCCGCGCGGATCGCGCCGCGCGCGTGCGCGGCGAGCACGAACCGCTGGAGCCGCGCCTCGAGTGCCAGGTCGATGCGCACCACGCCATCGGTGTGGCCGCGCAGTGCGGCGTACGACGAGGCGGCGAGCGAGACCTGCGCGCTACCGGCGAGAAGGACAAGGTCACCGGGTGCGCCGGTCCGTGCAGGAATATGTCTGCTCACGTCAGCGAGCCGGCCGACCGCGCCGATCGTCGCAGCCGGCCAGATGTCGGTGCCACGCGTCGCGTTGTACAGGGAGACGTTGCCCGAGACGACAGGCACGCCGAGCGCGTCGCAGGCGGCGCTGATCCCGGCGACGGTGCGCTCGAGCTGCCAGGCCCCGCCGGGCCGCTCGGGATTCCCGATGTTCAGGCAGTCCGTGATCGCGAGGGGCTCGGCGCCGACGCACACGAGGTTGCGGGTGGCCTCCGCCACGGCCGCGGCCGCGCCGGTGAACGGGTCGAGCGACGCGACACGCGGCTGCGCGTCGAGCGAGATCGCGATCCCGTCCGGCCGGCCCTTGATGCGCATCACGGCCGCGTCGGCGCCGGGCCCGACGACCGTGTCGGTGCCGACCATCTGGTCGTACGTGCGATAGAGCACGGCACGGGATGCGATGTCGGGTGAGCCGAGCAGCTCGAGGAGCTCGAGGCCAATTTTTTGTAGGACCTCGGGCTGCGAATTCTCTGCCGCAACTGGAACGGCTATCGGCGCCACACGCTCTGGCTCTTTGGCCCATGTCCGCACGTCGTACTCGGGGGCGTCGTCTGCGAGCGCCTTCGGCGGCAGCGACGCCACGATCTCGCCGCCGCTCCGGATCTCGAGCCGCTCGATCGCCGTCACTTCGCCGATGCGCTCGCCGTGGAGCTCCCACTTCGCGAACACGCGCTCGACGTCGGCCTCCCGCCCGGGACGCGGGATCACCAGCATCCGCTCCTGCGATTCGCTCAGCAGCACCTCGAACGGCACCATGCCGGTCGCGCGGCGGGGCACCCGATCGAGGTCGATGCGCATGCCGACATTGCTCTTCGCCGCGAGCTCGCTCGACGCGCAGGTAAGACCGGCGGCGCCAAGGTCCTGGATCGCCTCGATCGCGTCGAGCGCGACGAGCTCGAGCGTCGCCTCGAGCAGTAGCTTTTCGAGGAACGGGTTCCCCACCTGCACCGATGGCCGCTTCGCGTCCGTCTCGGCGGCGCCGAATTCAAAGCTCGCGAGGAGCGACGCGCCGGCGATGCCATCGCGGCCGGTGTCCGAGCCCACGAGGTACACGCTGCTGCCGGGCTTCGCCGTCGCGGCCGAGCGCAGATCTTTCCGCGCGACGAGGCCGACGCACATCGCGTTGACCAGCGGGTTGTCCGCGTACGCCGGCGCGAACGTCACGTGACCGCCGACGTCGGGGATGCCGACGCAGTTGCCGTAGAAGGAGATGCCGCCCACGACACCGCGGACCATCCGGCGCGTGCGCTCGTCCTCTGGCGCACCGAAGAAGAGGCCGTTGAGCACCGCGATCGGGCGCGCGCCCATCGCGAAGATGTCGCGAAGGATCCCGCCCACGCCGGTCGCGGCGCCCTGGTACGGCTCGACCGCCGAGGGGTGGTTGTGGCTCTCGACCTTGAACACGCAGAGGAGGTCGCCGCCGATGTCGACAGCGCCGGCGTTCTCGCCTGGCCCGAGGGCGACGCGTGCGCCCGTCGTGGGCAGCGTGCGAAGGAGCGTCTTGCTGTGCTTGTAGGCGCAGTGCTCGCTCCACATGGCGCCGAACATCGCCCACGCGATGGCGTTGGGCTCACGTGAGAGGAGCGCGCGGATGCTGGCGGCTTCGGTATCGCGGAGACCGGCCTCGCGCGGCAGCTCCGACCGAGGCTGCGCCGTCGTCGTCCCCGTACTCATCGGGGACACGCTCATGCGGAGGTCCCGCCTCCGAGGAATGCGTCGACCTGGTCCGCGAATGCCGCAAGGTCGGTGAGCCGCGTCTGCATGTGCCCGTACACCTCATCGATGTCCGTCTGCTCGCGGTCATACGCAAGGAGATTGCGGAGGTCCGCGAGATGCTCCAAACGATACGCCAGCTGCCGGTCGATGACGCCATGCGCGGCGATCGAATCGAGGATGTCGTGATAGGCCTCGGGTTTCGGGAGTGCCAGCGCGGCGATGAAGTAGGCGCCCGTCCCGAACGTCAGCTCGACCGCCTGCTGCAGATACCACTGCGCGAGCCCATAGAGCTTTGGATCGCCCTTGAACTTCACGCGGTCGACGCCGCGCAGGTCATGGAGGAGCGCGATGTACTCGCGGAGACGGAGCAGCCGGGCGCGGACGTAGTCACCGTCGATGGCAAAGCGCTCACCGTGCACGCGCTCGGCGAGGGCCTTCGACTGGAGCTCGTCGTACTTCTTGAACTCGAGGTACTCCATCGTGGTGCGCGCGGCGAACTGCACGCGGCGCCGGTGATCGCGCTGGAACATGAGCGACCAGGTGTTGATGACCTGCGCGCGCTGGAGCAGCGATGCGTTATTGAGGATCACGACGTCGAGATCCGCGGTCTCGAGCGCCTTCGACAGCTCGCTCACGAAGAAGACCTGGTAGTCGAAGTACTCGGCGGTCCTGATCTTGTCGAGCAGCAGGACGCCCACATCCAGGTCCGCGAAATTGCCCGCGAGCTTCCTTGCGGAGGCGTTCCCGCTCACGTACGCGACGTCGGCCGGCGACATCTGGAAGATCTGGGTGAGCTGGGCCTGCTTCTCGAAGAGATCCATCTGCCCTATTGAACCGATGCCGGAGCCCTGCCGGTGTGTCGAACACCGGTCAAGGCGGCCAAGGTCGAGAGGATCCGTTCTCCGTCGGTGCCGCCCAGCAATTCCTCGCTGCAGCGCTCCGGATGCGGCATCAGGCCGACGACGTTACCG
>JBBQHN010000133.1:0-5016 GCA_038324015.1 Candidatus Limnocylindria bacterium | reverse complement strand
CTGAGCGTCGCCGACGCTCTTGATCTTCTCGGCATCCTCGTCCGAGATCTCCATCCCGAACTCTTCCTCGAGGCTCATGATGAGCTCGACGAGATCGAGGGAGTCGGCGTTGAGGTCATCGACGAACGAGGCCTCAGGCTTCACATCCGCTTCATCGACGCCGAGCTGCTCGACGACGATCTTCTTGAGGCGCTCGTAGAGCTTCGCGTCCGCCAACCGGCTACCTCCGTGGCCCAAACTTCCTGTTCCCCCGCCGGCTTCGCCCCCGGCGTCCGGCAAAGTGTCGCCGTTGCGGTGCTCACCCGTCAATCGGGGGGCTCGGACGCGGCGGTCTTACCACCCACCGCCGACGCCAGGACGCCGTTCACGAACTTCGGCGCGGCCTCCGAACCGAAGAGCTTCGCCAGCTCGACCGCTTCGTCCATGATCACGCTGGGCGGCGCGTCGGCCGAGATCCGGAGCTCGTAGAGGGCGATGCGCAGGACGTTCTTGTCGATCTTGGGCATCTGCTCGATCGGGAATTCCGGCGCCAGCGTCGCGATCTCGGCGTCGAGGGTCTTGCGGTTCGCGAGCACGCCCTGGACGAGGTCCCAGGCGAATGCCGCGGCATCCTCGGTGAGGCCGGCACGGAACGACCCGCGGGTCCAGGTGTCCTGCGGGTCGCCGCGGTTGAAGTCGATCTCGAACAACGTCTGAAGAGCGACGCGTCGCGCTGGATGACGGCCAGCCCGCTCGGGTCGCTGTTTCATGCCGCACCGGCCCGAGTGCCCTGGCCGATCGCGGCGATGAGGCCCTGCGCGACGGAGCGCTCGGCGACCGCGATCGCGTGACGGAGCATGTTGGCGCGGGCCCGGCCGTGGGTCACGACCGAGACCCCGGCGACCCCAAGGAGCGGAGCGGACGCGTACTCGTCATAGTCGAGTCTGCTCCGCAGCTTCCGGACGCCAGCGATGGCGACGACATACGCGATCTTGCCGAGCACGCCGCCGAAGATGTCGTTGCGGATGCCGTCGCGGAATACGTCGACGACGCCTTCCATCCCCTTCGCGAGCACGTTCCCGGTGAAGCCGTCACACACCACGACGTCGGTCGTCCCGCGCAGCGGGTCGCGGCCCTCGACGTTCCCGTAGAAATTGATATCGGTGGCGTTCGAGAGGAGGGCGTGCGCCTCCTTCTGCAGGTCACCGCCTTTGCCGGACTCTTCGCCCACGCTCATCAGACCGACGGTCGGACGCTGGACACCGTGCACTCGCTCCATGAAGCGCGACGCCATTTGCGCGTACTGCAGAAGGTTCTGGGCGTTCGCATCCATGGTCGCCCCGGCGTCGATGAGGCACGCCGGCGCGCCCTTGATCGTCGGGAGCATGCCGCAGAGCGCCGGCCGGTCGATGCCGGGGATGCGCTTCAAGATGAGGACCGCCGAGGCCATGGTCGCGCCGGTATTCCCTGCGCTCACGACCGCGTCGGCCTCGCCGCGCTTCACGAGCTCGGTCGCCACGCCGATCGACGTGTCGCTGCGGCGCCGAAGCTCGGACGACGGGTGCTCGTGCATCTCGACCACGTCGCGCGCGTCGACGACGGTGATGCCGGCACGCGGCGCGGACCCCCTTGACCCCAGGAGCGGCCGGACGACTTCCTCGCGCCCGACGAGGACGATGTCGGCGGAGCCGCCAGCAGCCCGGTACAGCAACGCGCCCCGGACGATCTCGTCCGGGGCGTGATCACCACCCATCGCGTCGACCGCGATGCGCATCGGCTCCGCCTAGGAGGCGGCGGTGCGCTTTCGTGCGCGGATCTTGATCACCTGGCGGCCGCGATACATGCCGCAGTGCGGGCAGGCCTGGTGCGAGGGCTTCGGGCTCTTGCACTGCGGGCAGGGCACGAGGTTCTGGGCCTTCAGCCGAAGGTGGCTGCGGCGGTCGCCCTGCGCGGCGTGCGGGGTTCGCTTTTTCGGTTCGCCGGCCAATTCGGGACTCCTGTTGATTACTTCCTGTTGATTGTAGATGCGCGCAGCCTCGCGGACTCAGTCCTCCGCGAGAGCTCTCAGGCCCTGCAGGGCGGACCACCGTGCGTCGACCGCGTCACTGTGGGCATGGGGCCGCTCGTTCAGGTCCTCGCCGCAGACCGAGCAGAGGCCCGCGCACTCCTCACGGCACAGCGGGGCGAGCGGCGTCGCGAGGATGAGCTCTTCACGCAGGAGGTCGGTGAGGTCGACCGTGAAGTCGGAGCCGATGGTCTTCGCGTCGACCGGCGCCGCCATGACCGGCACGCCGGTGTCGACGGGGATCGTCGCGTAGTACTGCTCCGCGAAATCGGCATGGACCGGGGCGTCGATCGGCTTGAGGCAGCGGGCGCAGGTCGCCGCGACATGCGCGTCCGCCGCACCTTCGAAGAACGGGCCGGGGTTGGTGTGCGTCGCGTGGAGCTTCGCGCGGATGTCGACGATCGAGGCGTCGAGGAGGCCCGCGTTATCCCCGCGCGGATCGATCGGCGATTCGGCGACCTCGAGGTCGACCTTGGTGCCCAACGGTTGCTTGAGAAGGGGTGCGATGTTGATGTCCACCGGATGCCACCTATGACTCGCGGACGGGCTCGGGGCGCCGCTCGTCCAGCACCTCGAGGCTCTTCTTCACGATGGAAAGCGTCTTCACGAGGTCGCTCTCGAGGCGGATCAGCACGTCGGACGCGTACTGGTCGGCGCCGCGCATGGTCTCGTCGGCCTTCGACTGGGCCATCGTCTCGATCTCGCCCGCCTGTGACTCCGCTTCACGGATGATCGACTGGTCCTGCAGCAGGATCGCGGCCTGCTCCTGTGCGGCACCGATGATCTGTTCGCCCTCTTCGCGGGCCTTCTGCACGACGCGGTCGCTTTCCTGGACGATGCGGCGTGCTGACTTCACTTCTTCGGGGATCGCGACGCGCATCTGGTCGATCAGGTCCAGCACGGCCGCTTGCTCGAGGATGACCTGGCTGGTCATGGGCAGCTTTCGAGCGTTGACGACGAGGGCTTCGAGCCGCTCGACGAGGAATTGGATGTCCACGACTTACCCTCCCGGCGCTTTTCCACTGTAGTCGAGCAGCAGGAGCGTCTCCTCCCCGATCTCCCTGGTCCGCGTGACCCGGAGGGTCTCCGGGATGCGTGGCAGGTGCTTCCGGAGGGCCCGCGCGACGACCAGCCGGCCGGGCGCGGCGAGCTTCGCGAGGGCCGCCGAGTGCGCGTCGAGGTCCGCGAACGGCGGGTCGCAGAACGCGACGTCGGCGACCACCGGTCCGTCCAGGAAGCGCAGGACGTCCGCCCGAACGACGGTCGACCGGGCCGCGAAGCCGGTGACCTCGAGGTTCTTCCGCAGCGCTGTGATCGCGGGCGCGGCTTGCTCGACGAAGATGGCCCGCGAAGCGCCGCGAGAGAGTGCCTCGATGCCGAGCGTCCCGGCGCCCGCGAAGACGTCCAGCACCACCGCCCCGTCAAGCACAGGCTCGAGGATCGCGAAGAGCGTCTCGCGGATCCGGTCGGTGGCCGACCGCGTACCGCCGCCCTTGGGGACGACGAGCTGCCTCCCTTTCGCCTCGCCCGCGATCACTCTCACGCGAGGGCATACCGACGCCACAAGGCTTCGACGCCAGCGGCGAGCCCGGCGTTCTCGGGGCGCTCAAGGGTCGGGTCCAGGGCGAGGACCGCGTCGGCGTCCTCGGCCGTCTCGCGCGCGAGCCGCGGGTCCACGTCGGCGAGATCGACGATGCGCAGCTCCGAGATGCCGTGCTGCTCGTCCCCGAGGAACTCGCCCGCGCCACGGATCTCGAGATCCCGCTTCGCGAGCTCGAAGCCGTCGAGCGGCGCACCGTCGCTGCCGCGCTCGGTCATCGCGGCGAGGCGCTCCGACTCGGCCGCGTCGTCGCTCACGAGGATGGCGAACGAGCGCTTCTCGCCGCGCCCCACGCGGCCGCGCAGCTGGTGCAGCTGGGCAAGGCCGAAGCGCTCGGCGCCGAGGATGACCATCAGCGTGGCGTTCGGGATGTCGATCCCGACCTCGACGACGGTCGTCGCGACGAGCACGTCGATGTCGCCAGCGGCGAATCGGCGCATCACGTCGTCGCGGTCCTTCGCCGGCAGCCGACCGTGGAGCAGCGCCAGCCGCAGACCCTTCAGCCCGCCGGTGCGGAGCTCCTCGTAGGTCGTGATCGCGCTCGGCGCGTCCTCTTCGCCATCGCCGGGGTCGATCCGCGGCGTCACAATGAAGGCCTGCTCCCCCGCCCCGACGTGCTCGCGCATCCAGGGCCAGACCTTCTCGAGCGCCTCGGGTGGACGGACCTCGGTCCGGATCTCCTGCCGGCCGCTCGGGAGCTGGTCGAGGACCGAGAGGTCGAGGTCGCGGTACACGGTCTGGGTCAGGGTGCGGGGGATCGGCGTCGCGGTGGTCAGCAGAAGGTGCGGATCGACGCCCTTTTCCCGGAGCGTCGTGCGCTGGCGGACCCCGAAGCGGTGCTGCTCGTCGACGACCGCGAGTCCGAGCATCTTGAAGGTCACGCCCTCGACCACGAGCGCGTGGGTGCCCACGACGACGTCGAGCGATCCCGCGGCGAGCGCGGCGAGGATCTCGCGCCGGTCCGGCGCGCTCACGCTGGACGTGAGCAACCTGATGGAGGGCCCGCCGTCCGCGAACAGCGACGTGAGCGTGCGAAAGTGCTGTTCGGCGAGCAGCTCGGTGGGCGCCATGACCGCGGCCTGGGTGCCCGCTCTGACCGCGATCCGCGCCGCCAGCGCAGCGACGACGGTCTTCCCCGATCCGACATCCCCCTCGAGGAGCCGCGACATCGGGATCGTCCGCCCGATGTCCGCACGGATCTCGGAGAGCGCCTTGAGCTGCGGATCGGTGAGCGTGAACGGGAGGCCCGCGAGCCAGCGGTCGACGTCGCGATCCGGTGCGGTGAGCGTGGGCGCCTTCGCGTCCTTCTGCCAGCGCGCGCGCCGCTGGGCGAGCCCGAGCTGCAACGTGAGGAGCTCGTCGAAGGCGAGCC
>JBBQHN010000132.1:0-5089 GCA_038324015.1 Candidatus Limnocylindria bacterium | reverse complement strand
GAAGCCGCTGAAGGCGGCGCCGATCGCGAATGCGAGCAGCTTCACGCGGACCGTGTTGACGCCCATCGCGGCCGCGGCGACCTCATCCTCACGGACGGCCATGTACGCCCGTCCGACGCGCGACGTCCGAAGGTTGTTCACGAGCACGATGCAGGCTCCGACGAGCACGACCATGATCACGTAGAAGCCCAGCGGGGCGACGATCTTCAGGTCCTGCACGATGGCGAAAGGATCGCCGGACCAGGGCCCCTGGACCCAGAACGGGAGCTCGGGCTTGTCGAGCGCGGAGATCCCGTTCACGCCGCTCGTCCACACCGACAGATTCTTGAAGACTCGTGGCACGATCTCGCCGAAGCCGAGCGTGACGATCGCGAGGTAGTCGCCGCGCAGCCGAAGGGTCGGCGCCCCGAGGATGACGCCAAAGCCTGCAGCGACGAACAACGCGATGAACAGCACGATCCAGAAGGGCAGATGGACGGTCGTGTGGAGCGGCGTGACGAGCAAATGGTCCGAGGCGATGAAGGCGTAGGTGTACGCGCCGATGGCGAAGAACGCGGCGTACCCGAGGTCCAGGAGTCCCGCGAAGCCGACGACGACGTTGAGGCCGATCGCGAGCAGCACGTACACCCCGGCGTCGGCGAGGATGCTGATGAGGAAGTCGCCCTGACCGCCAGTGGAGACCTGTGCCCAGATCGGGTAGGCGAGCGCAGCGATCGTGATGACCGCATAGACGAGCGGGTTCGGATCCTTCCGTGGATCGGTCTCCCAGACCCTGCGGATGGCACGGACCACGCGGATCACTTCTCCGGCACCCGCATCCCGAGGATCCCGGTGGGCCGGAAGACGAGCACCAGGATGAGGATCGCGAAGATGATGACCTGGGTCCACGCCGAGTCAAAGTAGCCGTCGGAGAGCGACTGGATCATGCCGATGACGAGGCCGCCGACAGCGGCGCCCTGGATGTTGCCGATGCCGCCGAACACGGCGGCAGTGAACGCAACGAGGCCGGCCGAGAAGCCAAGATCGAAGGCGATGTTGTTGAAGTACAGGCCGTAGATCATCCCTCCGGCACCGGCGAGGAGCGCCCCGATGAAGAACGTCGCCGCGATCGTCCGGTTGATGTCGATGCCCATGAGACCGGCGGCGTCGCGATCCTGCGCCGTCGCTCGCATGGCCTTCCCGAGCTTCGAGCGCTCGACGAACAGGCTGAGTCCCGTCATCAGGACGATCGCGATGAGCACGACGGCCACGTCCTTGTACGCGATCGTCGCGCCGCTCGGACCGAGCGGGATCGAGTCGTTCGGCAGGATGCTCGGGTAATGCAGGTTGAACGGCCCGCGCCACAAGAACATCAGACCCTCGAGCACGAACGACATGCCGACCGCGGTGATGAGCGGCGCGAGCCGTGGCGCGTGGCGGAGCGGACGGTAGGCGACGCGCTCGATGGCGACGTTGACCACGCCGCACACGAGCATCGAGATGATGAAGATGGCAAGGAGCGGCAGGATGATGCCCGGTCCCGATGACGTCGCCTCGTTGAGGCCGAAGATCGGGATCAGCCACAGCGAAAGGAAGCCGCCGAGCGTGAACACGTCGCCGTGCGCGAAGTTGATGAGCTCGACGATGCCGTAGACCATCGTGTACCCGAGTGCGATCAACGCGTAGATCGAGCCGTCCGCGAGCCCATACACGACGATCTGGATGAAGTAGGCCGGTCCGAGCGCGACCACTTTGGTCGCGAGGATGATGAGCGCGAGGCCGATGAGAATGAAGAGGGCGCCGTTGAGGAGCCTGCCACGGCTGCCGGACAAGAGCCGTGTGCGCGCATTCGCGAAGCTGGACCCCACTGCGCCCCCCTCCGCTACGCGATCGCTAGGTGAAGAAACCGAGGAGGGGGCGTTGCCGCCCCCTCCTCACGATCGCCGTCGCTACTGGACGCTGAACTGGCTCTGGAAGACCCAGGCGCCGCTCTTGGTGGCCCAGAAGGCCATCGTCGCGGACTTGGGGTCACCGTTCGCGTCGAACGCGTACGTTCCAACGGTGCCCTTGAGGCCGCTGGTCGCCTGCACCGCGTCGATCACCTGCTGACGGCTCGGCACCTTGCCGCCGTTCGCGTCGATCGCGCGCTTCACCGCATCCACGAGGATGAGGGCGCAGTCGTAGGCCGGGAAGGTGTATGCACCGAGGTCAGAGGCCTTCGGGTACGCGGCTTTGAACGCCGCGACCGTGCTGGCCGCGTCCGGGTTCTGTGCGGCGTCGCCCGCAGCGTTGGTGAAGAACATGTTGGCCGCCTGATCGCCGGAGTCCTTGATGCACTGGTCATCGCCGATGCCGTCAGGACCGGTGAACGGAGTGGTCGCCGCGTCCATGATGCCCTTCATCTGGCTGCGGACGATGCACGCCTTGGTGGCGGAGGTGGCGCCGGCGTAGATCGCCTGCGCACCGGCCGCCTTGGCCGCGTTGATGAACGCCTTGAAGTCGCTGGTGGACTTCATGTCGAAGTCCTGGCGGTTCGTCACGGTCCCACCGGTGGAGGTGAGGCGCTTGGCGAAGTTGTCCGCGACGCCCTTACCGAAGGTCTCGTTGTCAGAGAAGACGGCGACCTTCGTGAGCTTCAGGGTCTTGAGGATGTAGTCCGCCATCGCGGGACCCTGGACGGTGTCCGGGGCGGCGATGCGGAAGTAGTTGTTCTTACCCGTCGGCCGAAGTGCCTTGGGCTGGGGGTCGCAGTACGGGAATGTCTGGGTGAGGCACTCGTTGGTGTTGGACGGGCTCATCATGGCGAGAGGCCCGTTGTTCGCGATCGGGATCTCCGCGCGGGCGACGTTCGAGTTGAACGGCCCGACCATCGCGAGGACCTTCGGGTCCGAGAGCATCTGCTGCACGTTCTGCGCGCCCTTTTGCGGGTCGTGCACGCCGTTCACGGTGTCGTCGAACGGCTTGAACGTGATCTTGATGCCCTTGTAGCTCGGGGTCTGCGAGACCGCGAACGCCGCGCCATTCTGCGTCGGCAGGCCGCTCGAGGCGTCCGCACCGGAGGTCGGCAGATCGCTCGCGATGATGACCTCGCCTGCAGCCGCTGCAGTGGTCGCCGCCGCCGCGGTGGTCGCCGCGGGTGCCGTGGTAGCCGCCCCGGTGCCGCCGCCGCCACAAGCCGACGCGACGAGCGCGACGGCAATGGCAATGGAGGCCGTGGAAAGCCAGCGTTTTTGCATAGGTCCTCCCTCTCATTTGGGTATGCCGAAGTAGCCGGCCTCCCCATCCCGGGCCCAATGGGCCCCGTGGCGACTGAGCGTACGCAGACCCCCTAGGCTCGTCAACGAAGTGAGCGTGCGACTCCTGGGCGCAAAAGACCTCGATTCGGCGTGCTCGATGACCGATGCGATCGATGCGGTGGGGGCCGGTTTCATGGCACTTTCCGACGGCCGGGCGACCGTCCCGGCCCGGCTGAGCGTCCCTATCAATAAGGAGGGGCTGGCGCTGACCATGCCCGCGTCCCTTGCTGGCGCTTCGTCCTATTCCGTGAAGGTCGTGAGCGTGGCACCCGCGAACCTGGTCGCCGGCAGGCCGCTGGTGAGTGCGACGGTCCTCCTTATAGATGCATCCACCGGTGAGCTCCAGGCGCTGATCGACGGGACCGCGCTCACGGCGCTGCGGACCGGCGCGGCCGGTGGGGTCGCCGCCCGGGCGCTTTCCCGGGCGAACGCCACGCGAGCCGCGCTGTTCGGGGCAGGCGCACAGGCGCGTACGCAGCTCCTGGCGCTGGCCCTGGTACGTCCTATCGTCGAGGTCTTGCTGGTCACCCGCGACCCCGGACGCGGCCAGGCCTTCATCGAGTGGGCGGCAACGGAGCCGATCCTCGCGGCCTGCGCGGTCCGTCCGGCGACGGCGGCCGACGCCGTTCGGGACGCCGACATCGTTGTGACCGCGACAAGCAGTCGGACCCCCGTCTTCGCGGGCACCGACCTCCGATCCGGTGTGCACGTCACGGCTGTCGGATCGTTCACGCCCGGGATGCGCGAGCTCGACGACGCGGCAGTCGCTGGCGCCAGGGTCGTCGTCGACCAGCGGGCCGCCGCCCTCGCCGAGGCGGGGGAGCTGCGGGGTCTGCGGCCGGAGGACGTTTTCGAGCTCGGCGACGTCCTCGCGGGGAGGGTGCCTGGCCGTCAGAGCGATGATCAGCGGACGGTGTTCAAGAGCGTGGGGAACGCGATCCAGGATCTCGTCGTCGCGACGCAGGCGTTCGGGCGAGCGCGGGAGAACGGCATCGGCCAGGTGATCGAGTTTCCGTGAGAGCGCTGGTTTCGACGGGCGTCGGCGGGAGCGTCGTCCTGGCAGCCGCGCTCGGCATCGCCGCCGTCGCGTGGTATCTCGGATCGCCGCTCTTCATCCGCACGACCACCGATGAGGCATTCCCGACGGCCGCCGCGACAGCGATCGTCGTCAGCACCGGCGGGGCCGCCGCGACCCAGGCCGCGGTCGCGTCGCCGCTGACGATCGCGACCGGATCGCTCGGTTACGTCGACGCGCTCCACAACGGCACCGGGACCGTCCTCCTGGTGCGCACGGGCGCTGCGGTCACCCTGCGGTTCGAGAATGTCGCGATGACGAACGCTCCGGATATCCACGTGTACCTGTCGCGCGAGACCGGGGGAAAGTGGGCTGAGGCGACCAGCCTGTATCTCGGAGCGCTCAAGGCGACGAACGGCTCGTTCAACTACACGCTCCCACCCGATGCGGACGTGTCCCTGTACAAGAGCGCCGTCATCTGGTGCCGGCAGTTCTCGGTGCTGATCACCTGGGCGGACCTCCACTGATGGCTGCCAAGAAGAAGACGGCCCCGCGGAAGAAGGCTGCGAAGAAGCCGGACCTCCCGAAGCATGTGACGGCCGAGCTGCGGGCACGCGCCCGGAAGATCCTCGGGCACCTCGAGAAGGCCTACCCGGACTGGGGCCCGACGCTCGAGTTCGCCGATCCGCTCCAGCTGCTGGTCGCGACCATCCTCGCCGCACAGGCGCGGGACGAGCGGATCAACGAGGTGACGCGCACCGTCGTTTTTCCCATGTACCGAACGGCCGCCGATTACGTC
>JBBQHN010000131.1:0-5139 GCA_038324015.1 Candidatus Limnocylindria bacterium | reverse complement strand
GAGGAACGCGTTCACGAACGTCGCGATCGCCGCGATCGCCACGACGACCGTGAGGATCTGCAGCGCCGGCAGCCGCGCGTTGATGCTCGCGTAGCCCGCACCGGTGAGGATGCCCTCGTCGCGGAACAGCAGCGTGTACTGGTCGAGCCCGTAGCCGAAGGCGACGAGCGCGAGGAAGAGCCCGCCGAGGATCGAGAGGTGCGTGCGCGCCGGTCGCGCGAGCGTCAGCGCGTTGCGCGCGGAGACCGCGACGTCCGCGCCCGCGAGCGGTCCGGTCGCGATGCCGATGACCCCGCGCACGACGTACATCGCGAGCACGCCGATCGCGATGAGGATGACGGCGGCCAGGAGCCAGCCGCGGATGAACTCGAGCACCGGCAGGGTGAAGAAGTAGAAGCCGATGTCGCGGCCGAAGACCGGATCGGTCGCGCCGAACGGCACGGCATTGAGCCACCGGAGGAGCGCGTCCCACTGATCGCCGCCGGCAAGACCGAAGAAGAAGGAGGGCACGAGCAGGAACGGCATGAGCCGGAGGGTCAGCGCGAGCGCTCCCGTCCGTCGCGCGGTGTTCTCGACCACGAGGCGCGGGACCTGCGGCCGCAGCACGAAGTACAGGTTCGGCAGCGCCAGGACGAAGAACGCGATGAAGAAGACGAGGAACGCCCAGAAGCCCGCAGTGTAGCGGCGGAGGTAGACGTCCTCGAGCCCAAGGCTCCGGAACCAGAGGAGGTCGGTGAGGAAGCCGACGAGCGGACCGAAGAGCAGCGGCACCAGGAACGCCGCGAGCACGACGATCGTGATGAGCGTCGAGATGCGGTTCGCCGGACGCCGCGGCCCGCCGGTGCGGCGGAGACCGGGCAGGTCGACGCGTGACCAGTCGATGTTCCCCCAGTCGCCGCGACCGGGGCCATTCTTCACTGGCTCATCCTACGGAGGCTGTCGTGGACCGCGCGGGTGGGCACATTACCGATGTCCTGGGCGATCGCCTGCAGCCACAGCTGGACGCCGAGGATCGTCGGCAGCACGGCAAGCATCACCGTGCCGGTCGTCGCGGGCACGTTGTTCCGAATGGACAGGCCCCAGTGCCAGAGGCCCCACACGACGCCGAACGTGATCAGGAGCAGTCCGGCGGCGAGATAGAGCGACACGGTGGTGAAGTCCCGGACGAAATACTGCCGGATGATCCGCCGCCAGGTCGCGGCGATCAGCCGCGGCGGGAACTCGCCGACCGCGCGACGTTGTGAAAGCGAGCTCGGTTCGCCGGAGTAGCGCGCCGGCAGATAGACGTCCTGCACGACCGCGTCGAGACGACCGAGCTCGATGAGCATGCTCGTCTCGAAGAAGAATCCCGGTGCGATCCGCGTGCGGTCCAGGAACGGGATGATCGAGGCGTGGATCGCGGTGTAGCCATTGGTCGGGTCGAAGATCGGCCAGTACCCCGACGCGAGCTTCGTCCAGAACGACAGCGCGGTGTTCCCCAGCCGTCGGGATCGCGGCATCGCGCGCAGCTCCGCTCCGTGCAGGAACCGGTTGCCCTTCGCGTAATCGGCCTCGCCGCTGACGATCGGGCCGATGATCACGGACAGCGCCGCAGGATCCATCTGCCCATCGGCATCGAGCTTCGCGATGATCCCGGCCCCAAGCGAGAGCGCGGCGTCATATCCGGTCAATGTTGCGCCACCGACACCGCGATTCGTGTCGTGATGGACCAGATGCACCCGCGGATCGGAGATCGCGCCGATCGCAGCGTCGAGCTCGTCAGGGCTGGCGTCGTTCACCACGACGATGTGCGACACGAAGGCCGGGATCTCCTTGATGACGGATGCGATCGTCGCCGCGGCCCGGAAGGCCGGAATGACGACTGCGACGCTGGGCTCTGCCATGCCGCGAGTATGGCGGCAGGCCGGGCGAGCGACCGCTGAACCGCGTCGATGCGCGAGCATCGGTCTGGTGATGCGCTCCGTGGCCGCACTCGGGATCGCGATGCTCCTGACCGCCTGCGCCGCCCCGCCGCCGGCACCCGAGGTCGTCGCGTCGCCGACCGCCGCGCCGCCATCTGCGGAGCCGTCACCGACGGATGCCGGCCCCACCGTCCCGCCGGGAACCACGCCGTTCCCGACCCCCGGGCCGACGATCACCCCGGGCAGCACCCGGGTCATCGGCACGCTCCGGCGACCCGACGGCACCCCCGCCGTCGGGGTCTGCGTCGTCCTCGAAAAGGGCATTTGCCCCATCGCCACTGACGACCAGGGCGTCTGGTTCACCGACGTCCCGGCCGGCCCGATCACCTGGAACTTCATCTACCGGGTCGATGGTGTGGACGTGGGTCGCCAGTTCGTGATCGGGACCGCAGGCGGCGAGCTCCGCCTCGGCCGCTACACCCTCACCGGCTAGATACCCGGATCGCGTCCACTCCCCCATAAACTCTTCACCGAGCAGGCAACCGAACGCTCACGATGGAATGGGATAGGGAGCGAATTGATGCGACGTCTTGGGGCGACTGTGGCTGCGCTCCTCCTGGTCGGCAGCGCCTGCACGTCCACCTTCGCGAAGGACAACCCGCAGCTCTGCGGCACTGACAAGATCCAGCAGATCAAGGACGCCGTCGCCAAGGACGGCCTCACCCCGCAGGCCGCGGCCGACAAGGTCGGGACCGACGCGCGGTGCCTCTCCGATGACGAGACCAAGCAGGCCCAGGCGACGTTCGCCGCATTCAAGGCCCAGGCGACCGCGGCGCCGACCCAGGCGGCCGCCACGGCGATCCCGACCACGGCCGTGCCGACGACCGCCGCGTCGAACCCGAGCGCGACCGCGTCGCCGAGCTCGAGCGCATCGCCGACGACGAACACCGCGTCGACGCAAGCCCCGACGGAGCAGCCAACCGCCGCTCCGACCGAGACGCCGAAGCCCGCGACGCCGACGCCGACCGCGTCACCGTCGCCATCACCGACGCCAAGCCCGTCGCCTTCGCCGACCCTCGCGGCCGGTGATGGCGGCTGGCCACCGAAGAGCATCAGTCCGATCCAGTCCAACGAGGCGCCGATCACCGGTCGCGTCGTGCACGCGAACGGCACGGGCGCCGGCCACTACTGCCTGATCCTGACATCGGGTCCCTGCGCCGCCACGACCGACGCAAGCGGCAACTTCACACTGAAGTTCGCCTCGGGCTTCGGCGCGGTCGCGATCAACATCGTCGTGAAGGGTCCGTTCAACGCGAGCACCGGCGACGGACCGGTCGCGGGCTCGCAGTCCATCACCATGGCCGCGAGCGGTGTCAGCGGCATCACGATCAACATCCCGTAGCGCTCGATCGATGCGGCGGGGGCGTGATGCCCCCGCCGCGTCAGGAATTGCGGATCCCCACCTCGGCGAACAGATCGCGGTACTTCTCCACCACCACCGGCCAGGTGTACGTCCGCTCAACGAAACGCTGTCCGGAGCGGCCGATGCGGTCGCCGAGCGCGGGATCGCTGACCAGCAGCTCACCGATCTCCGCGAACTCCGCCCACGACCGGTAGGCGAGGCCCGCACCCGCACGCGCCGTCATCGACGACAGCACCGGCGAGCGGCCGTCGACGATGACCGGCCGCGCGACCGCCCAGGCTTCAAGCGTCACCATCGACAGCGACTCCAGCAGGCTCGGCATCACGAGCGCCGTTGCTCCGGCGAGCGCGTCGAACTTCTGGATGTCGCTCAGGCCGCCGACGTGACGGATGCGGATATCCGATGGGATCGGCATCTCGGGCCTGCCGCGGCCGGCGAGCACGAGCGTCGCCGGCGTCGCGCCGCGGGTCGCCTGCCAGCGCTGGAAGCTGTCGAACATCGTCGCGCAGCCCTTGCTCTCGACGATCCGGCCGACGTAGAGGAGGTACGGACCTTCGATCTCGAAGCGCGCGCGGAACCGCGACGCGTCGGGATCCGTGGGTACGTCGACCCCGACGCCAACGATGTCCGACGGAACGCGTTGATTGCCGAAGGTCCGGTGGACGAGGTGCCGCTCCTCGACCGTGTTGAACGCCAGGGCCCGCGGCGCGTGGAACAGCCGCCGGTACCGCGAGAGACGTAGAGCCGGCTCGTCGTGCGCGGTCGGCACCATGACCGCTCGCTCGGCGACGAGCGGCAGTCCGTAGACGGTCGGGTAGTAGATGTACGTAAAGAACAGCACCGCGTCGAAGTCGCTGCCGTAGCGGCGAAGATGCTCGAGCAGCTCCGGCACCACCGGGCCCTGGGCCCGCACGAACGCGTCCTCCGCATCGAGCGGATGCTCCTTCGTGAACGCGCGATGCTCGTGCCGCCGGAAGTCCCGGGCCCGGCCCTGTTCCACCGGAAAGCGGTGCACCGGAATGCCATCGACCGAATCGATGCCCGCGGTGTATGCGTTGTCCCAGGTCCAGTAGTCGGCCGCGGTCGTTGTCGCGACCTGGAGATCGGCATGCGGCCGCAGATGCGCAACGAGCTCGCGCGCGTGGGTCTCCGCGCCGCCGCTCACGTCGCCATACCGCTGCACGACCACGAGGACGCTCGGCCGGTCAGCCACCGACGGTCGCCTCCACCAGGCGCTCGAGCCGCTCGTCGAACGCGGCGAGGGAGAGCTCGCGGTCGACGTACGCGAGTGCGGCGGTCCCGAGCGATGCGCGCTCGCCGATGAGCGCATCCAGCGCCGCGCCGAACGCGCCGTCGGCGTAGCTCCGCCCGGCGCCCGCGCGCCGGGTCTGGCCCGCGGTCACCGGATTGGCGGCGTGCACGAGGACCGGCGTGCCGTACTGCCAAGCCTCGAAGAGCACGATGCCGAGACTCTCGAGCCGCGATGGCTGCACCAGCGCGACCGCGCCGGCGAGCGCCGCGGCCTTGTCCTCTTCGCTCACCCGTCCGAGTGCCCGCACATCGGGCCGATCAGGGATCGCCATGCGGACGGTGCCCGCGAGAACGAGCGTGTAATCAGCCGCGCCGCCCGCGTCGCGGTGCGCGATCCATTCCGCGAGCAGCTCGTCGCAGCCTTTGCCCGGGCTCACCTGGCCGAGATACAGGATGAATGGACCGCTGATGCCGGTGCGCGCGCGGAACGCGTCCACGTCCGCGGCCGGCGCGTCGCCCAGCGCATAGCCGAGGATCTCGTCGGGCACCTGTTCGTTGTGGAAC
>JBBQHN010000130.1:0-5206 GCA_038324015.1 Candidatus Limnocylindria bacterium | reverse complement strand
GCCTGGGCGAGCACGTCCTTGCCCTCGAGGAGGATGGGGATGGCCTTCGCCTGCACGGGGGTCGGAGCCATGAAGCCGAGGTCTTCGATCGCCTTTGCGATCTTGGGATGGATGGTCAGGTCGCCGAAATGTCCCGCTTCGGTCGCGGGAGCTGCCGGTTTCTCTGGTGCCAGGGTCAAATTTTCTCCAAACGGGTTATGAAAAAAGGGCCCGACCGACCTCGGTCAAGCCCCCCACGAGTGCCCGATGTCCGTGTATGTACTCGGTGGATTGTATCGGTCGGGAAGCGGAAAAGCGAGCCTTTCGCGATGCGGTCAGACTTCGTCCCGGCGCCTTCGGAGCTCGTTCAGGATCTCCCGTGTCGACGACGTTCCAAGGCGCGAGGCGCCCGCCTCGATCATCGCCAGAGCCTCATCCAGGGTCCGGATGCCGCCTGAAGCCTTCACACCGAGCTTCTCACCGACCGTTCGCCGGAGGAGCGCGACGTCCTCGACGGTCGCGCCTTCAGGACCGAATCCGGTCGATGTTTTCACGAAATCCGCACCTGCGGCGGCGGCGATCTTCGCGGCGATCACCTTCTGCTCATCGTCCAGGTAGCTCGTCTCGAGGATCACCTTCACCAGGGCCTCGTTGGCATGTGCGAGCCCGACGACGGACGCCACTTCACGCTCGATCGTCGCGTAATCCTTGTCGATCAGCGCGCCGATATTGATCACCATGTCGAGCTCTGTCGCGCCGTCCTTCAACGCCGTCGACGCGGTGCTGACCTTGACCTCGGACGCCTGCCCGCCATGCGGGAATCCGATGACCGTGGAGGTGTCAACGCCGGAATCCTTCAGCAGCTTGGCGGTGATCGGGACGTAGAACGGCTTGACGCACACGGATGCGACGTGCTCCTCGAGCGCGATCGCGCAGGCCGCGATGACGTGGTGCTCGGTCTGTGTCGGCTTGAGCACCGCGTGGTCGATCATCGCGGCGAGCTCGGGGACGGTGGGGAGAGCCATCCCCACCAGTATCCGCCCCTATGCTCCAACTCGTGTCCGGTTCATTCCGTCTCGGGACGCTCTTCGGCATCGAGATCAGGATCCACATCTCGTGGGTGATCATCTTCGCGCTCGTCTTCTTCGGGCTCTGGCAGGGCCAGTTCCAGGGCACCGCCTGGTCCCAGCAGAAGCGGCTCATCGTCGCGGTCGTCACGGCACTGCTGTTCTTCTGCTCGATCATCGCCCACGAGCTCTCGCACTCGCTCGTCGCGCGCCGGTTCGACATGAAGGTGTCGTCGATCACGCTGTTCCTGCTCGGCGGCGTCGCCAACCTGCGGCAGGAGCCGCCGACGGCGAAGGCCGAGTTCTTCATGGCCGCCGCCGGACCGGGGATGAGCGTCGTCATCGGCGTCATCGGGCTGGCGATCGGTGGCGGGGACCTGCCCTTCGTCGGCGTCCCGGTCCCCGGTCTGCTGGACATTCGCACCGCGCCGTCGCTCGACGGCGTGATCGCGGTCTCGAGCTACCTCGGGACGATCAACCTCGCGCTTGCGGCATTCAACATGCTTCCCGGTTTCCCGCTCGATGGCGGCCGCGTGCTGCGATCGATCATCTGGGGCATCCGCGGCGATCGCGCCAAGGCCACGCCCATCGCGGCGCGCGGCGGTCAGATCGTCGCCGGCCTGTTCGTCCTTTGGGGAGTGGCGCAGTTCTCCGACGGCAGTCCGCTGTGGTTCTGGCCGCTGCTGCTCGCGTACTTCCTGTACAACGCAGCGACCCAATCGCTCCAGCAGGAGCGGATCTCGACGCTCGCAACGGGTATGCCGGTCGGTCCGCTCATGACGACCGCGTTCACCGCGGCCGATCCGAGCGCCACCGTGGCGAACGTCGTGCGGGATCTCATGCTGCCGCACCATCTGCGTGCCGTGCCCGTCGTGCGCGGCCAGGACTTCGTCGGACTCGTGACGAACGACGATGTCAGCAAGATCGACCACGAGCGCTGGGCGACCACGCCCGTCGAGGAGGTCATGGCGCCCGCGGCAAGCATCGAGAAGCTTGTGCCGGAGGACGACCTCATGCAGGCGCTCGACCGGTTCGGCACCGCCGCCGTCCTGCCGGTCGTGAAAGATGGCCGCTTGGTCGGCTTGCTCGATCGCGAAGCCGTCGCGAACTACATTCGGATGCGCGACCTCTTCACCCACGCGCAACGCCGCTAGGTCCCGGCGAGGCGCTCCACGATGGGCGCGAACTCATCGATACCGTTGCCGATCATGAAGTTGCTGATGCCGAGTTCGTCGCGTAGCCGGGTGAACTTCGCCGGAGCTGATCCACAGTCCCGATGAACACGTGCGGCGAATCGAGCAGCTGATCAACGGTGAGTCCGCTCTCCTTGTCCTTGTTCAGCCGGCCGAGCAGCTCCTCCGCGGCCTTCTTGGGCTCGTTCGTGACCGACGCTGGCCGGAACGACGGGTAGGTGTTGAGCTCGATCTCGGCGAAGCGAAGGCCCGCCGCTTCGCGGACCCACTCGATCTTCTCTCGCGTCGCTTCAAAGGTGCAGCTTTGGAAGCCGCCCGTCGATCCGATGCGTGGCGCGAGGCCGACGATCTGCGCCTCGCGCGCGGCGAGTCGCAGCAGTCGCTTGCCACCGCCACCGATGAGGATGGGCGGGTGCGGCTTCTGCACCGGCTTCGGCCGGCCATCCATCGCTGTGATCGTGTAGTGCGGGCCGGTGTGCGTGAGTGGCGCCTCGGCGAACAGCCCTTTGAGGATCGCGACCGACTCCTCGAGCTTGCTCACCCGGATCGGGACGGGCTCGAAGGGGATGCCGCTCGCCTTGTACTCGGGCTCGTTCCAGCCGGCGCCGATGCCGATCTCGAGGCGGCCCTCGCTCAGCACGTCGAGGGACGCGAGCTCCTGGTGCAGCACGGCGGGATGCCGCAGATCGTTGTTGAGGACGAAGTGACCGATGCGCAGCGTCTCGGTGACCGCCGCGATCGCGGCGAGCGCGATCTGCGGCGAGAGCACGTCGAGCAGGTGGTCCGAGATGAGGTACGCGCTGTAGCCGAGCAACTCGGCCCTGCGCGCCCGCTCCGTGAGCGCCTTCGCGGTCTGTGGTCCGCCGCCACCCACGCTGAACCGGAACGGCCGCTTCGCTATGCGTTCTTCTCCAGCCAGGCGCGGAGCGCCACGCGCGCTTCCTCTTCACGGTCGGGGCGATCGTTCTCGCGGAAGTACGCGATCGACGCGAGCGGGACATACATGTCGTACAGCTCCGCCCGCGAGCGCAGGTCCGGGCCATACGGCTCGAGCGCGCCGTATGCGGCGGTGAACGGCGCGGCCATCGCGGGCCAGCGCGCGAACGTCGTCGCACGCAGCTTCGCGAGGTCAAGCAGCGGATCGCGCCCACGGGTGCGCTCGAAGTCGACGAGCGAGACGAACTGCCACCCGTCCGCGCGGTGCTCAAGGATCATGTTCTGGGGCGACGGATCGTCGTGGCTCATGCGCCGCGGAACATCGTTCAGGGCACCGCGCCGCTCCTCGTAGTACGCGACGACGCGCTGGACCTCCGTCTTCTGCAGGGCGTCCAGCACGACGAGCTCGGCGACGCGCGTGCGGAACCGGTCATCGAACTCGGTCGCCCACGACGTCGGCGTGTCCACGTAGTCGATCTGGTGCAGCGCGCGGAACGCCGCGGCGAGTCCGGTGCCCACGCGGTGCTGGTCGGTGAACGAGAGCGCCGAGCCGAGGGTCGCGCCGTCCTCACCTTGGATGAAGTCCTCGATCAGGAACGGCACGTCCAGGGACTTCTTGTCCATGTCGTACCAGCGCAGTGTCGGGTGCGGGACGGCGTGCTCCTCGAGCAGCCCCGCGATATGCAGGTAGCGGCGCATCCGGCCCGGATGGCGGTGCCGGTTCGCCTTGAACAAATACTCGGAGCCGTCGCGAGCATTCAACACGTAGGCGTGGTGGTCGTGCGCCCGTGGGAAGGCCTCGACCGTGACCCCGCTGAGCGCGCCATTCGAGACCAAAGCAGCCGCGCGGCCGACCTCGTCCTCGGTGGGTGGAACAGTGGGCGCGCCGATCATCGCGGCGACCATACGCCGCCGGTCCGCAGGGTGCTTTTCAGATACCGGCGAGGGCGGTCGCGATGGCGGCGGCCACACGCGCGTTGTTCCGCAACAGCGCGATGTTGGCCGTGAGGGTTCGTCCGGACGATGCCTCACCGAGCCTGGCGAGCAGGTATGGCGTCACTCCTGCACCGCGCACGCCGTCCCGGGCGGCTGCCGCGAGCGCGTCGGCGATCTCGTGCTCGATCTGGGCGCGCGGCATCGCGCTCGCCTCCGGGATCGGCACGCACACGAGCATTCCCGCGCCCCGGTCGAGCTGTATACGTGCGATGCGTGCCGCGGCGAGCGGATCGTCGACCCGGTGGGGAACGGGCAAGCCGCTCGACCGCACATAGAACGCCGGCATCTCGTCCGTGCCGTAGCCGATCACCGGGACGCCGAGCGTCTCGAGCGCCTCCAGCGTCTTCTCGAGGTCGAGGACCAGCTTTGCGCCCGCGCAGACGACGACGATCGGATGATCGGCCAGGGCGCGCAGGTCCGCGGAGATGTCCATCGTGTGCTCCGCCCCGCGATGCACGCCGCCGATGCCGCCCGTCGCGAACACCTCGATGTCCGCACGCGACGCGATCTCAGCAGTCGTGGCGACCGTCGTGGCACCGAGCCCGCCTTCGGCGCGTGCGAGGAATGGCGCCAGGTCGCGCGTCGAGATCTTGGCGACCCCGTCCTCGTTCCCGAGACGACCGAGGAGGACCTCGTTGGCGCCGACGACCGCGTGGCCGTCAGCGAGGCAGATCGTTGCCGGGACGGCGCCCGCATCGCGGACGTCCTGTTCGAGCTGCTGCGCCGTCTGGAGGTTCGTGGGTCGCGGCAGGCCGTGCGCGATGACCGTGGACTCGAGCGCGACGACCCCGCGCCGTGCGTCGATCGCCTCACGGACGCCCCGGCCGTACGCCAGCTTCATGCTGGCTTGCGGTGTCCCGACTCTCCCGACTCGCCTGCAAGGAGATCGATCGCGTGCGGGAGGATGGGGATGAGCACATCCATCGACTCCTTCGCCGCCTTCGGCGATCCGGGCAGGTTCACGATCAACGCGGAGCCGAGCGTCCCGGCGACACCGCGCGAGAGCATTCCGTGCGGCGTTTTGGTGAGCGAATG
>JBBQHN010000129.1:0-5252 GCA_038324015.1 Candidatus Limnocylindria bacterium | reverse complement strand
GTGCGTGACGAACAGGATCGTCGTCCCGAGCTCGCGCTGGATCCGGAGGAGCTCGGTCTGCAGCCGATCGCGGACGATCGGGTCGACCGCACCGAAGGGCTCGTCCATGAGCATGACCGGCGGCTCCGCGGCGAGCGCTCGCGCGACCCCGGCCCGCTGCCGCTCACCACCGGAGAGCTGCGCCGGGTACCGCTTTGCGTAGCGGGCCGGATCGAGGCCGACGAGCTCGAGCAGCTCGCCCGATCGAGCGCGGATCCGCTCGGCCGGCCAGCCCAGGAGCCGGGGCACGGTGCCGACGTTCTCCTCGATCGTCTGATGCGGGAACAGCCCGACCTGCTGGATGACGTAGCCGATCCGGCGCCGGAGCTGGACCGGATCCTCTTGGAGCACGTCCTTCCCGTCGATAAGGATCGCGCCGGACGTCGGCTCGATGAGCCGGTTCACCATCTTCAGCGAGGTCGTCTTTCCCGATCCGCTCGGTCCGACGAGGATGCAGATCTTCCCCGCGGGCACCGTGAACGACAGGCCATCGACGGCGAGCTGGTCCGCGTACCGCTTCGTGACGTCGCGGAACTCGACGGTCGCGCCGCGCTGCGATGGCATCGCGAAAGAGTAGGCGCGTAGGCTTGAAGCGTGGTCACGGGCGCAGTCCGCGCGCTGCTTCGGCTTGAAGGCGCCGTTGTGCTCGCCTTCTCGGTCGGTCTCTACCTCCGATACGGCGGGAACGTGTGGTTTCTGATCCCGTTCATCCTCGCGGTCGACGTGTCGATGGCCGGGTACGCCGCTGGCCCGAGCACGGGCGCCATGATGTACAACGCCTTGCACAGTTGGGTGCCGGGATTCGCGGTCCTCGCACTTGGGATGTTCGGTGGGATCGACTGGCTCGTCCTCGCGGGAGCGGTCCTCGTGGCTCACGTTGGAATGGATCGGATGATGGGCTACGGGCTCAAGTACCCGACGTCGTTCGCCGACACACATCTCGGCCGCATCGGCCGCGCCCACGTTCCACACGAGATCCGGCAATAACCCCAGGGTTACATCATTCGCTTGACACCTTGAGGTTACACCTGTATCTTGTAACCTTGAGGTGACATTCGTATATGCGTAGGGCTATTCGATCACCACGTGATCTGGCGGCGGTCGTGCGCGGGCGCCGGAAAGACCTCGGTCTGAGCCAAGCGGAGCTCGCACGGCAGGTCGGCGCCGCTCGTAAGACGGTCAGTGAGCTTGAGTCCGGAAGATCGGTACCGGAGTTCGGTCTCGTGCTTCGCGTGCTCGAGCAGCTCGGTCTTGCCGTCGGAGTCGACAGCGCAGCGAGCGTCAAAGCGGAAGCTCCCAAACGCACCGTAGATCTTGACGCGGTGATCGAGGAGCACCGGGCCAAGTGACCGATCCCCTCATCGTTCTGCTCGACGACACCGCGGCCGGGACCATTACGCGCCTCACCAGCGGGCGACTTCGCTTCGATTACCGCGAAGCCTATCGGGTCACCCCGGGCGCCACGCCGCTGTCGGTGTCGATGCCCACGGCCATCGCGACCCATCCGGATGGTGTGATCACGCCGTGGCTATGGGGTCTTCTGCCAGACAACGAGCTTGTCCTCGCGAGATGGGCGCGCGAGTTCCACGTGTCCGCATCGTCCCCTTTCTCGCTCCTTGGGACTCCGGTCGGACATGACTGCCCAGGATCGGTCCGCCTTGCGTCCGCCGAAGACGCCGACGACCTGCTCAAGCGACGCGGGAGAGTTGACTGGCTGACCGAGGACGAAGTGGCCACGCGGCTGCGCGAGCTCAAGACAGATGCGACGGCATGGCTCGGACGCGGAACCACAGGCCAATTCAGCCTTGCCGGATCGCAGGCCAAGACGGCGCTCCTCTACGAGGATGGCAAGTGGGGTGTCCCCAGAGGATCCCTCGCGACGACACACATTCTCAAGCCCGCTGTCGCAGGACTCGATGACCATGACCTCAACGAGCACCTTTGTCTCGATGCGGCACGTCGGGTGGGTCTCGTCGTCTCGCGCACACGAGTGTCTCGGTTCGGCGATGAGAGCGCGATAGTCGTAGAGCGCTACGACCGGCGGAGAGAACGCGGCCACATCATCCGGATCCATCAGGAGGACGTGTGCCAGGCGTTGAGTCTGCCGCCGTCCGCGAAGTATCAGAACGAAGGCGGTCCAGGAGCCAAGACGGTTGTTGCGCTCTTCCGCAGCGTGATGCCGGCAGAAGCGGCCGACGACGCGACGTCGCGATTCTTGGATGCACTCATCTGGAACTGGGTCATTGGCGGAACAGATGCGCATGCCAAGAACTATTCCCTTCTCCTCGCGTCGGACGAAGTCAGGCTGGCACCGCTCTATGACATCGCCTCGATCCTCCCATATGGCAAACACGAGAAGAAGCTGCGTTTCGCCATGAAGCTAGGCAGCGACTATCAAGTCGATCCACGCAGGAATCCTTGGCCCAAGGTCGCTGCAGAGCTCGGGATCGATGCGGACGCCACGATCGCTCGTGTCCGTGCGCTTACGGATGGCGCGCCGGCTGCATTCGCCGACGCGGCGCAAGTATCCGAAGTGGTCGCATTGGAACGGCCGATCGCTGCCCATCTCGTCGACCTGGTCGCGGAACGGGCCGCTCGCTGCAAACAACTCCTCGACTGACGATCGCGCGCTAGTAGGTCCGACCTCGCTGGCGCGAGATGTCGAACTTCGCGGTCTTCGCCACAGCCATCACGGCCATGACCCCGGCCTGTACCGGGTCGCTCACGATGAGGTCGGCGGCCTTGGGCACCGAGCCAGCCATGTTGAGGCTGATGACGAGGATCCCGCGCGCGCGCACTTCCTCGACCGCCGTGGTGATGTCGCCACCCATGATCGACCCGGCGAGCACGAGCGCGACCGCGCGCGGCAGCCGCGCGACCGCACGCACCGCAGACGCGAGGTTCTCCTCACCGACGATCGGGATCGTGTCGATGCTGATCTTCTCGCCGCGGATGTTGTGGCGATCGGCTTCCGAGATCGCGCCGAGCGCGACCTGACCGACCTGCGCTCCTCCGCCGATGACGATGATCCGCTTGCCGAAGACTTCGGACATCGACGGGACCAACTCGACTCGATGGAGGACATCGAGGCCGCGTAGCTCAGCCACCAGCTTCGGCCCGGTCGTGCTCGCCGGGAGGTCGACCTCCACGTGGACGCGTGCGCGCTCGCCACCGCGCTCCGGGATGTCGATTCCGGTGATGTTGCCGCCGTGCGCGAGGATGACCTTCGTGATCGCGTGCAGGATCCCGGGGCGGTCCGCGCCTTCGTAGACGAGGGCGATGTGCTCCCCCACATCAGCCTGCTCAGGCACCGGCGCGCTCGCGCCGCGATGTGATGCGCCCGGTGTTGAACCCGAGCCAGTGCATCCGGCCCAGATGGCGGGCGTGCTCGACCTTCATGCAGCGGTCCATGATGACCTCAAGGCCGCCGTCGGTCGCGATCTCCGCGCCCTCGGAGCTGATGACGCCGAATTGCAGCCAGAGTGCCTTCGCGCCGATGGCGACCGCCGCACGCGCGATCTCGGGGACCGCGTCCGGCCGCCGGAAGACGTCGACGATATCCACGGGGAACGGGATGTCCTTGAGGGAGGCGTAGGCCTTCTCGCCGAGGATCTCGTTCTCTTTCGGGTTCACCGGCACGATCGTGTAGCCGTGACGCTGCAGGTAGAACCCGATGAAGTGTGACGGGCGCAGCGCGTCCTTCGAGAGGCCCACGATCGCAACGGTGTGCGCGCCACGAAGCGTCTTCTGGATGACCTGTGGATCCTGGTACGGCTCGGTCATGCCGTCGCCTCGAGGCCGCGCGCGAGATCGCGGATCAGGTCCTCGACGGTCTCGAGCCCGACGGAAAGCCGGATCGTCCCAGGGCCGACGCCCGCGCCTTTGAGCTCCTCGTCGTTCAGCTGCCGGTGCGTCGTGCTCGCCGGATGGATGACCAGGCTCTTCGCGTCGCCGACGTTCGCGAGGTGGCTCCAGAGGTCGAGGTGCTCGATGAACGTCTGGCCCGCCTCGCGGCCGCCCACGAGGTCGAAAACGAAGATCGAGCCCGCGCCTTTCGGGAGGTAGCGCTCGACGAGCGTGCGGTACGGACTCGACGGCAGGCCGGGGTAGCGGACGCTCTCGACAGCGTTGTGCCCGGCGAGGAACGTCGCGACCGCGGTCGCGTTCAGGACGTGCTTCGCCATCCGCAGCGGCAGCGTCTCGAGGCCGAGCAGGAAGAGGAACGCGTTGAATGGCGAGAGCGCGCCGCCCAGGTCGCGCAGCGATTCGGCGCGGAGCTTCATGAGGTAGCCATACATGCCGAACGTCTCGTGGAACGCGAGCCCGTGATACGCGGGCGACGGGTCGGCCACCACCGGGTAACGGCCGTTGGACCAGTCGAAGGTGCCCGCCTCGACGACGACGCCGCCGATGCTCGTGCCGTGTCCGCCGATGAACTTCGTAGCGGAGTGCACGACGATGTCGGCGCCGTGTTCGATCGGCCGGCAGAGGTAGGGCGTCGCGAAGGTCGAGTCGATCATCAGCGGTGCCCCGTGCGCGTGCGCGATCTCCGCAACACCAGCGATATCGAGCACGTTGCCGCCGGGGTTGCCGATGGTCTCGCCGAACAGGACCTTCGTGTTCGGCGTGAGCGCGGCCTTCCAGTTGTCGAGGCGGTCGGGATCGACGAACGTGACGGCGAGCGAGAGCTTCCGCGCAAGGTGCTTCAGCTGCGTCAGGGTCCCGCCATACAGCGCGCTCGAGGCGACGATGTGATCGCCGGGGGTGAGCATCGTGAACAGCGCGGCGGCCTGCGCGGCGAGCCCGCTCGCGAACGCGACCGCGCCGGCGCCACCCTCGAGGCTCGCGACGCGCTCCTCGAAGACGGCGGTCGTTGGATTCATGATCCGCGAGTAGGTGTTGCCATACTCCTGCAGGTTGAAATACGCGGCGGCGGACTCGGGGTCCTCGAATACGTATGACGTCGTCTGGAAGATCGGTACCGCGCGCGCGCCGGTGTACGGATCCGGACGCTGGCCAGCGTGGATGGCGCGGGTGTCGAACCCGAAGTCGCCGGTGCCGAGCTCGCCGTCCTCGCTCATTGGTGCACCCTGCATGTGCGTCGACCTAGAGTCGGCGCGCTTCGGTGCCCACCGGAGGAGGACCAAGCTCGCTCGTCCCTCGAGGACCCGCATGAGACCAGTCCCCTCCGGTGGTCCGGGCGGCAGGAACCG
>JBBQHN010000128.1:0-5283 GCA_038324015.1 Candidatus Limnocylindria bacterium | reverse complement strand
ATCACGGGTTACCTGACCGAGGCTGCGAGCGAGCGCAAGGCGACCAAGGAGAGCGAAGTGCTCCCCGCCGGCACACAGCTGGTGGTCAAGCTCAAGTACGTCGGCGGCAAGACGCCGGCGGTCGCGGGCATCCGGCGGATCAGCCGTCCGGGCCTGCGGGTCTACGCGCGCAAGACAGAGATGCCGCGGGTCCTCGGTGGCCTGGGCATCGCGATCGTGTCCACCTCGTCCGGCCTCATGACCGGCCGCGAGGCGGAAAAGAAGGCCCTCGGCGGCGAGGTCCTGGCGTACGTGTGGTGAGGTCGGAATGAGTCGTATCGGTAAGCTTCCCATCCCGGTCCCGTCCGGGGTCGACGTGAAGCTCAATGGCAATGACGTCGCGGTGAAGGGCCCGAAGGGTGAGCTCAAGCGGAGCTTCCACGCGCTCGTGACGATCGAGCGGACGGACGGGATCTTGACGGTGAAACGCGCGAACGAGAGCCAGCAGGCGAAGGCCCTGCATGGCCTCTCGCGGTCGCTGCTTGCCAATATGGTCACGGGTGTTCACAGCGGCTACGTGAAGGACCTCGAGATCAGTGGTACCGGCTACCGCGCGACCCTCGCCGGGAAGAAGCTGCAGCTCGCGCTCGGCTTCTCGCACCCCGTCGAGGTCGATCCACCGGCTGGGATCACGTTCGCGCTCGAGACGCCACAGAAGGTGCGCGTGTCCGGTGCGGACAAGGAAGTCGTCGGCGAGGTCGCCGCGAAGATCCGCCAGCTCCGCGTCCCTGACCCGTACAAGGCGAAGGGCGTGAAGTACGCGGGCGAGTACATCCGCCGCAAGGCCGGTAAGGCCGGCAAGGTCGGCGCGAAGGCCTAGGGGAGGAGCGGCAGATGGCAGTCACAGAACGGAACGAGGCACGGCAGCGGCGGCACCGCCGCGTGCGGACCCGCATCGCCGGGACCGCGGACCGGCCGCGCCTCGCGGTCTACCGCTCGCTCTCGCAGATCTACGCGCAGGTCATCGATGATCGCAGCGGCCGCACGCTCGCGTCCGCATCGTCGCTCGACGCGAAGGACAGCAAGACCAAGAGGGCCGACGCGGCCAAGGCCGTTGGTACCTTGATCGCCGAGAAGGCGAAGGCGGCCGGCATCGAAGAGGTCATCTTCGATCGCGGCGGGTACCGGTATCACGGTCGCGTCAAGGCGCTCGCCGACGCGGCACGTTCGAACGGATTGAGGTTCTAAGGAATGGCACGGATCGAAGCGAACCGCCTCGAGCTCACCGAGCGCGTGGTGCAGATCAACCGCGTATCCAAGGTCGTCAAGGGCGGCCGGCGCTTCAGCTTCTCGGCCATCGTCGTCGTCGGCGATGGTCGTGGGCACGTCGGTGCCGGTCTCGGCAAGGCCGATGAGGTCCCCGATGCCATCAAGAAGGGCGTCGAGGACGCGAAGAAGCACCTCATGCTCGTCCCGCTCGTCGACCGGACGATCCCGCACCCCGTCACCGCGGACTTCGGCGCGGCGAAGGTCCTCCTGCGCCCGGCGTCGAAGGGCACCGGCGTCATCGCCGGCGGCTCCGTCCGCGCGGTCGTCGAGTCGGCGGGCATCCACGACATCCTCTCGAAGTCGCTCGGCAGCACGAACCCGGTGAACGTCGTCATGGCCACGATGCAGGCGCTCCGCGACCTGCGTTCGGCCGACACCATCGCCGAGATCCGCGGCCTGCCGCGCCGCACGCGTCGCGCGCCGGAGCCCGAGGTGGTCGCGTCATGAGCCGCCTCGAGATCCGCCAGCACAAGAGCTCGATCGGTGAGAAGCGGGCCGCCAAGGGAACGCTGACGTCACTCGGCCTCAAGCGGCCGGGGCACATCGTGTCGCACGAGGACACGCCGGCCCTGCGCGGGCAGCTGCGCAAGATCGCCCACCTCGTCGAGCTCGTGGAAGGAAAGACCGCACGATGAAGATCCACGACCTGGTGCCCCAGAAGGGCTCGCGGAAGAACCTGCGCCGCGTCGGTCGGGGGACCGGTGGTGGCCAGGGCAAGACCGCGGGTAAGGGCACGAAGGGCCAGCTCGCGCGAAGCGGTCCGGGCCTCCCGGCCTGGTTCGAAGGCGGCCAGATGCCGCTGCACATGCGCCTGCCCAAGCTGCGTGGCTTCAAGAACCGCCACCGCATCGAGTTCGTGGCGCTCAACGTCGCCCAGCTCAAGAACTACGCGGTCAACGGGAAGGTCACACCGGACACGCTCGCCACGAAGGGCCTCATCCAGCCGCTCTCCAAGGTCAAACTCCTTGGGAACGGCGACATCACGACGAAGCTCGAGGTGCACGCGCACCGCGTGTCCGCGACCGCACGAGCGAAGATCGAGTCGGCCGGAGGATCCGTGGTGCTCATCGACGCGGGGAGCAAGTAGCTCGAGTGAAGGTCCTCGAAACATTCCGCGACGCCTTCCGGGCACCTGACCTTCGCGTCAAGATCCTGTTCACCCTCGCGATGCTGCTCGTTTTCCGGTTCCTGGCGCACGTGCCGCTTCCGGGTGTCGACCAGACGCAGCTCGCCGCGATCCTGCAGAACAACCAGCTGCTCAGCCTGCTCGACCTCTTCTCCGGTGGCGGACTGTCCAGGTTCAGCGTCGTCGCGCTCGGTGTGAACCCCTACATCAACGCCTCGATCATCATGACGCTCCTCAACCAGACGATCCCACCCCTCGAGCGGCTCTCGAAGGAAGGGGAGTACGGGCGGAACAAGATCAACTCGTACACCCGCATGCTCACCGTGCCCCTCGCGCTCCTGCAGGGCATCGGCGTCTCCGTGTTCATGCAGCGTTCCGGCGTTCTGGCGGGCTTCGGACCGTCGAACCTCGGCCTGACGCTCGCGATCCTCTGCACGCTGACCGCGGGCACCCTGATCCTCATGTGGCTCGGTGAGCTCATCAGCGAGCGGGGCATCGGTAACGGCATCAGCTTCATCATCTTCGCCGGCATCGTTGGCCGGCTGCCCCGCACGGTGCAGCAGACCCTCGAGGTCCAGACGAACTACTTCGCGCTTGCCATGTACGCGGTCATCGGCGTCGCGGTCATCGCCGCGATCATCTTCATCCAGGAGGGCCAGCGCCGGGTCCCGGTGCAGTACGCCAAGCGCGTGCGTGGCACGCGGATGTACTCGGGTGGTGCGACGCACATCCCGCTGCGCGTCAATAGCGCGGGCGTCATCCCGATCATCTTCGCGATCTCGATCCTGCTACTCCCGAGCCAGGTCGCCCAGTACTTCACGAACAGCGACACCGAGTGGCTCCGGAACCTTTCGACCGGGATCGTGGCCGCGTTCCAGAACACGGTCCTCTACAACGGGGCGTACTTCGTCCTGGTCGTGGCGTTCACGTTCTTCTACACGGCCTTCACGTTCGTGCCGAACGACGTTGCGGACAACATCAAGCGGTACGGCGGGTTCATCCCCGGCATCCGTCCCGGCCGGCCGACCGCGGAGTTCCTCGGCCGTGTGGTCACGCGCATCACCATCGCCGGTGCATTGTTCCTCGGCATCGTCGCGGTCATGCCGACGCTCGTCGGCGATCTCACCGGTGTCCAGACGCTCCGTCTCGGTGGCACGAGCATCCTCATCGTCGTCGGCGTCGTGGTCGAAACGATGAAGCAGCTCGAGGCCCAGCTCCTCATGCGGAGCTACGAGGGTTTCATCCGATGATGGCCGAGCTCGGGGCCAACGTTGTTCGGACCGGCATTCCGTCCTGGGACATGGTGTTCATGGGCCCTCCGGGCGCGGGCAAGGGCACTCAGGCGACGAAGTTCACCGAGACCACGAGCTGGACGCAGCTGTCCACGGGTGAGCTGTTCCGGCAGCACATGCGGCTCGGAACTGACCTCGGGCGCATCGCGAGCGCCTTCATGGACAAGGGCGAGTACGTGCCGGACGACATCACGGTCCGCATGGTCCGCGACTTCATCCGTGAGCGTCCGCTCGACGAGCGCCTCATGTTCGACGGGTTCCCGCGGACCGTCGCCCAGGCGATCGATCTCGATCGCCTGCTCGGCGACCGCGGCCGGCGCATCGGCCGCGTGCTGCTGCTTGACGTACCCCGCGACGAGCTCGAGCGGCGGATGCTCGCACGCGCGAAGAAGGAAGGCCGGCACGACGACACACCGGACGTGATCCATCGACGGTTCGACGTGTACGAAGAGCAGACCCGTCCGGTCCTCGACTACTACGAGAAGAAGGGCCTGCTCACGCGCGTCCCGGCCGTGGGTGCGATCGACGAGGTCAACGCGCGCCTCCGGCAGGCGGCACTCTGATGGTCACGCTCAAGACGCCCGAGCAGATCGCGAAGATGCGCGAGGCGGGCCAGGTCGTTGCCGCGATGCTCGCCGCGACCCGCGCGTCCGTCCGTCCCGGCGTCACGACCCTGGAGCTCGATCGCATCGCCGCCGACGTGCTGAAGCGCGCCGGCGCGGAGAGCTCGTTCCTCGGCTACTACGGGTATCCGAACACGATCTGCACCTCGGTGAACGAACAGATCGTCCACGGCATCCCAAGCAAGCGGAGGCTCAAAGAGGGCGACATCATCGGGATCGACGCGGGTGCGATCGTCGGCGGCTGGCACGCCGACGCGGCGATCACGGTGCCCGTGGGCGAGGTCTCGGCCGAGGCGAGGAAGCTCATCGCGGTCACCGAGGAGGCGCTCCGAAAGGGGATCGCCGCGGCACGGATCGGCAGCCGCCTCGGGGACATTGGCGCCGCGGTCCAGCAGTACGTGGAGGCGCAGGGTTACTCGGTGGTCCGCAACTACGTCGGCCACGGGATCGGCCGGGCCATGCACGAGGACCCCCAGGTGCCCAACTACGGCACCGCCGACCGGGGCAAGGACATCAAGGAAGGCCTCTGCGTCGCGATCGAGCCGATGGTGAACGTCGGCGGCATCGCCACGAAGGTCCTCGAGGACCAGTGGACGGTCGTGACCCTGGATGGAAGCCTTTCGGCTCACTTCGAACACACCGTGGCTTGCTTGCCCGGCGGGCCGGTCGTCCTGACCGTCGAAGAGGGCTCAGCCGAAGCCGGCACAGCCCGGCTCGGTCGTACGCGCCGGGGCGAAGCTGTCGCTCCGAGTGCCGGCTTGGTGCACGCGTGATCGACGCTTGCCCAAATCGTGCGGTTTTGGTACATTTTTGCTTCCCGTGGCGCATGGCCGCGGAGCTTTTTGTGTCTGGAGTTCATGGCAAGCAGTAAGCCGAGCAACAAGGACGTCATCGAGGTGGAGGGCACGGTCTCCGAGGCCCTCCCCAACGCGAT
>JBBQHN010000127.1:0-5372 GCA_038324015.1 Candidatus Limnocylindria bacterium | reverse complement strand
TCGACGGACGGCCGATGCCGTGCTCCTCGAGCGTCTTCACGAGCGAGGCCTCGTTGAAGCGCGCCGGCGGCTGGGTGAAGTGCTGCGACGGGTCGAGCTTCTGGAGCTTCAGCTCCTCGCCCTCGACCACGGCCGGCAGCGTGGTGATCTCCTTCTCCGGCTCGTCGGTCCCCTCCTGGTACGCACGAAGGAATCCGTCGACCATGACGAGCCGTCCGTTCGCGCGCAGCGTGTAGCCGTCAGCGCCCACGTCGAGGCGCGTGTTCTCGAATTTCGCCGGCGCCATCTGTGACGCGAGCGTCCGCTGCCAGATGAGCGTGTACAGGCGCAGCTGATCCTTGTTGAGGAACCGACTCATCCGGTCGGGTGTCCGCGAGAGGTCCGTCGGGCGGATCGCCTCGTGGGCCTCCTGGGCGCCCTTGCTCTTCGTCTTGAAGTGACGCGGCTTCTCGAGCGCGTAGTCCGGACCGAACTCCTTCGTGATGACGTCCTTGGACTGCTTCAGCGCGCCCTCGGCAATGTGCAGCGAGTCGGTCCGCATGTAGGTGATGAGACCGACCGGAATGTCGGGGCCGAGCGACACGCCCTCGTAGAGCTGCTGCGCGAGGACCATCGTTCGCTTCACCGAATAGCCGAGCTTGCGCGACGCGTCCTGTTGGAGCGTGGACGTCGTGTACGGTCCGCCGGCGCTCCGCGATGACTCGCGCTTCTCGAGGCTCGCCACCGCATAGACGGCGTCGGCAAGCGCGGCGCGGTGCGTCTCTGCATCCGCAGCGTTGCCGATCGCGAGCTTCTTGCCCTTGTGCAAGATGACCTCGGCAGTGAACGTCTCGCCGGCGTGATTCGCCAAGAGCGCGTCGATGGACCAGTACTCGTCCGGCTTGAACTTCTGGATCTCGCGCTCACGGTCGACGATGAGGCGCAACGCGACGGACTGCACGCGGCCGGCCGACAACCCGTAGCGGATCTTCTTCCACAGGAGCGGCGACATCGTGTAGCCGACGAGCCGGTCAACGACCCGCCGCGCCTGCTGCGCATTCACGAGGTCCTGGTCGATCTGGCGCGGCTTCCGGAACGCCTCGGCGATCGCGTCCGGCGTGATCTCGTGGAACGTCACCCGCCGCAGCTTCGACGCCGGGACGTTGATGATCTGCGCGACGTGCCAGGCGATCGCCTCGCCCTCGCGGTCGAGGTCGCTCGCGAGCCAGACCCGATCGGCCACCTTGGCCTCGCGCTTGAGCAGACGCGCGTGCTTCTCCGAGTCCGGCGGGATCACGTACTCGGGGGCGAACGTCTTCATGTCGATGCCGATCTTCGATTTCGGCAGGTCCCGGATATGGCCGAACGAGGCCTCGACGGTGTACCCGGGGCCGAGCATCCGGCCGAGGGTCTTGGCCTTGGTGGGACTCTCGACGATGACCAGGTCACCGCCCTTCCGGCCCTTGGCAACCGGCTCCTCTGACTGGAGCTCGGCCGGGGCCGGCACAGCCGGGCCCGGCCGCACGATCTCGGTCGTGTCGGCGACTTTCGCTCGGGCAGCAGCGATCGCGGCGGCCGTCTTTGACGTCGCCGTGGCCCTCTTGACCGGCTGCTTGCTCGCTTGCTTGGCTACTGCCATCTCACCTCAGTCAGAGAAAAAGGCGCCCTTCCAGGCGCCTCCCCGTAATCCACGGTACCAGCGGCGGCAACCGTGGCCGCCGTTTCCCCGCGAACTAGAGCAAATGTTCCTTTTCTTCCCGCGTCAGCCGGTCGACGACGGCCTTTACCTCTTCGGCCCGGTCTTTCGCCGCCACCAGGAGGACGTCGTCCGTATCGATGACGATCAGGTCGCTCACGCCGATGGTCACGACGGTCTTTCCCGGGGCGAACACGTAGCTGCCCGAGCCGTCGGCCTCGATGTGGTCAAGGGCGGCCACTGGGCCGCCGGCCGCGATCTCGGCCAGCCGGGCCCAGTTCCCGACGTCCTGCCAGCCGATGTCGGCCGGCACGACCGCCATGTTCTTGGCCCGCTCGGCGATCCCGTAGTCGATGGTGGTCCGGTCGGTCTCTTCCCAGACCTCCGCAAGGACGCCCTCGTACCGCGGCGAGCCGATGGCGGCGCCCAGCGCGTCGAGCGCGGCCGCCGTCTTCGGGAGATGCTCGCGGTACGCGGCAAGGATCTTGTCGACCCGCCACACGAACATCCCGGCGTTCCAGTAGTGGCCGCCGGCCGCCAACAGCTTCAGGGCAGCATCCTTCTTTGGCTTCTCGATGAAGCGCTTCACCGTAAAGACCGGCACTGGACCGCTGACGTCGACCTTCTCCCCGGCCTCGATATAGCCGAAGCCGGTGTCGGCGCTCTCCGGCGTGATGCCGAGCGTCACGAGCCAGCCGGCATCCGCGGCGGCGGTCGCCGAGAGGAGCACGTTGCGGAACGCTCCGCCCTTCGTCACGACGTGATCGGACGGCAGCACCGCGACGACGGCATCCGGGTCGAACGCGTGGAGCGCCGCCATCGCCAGCCCGATCGCGGCTGCGTTGCCGCGAGGGTACGGCTCGATGACGACGTGGTCCGTGCGGAGCTCGGGGAGCTGCTCGTGGATGAGCGCGCGGTGCTCGGGTGGCGCGACGACAAAGATGCGCTCGCTCGGGATGACCTCGGCGATGCGATGCACGGTGTCCTGGAGCATCGTGCGTTCGCCGATCAGGTCGAGGAACTGCTTCGGCTTCTTCCGCCGTGACCGGGGCCAGAGCCGGGTCCCGGCGCCGCCGGAGAGGATCAGCGCATAGAGCCTTGGCACGCTGCTAGAGGCCGAAGTAATCGAGCTTCATCGCCGCGCGGACCTCGTGCAGCGTGCGCCGCGCTTCGTCGCGCGCCCGTGCGCTCCCGGCATGGATGACCTCGTCGATCTTCTTCGGCTCCGCCGCGTAGCGCGCTCGGCGGTCGCGGATCGGCCCGAGGAACCGCTCGAGTGCCGCGACCAGGGTGCGCTTCACTTCGACGTCCCCGACCTTCCCCACGCGGTAGCGCTCCTTGAGGTCATCGACCTCGGCCGTGTCGGGATTGAACGCGTCGTGCAGAGCGAACACCGGGTTCCCTTCGACCGTGCCCGGATCGGTCGCCTTGATCCGCGTCGGATCGGTGTACATGCCCATGACCTTCTTTGTGACCGTTTCGGTGTCGTCGGTGAGGAAGATCGCGTTGCCGAGGCTCTTCCCCATCTTCCCGGCGCCGTCGATCCCGGGAAGCATGCCCATCTCCGGGATCAGCGCGTCAGGCACCGGAAAGACCGGCCCGAAGAGATCGTTGAACTTGCGCGCGATCTCCCGGGTCAGCTCGACGTGGGATTCCTGGTCCCGGCCGACGGGCACGAGGTCGCCCTTGACCATCAGGATGTCGGCGGCCTGCAGGATCGGATAACCGAGCAGGCCGTACGTCGGCTCTTTCAAGCTGTGGTTCCGCATCTGGTCCTTGAGCGTCGGGATCCGCTCCGCCCGAGGGACCGTCACGAGCATCGAGAAGTACAGAAAGAGCTCGGTCACCTCCGGGATCAGCGATTGGAGGTAGATCGTGGTCTTGTCCGGATCGATGCCCACCGCGAGGTAATCGATCACGAGCTCGCGGATATTGCGGCCGATCTCGTCGAGATCGCTGATCCGCGTCGTCAGCATGTGGTAGTCGGCGATGAGGAAGAAGCTTTCGTACTCGTCCTGCAGCCGGACGCGGTTGGCCAGCGTCCCGTAGTAGTTGCCGAGATGGAAGCTCTTTGCGGTCGGGCGATCGCCCGTGAGGATGCGCTTCCGCGTCTTCCTGGACACGGTCGCAGATGCCGGCGCAGTGGTTTCAGCGGTCATCGGAAGGGTCAGTCTAGCCGGAGGTCCGCCGCGATCCGATCCGCGATGAGGCCACCGACCAGGTCGTGCTTCCCAACGAAGAAGTGGTCCACGCCCGTGACCTGCACGACGACGGCGCGCGGATAAGCCACCTGAAGCTCGTCGGCGGTGCCGAACTGGTCGTGCTCGGCCGCGACGATAAAGGTGCCGTCCGGCACCGGAGGCAGCTCCTGCCGCTGGAACGCGACCGATCGAAGCGGCACGCCGGCCAGCGCGACCGCCTCCGCCCGACCACCGCTCGCCAGCCAACGGAGCGTCGTCACCGCGCCGAAGCTAAAGCCCGATAGGGCGAGCGGCAGGTCCGGTGCGATGGACCGCGCCTCGCTGATGGCGAGTGCCAGGTCCTCGGTCTCGGCAATACCGCCGGTCCAGGTGCCGGAGCTCGCGCCGACCCCGCGGAAGTTGAACCGCAGAACGTAGAGGCCTTTCGCGGCGATGGCCCGCGCGATCGCCGCGACCAGCGGGTTGCGCATCGTGCCGCCGTGTGTCGGAAGGGGATGGCTGACGACGGCCATACCCCTGGGGGCCACGTCCGGGATCCGGAGCGTCGCCTCGAGGCGTTCGGCGATCCGCCGCGGCTCTTCTCTCACGCGGCACTCACTCTCAAGAGGGTGGAGTGTCGCAGGTCCACTGTCACAATGGTCCGTGGTGAGCGGGATCCGGGGTATCGCGCGGGCGACACTGCTCGGCGTGCTCTTGAGCGGCTGCGCCGCCGCGGCCGCACCCGGTCGAGCGAGCGACGCCCCGACCGGCGGTGCACCCACGCTCACCGACACGGTCATCCAGTCCGACCTCTCGGTGCCATGGGATCTGGCGTTCGCGCCGGATGGTCGCCTCTTCGTCACCGAGCGGATGGGGACCATCCTCATGTTCGAGAGCGGCAAGCCCAACGCGAAGAGGCTCGGCTCACTGCGGATCGACGTGCACTCGATGGGCGAGGCCGGGCTCATGGGCATCGCCCTGGATCCGGGCTTCGCGACGAACGGCTTCCTCTACGTCTGCGCATCCAGGATGGACACCGGCGAATGGCGCAATGAGATCCTGCGCTACCAGGCCTCGGCCGACGCGATCTCGTTCGACGGCTACGTGATCCGGAATGGGATCCGCGCGGCCTCGATCCACGACGGCTGCCGCCTGACGTTCGGCACCGACGGCAAGCTCTGGGCCACGATGGGTGAGAACGGCAGCGGCAAGCTCGCGCAAGATCCCAACGGCCTCAACGGCAAGGTCCTCCGTATGAACGCGGACGGCTCGGTCCCGGACGACAACCCGATCCTCCCGGGCGCGGCCGCTCGGACATTCGCGTACTCGATGGGGCACCGCAATCCGCAGGGGCTCGCCATCCAACCGGGTACGAACGTGGTCTACGAGGTCGAGCACGGCGCCACGACCAACGACGAGATCAACATCCTGGCTCCGGGGAAGAACTACGGCTGGCCGGACCAGGAAGGGACCGGCGGCGCCGCCCGCGGGTTCACCGATCCCATCTGGACGACGGG
>JBBQHN010000126.1:0-5381 GCA_038324015.1 Candidatus Limnocylindria bacterium | reverse complement strand
GCCCTCGCACTCCCCTTGTGCTCGTCCATTCTGCCACCTCCTGGCCCCGGACAAATAAAGAGGCGGCGAGTGCGCTTCCTTTCACTCGCCGCCCCTGCCGGTGTGGCCAACGTGACCGCTAGGTCGCTAGGACCGCCTCGCGACGCATGGACCGCGTCACCTCGCTCGTGACGCGGCTCGTCCGCGCCAGTCCCGAGAGCGTGAAGTCCAAGCCCGCTTCCCTCAGCTCGTCGTATCCCAGACCTTTGTAGAGGCGATTGCCCGCGACGTAGCACATCTCGTCATAGATCTGGGGCCAACCGACCGAGCGGCGTCGGAAGCAGAACTGGATGAATTCGATCGCGAGTGCCGCGATCCGCTCCTCCGCCACTCACTGTGCCCCTTCCCCTTGACGCGACCTGCGCATCATGGTGATGAGGGCGTGAGCGAACAAGGTCCTTTGTCCACGAACGCATCCACACCTTCATCCACACCACATCGCGCTCACCGTCCACATCTTGTCCACAGATTTCACCGAGGACGGCGGTCGGAAAGCCGGCGACGTGAGCTCGACTCGCGTGCGCTCGCACGATCGACGGCGTCGTCGCCGAATCGCGAGCGCACGGCGTCCAGCGCGGCGTTCAAGCGTGCGACCCGCGCACCGGTGAACAGATCGAGCTGCTCACCCCCGACGAGCCCGCTCGCGGTCACTCCCACCAGCCGCACCGGGCTGACCCGCCCGGCCTCGCGGTCGGCCGCAAGCGCCTCGCGGAGCAGCGCTCGCGCGGTCTCGAAGATCTTGAGGTCATCCGATGTCGGGTCAGCGAGCGTCCGCTGACGGGTCCTCGTCTCAAATGGCGCGACGCGGAGCTGCAGGGTGATCGTGCGACCGCGGAGCGCGTGCTTGCGCAGTCGCCGCCCGACCCCTTCCGAGAGGCGCAGCAGCGTGTTCTCGAGCTGCGCCCGGTCCAGCGTGTCGCGGTCGAAGGTGTGCGCGTGGCCGATGGACTTCGGCTCGGCGGCCTCGCCGAGCACCTCGCGGTCCTCGTCGTTGCCTCTGGCCCGTTGCTGGATCGTCGCCCCGTGCTCGCCGAGCCGCGCCTCGAGCAGGGCCGGATCGGCGGTCGCGAGATCGCCGATCGTTCGCAGGCCGAGGTCCTCGAGCACCGCCTGGGTCTTGGGTCCGACGCCCCACAGCCGCTTCAGCGCAAGAGGAGCGAGAAATGCGGCTTCACCACCGGCCGGCACGATGACGAAGCCGTCCGGTTTGCGCAGATCCGATGCGACCTTGGCGCAGAGCTTGTTCGACGCGAGACCGACCGACAGCACGAGGCCGACCTTCTCAAGGACCTCGCGCTTGAGGTCGCGGCCGCAGTGCTCGGGTCCGCCGAAAAGGTGCGCGGTGCCGGTCACGTCGAGGAAGGCCTCATCCAGCGAGATCGGCTCGACGAGCGGCGTGCGAACGGCGAACAGGGCCATGACCGCATCCGACGCTTCCTCGTACGCGGCGCCGTTGCCGGGCACGAAGATCCCCTGCGGGCAGAGCTTGCCGGCCTGCACGAGCGGCATCGCCGAATGCACGCCGAACTTCCGGGCTTCGTATGACGCTGCGCTCACGACGCCGCGCTCGTTCGGACCGCCGCCGACGATGACCGGCTTGCCGCGGTACTCGGCGTGGTCGCGCTGCTCGACCGACGCGTAGAAGGCGTCCAGGTCGCAATGCAGGATCGCGCGCTCGGTCACGCGAACGTGACCCGGTGCGTCTTCGCCGACGGCGCGATGAACCGTGCGAGCCGCTCGCCCTCCTCGGTCAGCGCGGACCTGTCGGCCTTTGCGAGCCGCTTGAACGGCGCCACTGTGAGCACGGCCAGAGCTGCCTTCGACGCGATCGTCCACGTCCCCGCGACGACGCCATCGACGAGGATCGTCTGCGCGACATCGCCGTTCTTCGCGATGACCGTCTTCCGGTGTGCCTCCGACAGGATCCGCACCCGCTCTGGTGCCGCATACGCGAGCAGCGTGCTATCCCACTTCGGGAGGTAGCGGACGGGCGCGACCGTATCGGCACCGGGAAGCGGCGCACCTTTGACGTCGTAGAGCGTGCGGCCGCGCGGATCGCTGAACGTACGGATCTTCGGACCGAGCTCGGTGAGCGCATTGCGGATCGCCGGCGTCCGCAGCGAGCTCCACGAGGAGATGTCGTCGACCGTCGCCGGACCGAAGGCGGAAAGATGACGAGTGACGACGAGGCTGATCGCCTCCGCGACGTCGGGCAGCCGCGACGGGCCGATCCACGAGTCGAAGGCGATCAGGTCGCCAGCCCGGTGGTGACCCCAGGACCCGCTGGGTGGGACGTGCACCAGGCGACCTTGGGTGGCGATGAGCCACCAGAGCAGCGGTGCTGAAAGTTCTCTCGTGACGCCCTGCGTCGTCAGGAATTCGGCGAGCTCGGCGCGCGTCCGCGGTGTCTTCGCGTACCGCAACGCCGCGCGGTGGACCGTGACCGCGTCCGCGAGTCGCCGGGCCGAAGGAGCCCAACGATCGCCACGCGACGTCGTCATCGCGACGACGAGCGGCGCGTAGTCCGAGGCGCTGACGATGTGAAGCGTGCCCCGCATCAGCGTGGCCTTCACCACCGAGCGCGCCTCAAGGGCGCGTTCGAGGTCCGGGATGGCGAACTTCGTCAGGCGCGACCACAGACCAAGGTATGGGGCAGGAGAGAACTGCGCCTGCAGTCCTGCGAGCGTCTCGATCGCGGCCGTGGGCGTGAGCGATGCGCGCTTCAACAGCAGCTGGCGCGCAAGAAGGGCTCGGTTCAGCTCACGATCGGAGAGGACGCGCGGGGTCGCCACCGGTTGAGGTTACGAGAGCCGGCGGATGACTCCGATGACCCGGCCCTGGATCTTTACGTCCCGGGCGTAGATCGGCTCCATCTCGCTGTTGGCGGGTTGCAGCCGGATGCGGTCGCGCTCCTTGTAGAAGCGCTTGAGCGTGGCGGTGTTGTCGTCGAGGATCGCGACGACGATCTCTCCGTCGCGCGCGGTGCTCTGCGGCTGGATGACGACGTAGTCGCCGTTGTCGATATGGTCTTCGATCATCGACTTGCCGCGCACGCGCAGGACGAACGTGTCATGACCAGGCGCGAGCTCCGCCGGGAGCGTCATCGTCTCCGTGCGGTCCTCGTTCGCGAAGATCGGCGAGCCGGCGGCGATCTCGCCCACGATCGGCGCGACCACGAGCTTCGCGGCGTGGCTGCCGGGGAGGGTGAGCGCGCGCGAGCGGGTGGCCTCTTTCGTAAGGCGGCCGTCCTTTTCGAGCTTGGTCAGGTGGTGGTGGACCGCGGAGGTCGAGGCGAGCCCGACGGCCTCGGCGATCTCCCGAACGCTCGGCGGGTACCCCCGCTCGTCGATCGTCTCGCGGATGTAGTCGAGGATCCGTTCAGCCCGCTGCTGGTCCTGTTTGGTCATCGCCCGGACGGTAACCGAACGGATGTTCAGTTGTCAAGAGGTAATGCCGAAAGCGGGCCTGAAAGCGTCCGGTTCCGGCGCGGGGCATAGTCCCCTGGTGGATCCCCTCGTTCTCCGGGACACGGTCTTCGACTACGCGACCCGGACCCTGTGGGCCGCCGTGGTCGTCGTCATCACCATCGTGATCTCGAAGGCGGTCCGCGGCCTGACCATGCGCCAGCTCGTCCGGCATCGCGCGCACGCCAACGCGACGATCCTGCTGGGCAACCTCTCCCAGCTCGGCGTCATCGCGATCGGGATCCTGATCGTGGTCGCGATCTACACGCAGGGCGCGTTCGGCTGGATCCTCACCTCGTTCAGCGTCGTGGGCATCGTCATCGGCCTCTCGCTGCAGGACATCCTGCGCAACTTCTTCGCGGGTGTCTGGGTGCTGGTCGAACGGCCGTTCCGGATCGGCGACACCATCGACGTGGATGGGTACGTCGGACTGGTGGACGAGATCTCGTTCCGGACCACGCAGCTGCGCACGGCCGATGGGCGGCAGGTGATCGTGCCGAACGGCGACTTCATGACGAAACCCGTGGTCAACCTCACCCGCTTCCCGCTCCGCCGAGGCGTGGTGTTCCTCTCCCTGGACACCGCCAGCGAGCTTTCGACCGACGCCGTGAAGGAGGCGCTCGCGTCGGTAGGCTCAGCCGCGCGCGATCCGGAGCCGAAGGTCGAGCTGCTGCGGGTCGCGAACGGCAAGGCGCGCTACCAGATCACCTTCTGGACACCCGACCACGACGCCGGCCTGTCGGCCGCCGCCGCGGCGCTGCGGGTGCACTTCCCCGACGCAGATGTCCGCGCGGGGTAGGCGCGGGATGTGCGGAGCGAGCAGGGATGCGGCGCGGTAAATTGAGCACAAGCAAAAGGGGGGCGATCCGTATGAGCGACCGTGACAACGGCAGCGGCGTTTTCGGGGCCATCGAGGCGGTCCTCGCGATCATCGGCGCGGTGACGGTGATGGGTGTCCTTGCCGTCGCGGCCTCCGTGCTCGCAGGGGAGAGGGAGCGCCTCAAGTGCGAGCAGGCATCCGCCCTGCCGGAGTCCCCGGCCGTCCCGACCGCGTAGCCAGACCTGACCGTGCGCGTTGTCCTGAAGCAGGAGGTCCGCGGCCTCGGCCGCCCTGGTGACGTCAAGGACGTCGCCGACGGCTACGCCCAGAACTTCCTGCTTCCCAAGGGCCTCGCGATCGAGGCGAGCTCCGGCGAGCTGAAGCGCGTCGCCCAGGAGCGTGCGAGCGTCCAGGCGAAACAGGACCGCAGCCATTCCGACGCCGAAGCGCTGGCGAAGCGGCTCGACCTGGTGACGCTCCTCTTCACGCTCAAGTCCGGCGACCAGGGCAAGACGTTCGGCTCGGTCACGACGAAGGACGTCGCCGACGCACTGAAGCGCGAGCACCACATCGGTGTCGATCCCCGGAAGATCCACGCCGACCCGCTCCGCACGCTCGGCGTGCACAAGGTCGAGATCCGCCTGGCGACCGACGTCCGCGCCCACGTCACGGTCGCGATCGAGCCGGCTTAGGCGATCTCCCGCGTCACGCCGAGGTCGCGGAACCGCGTGAGCTCGGCCTCGAAGTGCAGATCGATGTCCCCCGTCGGTCCGTTCCGGTGCTTCGCGAGCTTGAGCCGGACGACGCCGTCCTTGCGATCCTGCTGATCCTTCTGCCACAGGAACATCACGAGGTCCGCGTCGGCCTCGAGGGCTCCGGATTCACGCAGGTCTGACAGCATCGGCTCGGTGCCGCGGGTCTCGATCTGCCGCGACAGCTGGGAGAGCGCGACGACCGGGACCTCGAGCTCGCGGGCGATGGCCTTCAGCGCGCGTGAGATCTTCGCGACCTCCTGCACGCGGTTGTCCTCGTCGCCCTCCGCGCCCTCGATGAGCTGC
>JBBQHN010000125.1:0-5390 GCA_038324015.1 Candidatus Limnocylindria bacterium | reverse complement strand
TCAAGGTCGGCCAGGTCTTGGCCAGGGCGATCGCCTCGTCGAGATCCTTGACGTCGACGAGCGCATACCCGCCGATCGATTCCTTGGACTCGCTGAACGGACCGTCGGTGACCGTGATCTTGCCGCCGCGCTGGCGGACGGTGGTCGCGGTGGCCGTCCCCTTGAGCTCTTCGCCGCCCGTGATCTTGCCGCTCTTCCCGTGCTCCTCGAACCACTGGCCGACCCGCTTGTAGGCCTCCTGGATCTCTGGCTTGCTCGGATCCCAGTTCGAGTCGTCGCTGATGAACATGAGCATGTACTTCACGCTGTCCTCCATGGGCGTTGTTTCACCAGTACGACGAGCGGGACCGGCGGTTCTCGACGGACGCCCCGCGGGAACTCTAGAAGCCGGCAAAAACGAAGATCCCGGGCCTTGCGGCCCGGGATCCCCCGGATGCGTCTTCAGGCCCGTGATTCAGGCCGGCGTGACGTTCTGCGCCTCTTCCTTGTTGTTCCGCGAGGAGACGCCCTTCTCGTAGGTGACCGCCTGGCCGACGACCAGCCGGTCGAAGCCGCCGCCCGCCACCTGGGAGCGGTGGAAGAAGAGATCCGTCCCGTCCGCCTGCGCGATGAAACCGTACCCGCGATCGGTGAGGGTCTTGACTGTGCCGTTCACTTTCGACTCCGTTCTTCTTGGGAAACTGCGTCACGCAACCATAGTCCGTTCGCTGCGCGCCGTCGGCTTTCGGCCGGAAAGCCGCCGTCCGGCCGTGGCACGGCGGATGCTTCTGCCTAGCGCAATGGGTGAGCTCGTCTCCTTTGTATGCGTACGTGCCGACCACCAATGGGGCACGTCCGACGCCGGCCAGGTGCACGCGGTCGGGACAGGTCTCGCGTATTGCCCCGACGCGTCACTCGAGGCGCACGAGCATCACGAATGGCGCCCCTGCGACGCCGCCCCGCTGGCCATGGCTGCCGGCCTGACGGCGTATTTCGGAACGGTGGAGTCGGCCGCGTCCTGACCGCGACCTCGAACTAGCGGCCGAGGGCCAGTCCGACGACCGCGCCAGCTCCGATCATGAGCGCCGGGTGCAGCTTGCCCTGCACCGTCGTCGCGACCGTTGCGGCGACGAGCGCGAGCTGCCACCACTGCGTGCCACCGGCCTGCACGATCGAGGCACCTGTGGCGAGCAGCAGGCCCCCGGTCCCGAGCGCCACGCCGCGAACGAGGCCGCCGAACCAGTGCGAGAGCAGCCATCGCCGCGCGAGCGCTGTTGCCGGCAAGATCGCGAGCGGCGCGAGGCTGGCCGCGACGAGCGCAACGAGCGCACCGGTCGGGCCGGCGACGATGTAGCCGAGGCTGACGATGTACAGACCGTTCGGGCCGGGTCCAAGGCGGCCGATGGCCAACGCCTGCACGATCGCGGCATCGTTGGCGTAGTGCGGCACGAGGTCCGCGCGAAGCAGCGGCAGCGACGCGAGTCCGCCGACCGCAAGGGCGGACGACTTCAAGAAGATCAGGAACAGCATGATCTGCTCGGGCATCAGCTCGTGGGTGCCTCGCTCGAGGTCGGTCGCGTCCGTCCCAGGAGCAGCGCGCCAAGCAGCCCGGCGACAACGATGACGACGATGGTCAAGGACGAGTTCAGCAGCAGAACGATGCAGGCGGCGACGACGACGGCGACGTCGGCGGCGACCATCCGGCCCCGCTGCATGACCGATGCTGCCGTGGTGAGCGCGAGCCCGATGGCCATCCCGCCGGAGACGGGTGCGACGCCGGCGAGCGCCGCGACAGTGAGCGGGTGGTGCGCGATCTGACCGAAGCCGGCTGTCAGCACCGCGGTGATCAGCGCCGCCGGAAGCATCAGGCCTGTGACGGCGACGACCACGCCGCGCGCGCCGGCGATCCGGTCCCCGAGGAGTCCAGCGAGCGCGACGAGGTGAATACCGGGACTGAGCTGGCAGAGCGCCCACGCCTCGGTGAATTCCCGCAGCGTGATCCAGCCGTGCCGGTCCACCAGGATCCGCCGGATCATGAAGAGCGTGCTGGTCCCGCCGCCGACCGATTGGGTCGACACGTCGAACCAGGCGCGTGCGAGCTGGCGCATGGTTGGGGGAGCGACCATCGGGGGAATGTAGGATGCCGCGGAGGTGATGCGTTGGACCGCCCGCGACGCCCGCGGCCTCGGCGTCGGGCTTCTCTATCTCCTCCCGTCGCTCGTGCTGTTCGCCGCGTTCGTGTTCATCCCGCTCGGCCGCACGATCTACCTCAGCTTCTTCTATACGAAGCAGAGCGGCGCGATCTCCACGTTCGCCGGGCTGGAGCAGTACACCGACCTGCTGACGTCGCCGGTCTTCCACTCCGGTCTGGTGGCCACCGCGCTGTTCGTCCTCTATGCGGTCCCGTTCGGCATCGCCATCGCGCTCGTGCTCGCGGTCATGCTCAACCAGCGGCTGCGCGGGATCAACGTGTTCCGGACGATGATGTCGAGCACCATCGCGATCTCGGCCTCGGTCGGGACGATCATCTGGCTGCTGCTGTTCAACCCGAGCCTCGGCCTGCTGAATTACGTGGTCTCGCTCGCCGGGATCGTCGGGCCGCAGTGGCTGACCCAGCCGAGCTGGGCGATCGTCGCCGTCTCCATCACCACGATCTGGCTCACGCTCGGGACCAACATCATCGTGCTGCTCGCCGGCCTGCAGGGCGTGCCCGAGGAGATCTATGAGGCGGCGCACCTCGACGGCGCCCACGGGGCGCGGCTGTTCGCGCGGATCACCGTGCCGATGGTGTCGCCTTCGCTCTTCTTCCTGCTCGTCGTCGACACGATCGGCGTGCTGCAGTCGTTCACGCAGATCCACCTGCTCACACGCGGCGGTCCGGTGGACGCGACGCGTGCGCTCGTCTACAGCATCTACCTCGACGCGTTCCAGAACTTCCAGTTCGGTTACGCGAGCACGCAGGCGGTCGTTCTCCTGGCGCTCGTGTTGACGCTGACGATCGTTCAGTTCCAGGTCGTCGAGCGTCGGGTGCACTACCAGTGAGCGAGGCAGGGGGCGGCGCCCGCAGGCGACGCGGACTGACGAGCGCGCTGGACTCGCGGAGCGAGTACCAGTGAGCGACCACCAGTGAAACCAGGGAAAGTTGGCGCCTACATCGTGCTGGTCATCGCGGCGATCGTCGTCGCGTTCCCGCTGCTCCTGGCACTCTCGTACTCGTTCATGAGTGAGCGTGACATCGCGACGTTCCCGCCGCCGGTCATCCCCACTAATCTGACGCTGGCCAACTACACGACGGTGCTCGACACGATCCCGATCGGCCGGTACCTGCTCAACAGCTTCATCGTGTCCACGGCCGTGGTCATCGGCCAGCTCATCACCGCGAGCCTCGCGGCCTACGCGTTCTCGTTCCTCGCCTTCCGCGGGCGCTCGTTGCTCTTCTTCCTGTTCCTCACCACGCTCATGATCCCGTGGGAGGCCACGATCATCCCGAACTACCTGACGATCCGGCAGCTCGGGTGGCTCGACACGTACCAGGGTCTCGCGGTGCCGTTCATGGCGACGGCGTTCGGCACGTTCCTGTTGCGGCAGGGGTTCATGCAGATCCCCAGGGAGCTGTGGGACGCGGCCCGGATCGACGGCGCGAGCTCGTTCCGGTTCCTCCGAACGATGGTCATCCCGCTCTCGCGGCCGGCCATCGCGACCGTGGCGATCTACGGATTCTTGTCGACGTACAATCAGTACTTCTGGCCGTTACTGATCACCAACCAGACGCTCATGCGCACGACCCAGGTCGGTGTTGCACAGTTGCGGTTCGAGGAATCCGCGCGTTGGGGCGTCATCATGGCGGGTGTCATCATGGTGGCGGTACCGACGCTGGCGCTGCTCGTTGCGGGGCAACGTCAGCTCATCCGTGGGCTCACCGCGGGCGCGGTCAAGGGTTAGGAATGGTGGAGGTACACATGCGTAGGTTCGCAGCACTCGCGCTCATCGTCTCGGTCATCGCGGCCGCGTGCGGCGGCTCGTCCGGCGGTGGCTCGTCCGACCAGTCGGCGCTCGCGCCGGGCAAGGACGTGAAGCCCGCGGCCAAGATCATCTGGTGGCACGCCATGAGCGGCGTCAACGGGGACGCGCTGAACAAGGTCGTGGACAACTTCAACAAGAGCCAAACGGCCATCAAGGTCGAGACGGTCTTCCAGGGGACATACGACGACCTGTTGTCCAAGCTGAACACCGCGCTCGCGTCCAACGCGGCGCCGGCGATCGCGCAGGTCTACGACATCGGTCAGGCCTACATGCGGCAATCGGGCGAGACCGTCCCGATGCAGGCGTTCATCGACCGCGACAAGTTCAGCACCGCGGACTTCGAGCCGACGGTGCTCAACTACTACAAGTACCAGGATCAGCTCCAGAGCATGCCGTGGAACGCGTCGTCCTCGATCCTTCTGTACAACAAGGACGCGTTCAAGGCGGCCGGACTCGATCCCGAGAAGCCGCCGCTCACCTTCAGTGAGGTCGCGGACGCCGCGAAGAAGCTCACGAAGAAGGACGCGAGCGGCCAGACCACGCAGTACGGCTTCGGCCCGTCGATCTATGGGTGGCTGTTCGAGCAGCTCATGGCGACGTCGGGCGCGCTCTACTGCGACAACGGCAACGGCCGCGACAACCGCGCCAGCAAGGTCGTCTACAACAGCGCCGAGGGCAAGGCGATTCTCGACTGGTGGAAGGCCGGCGTCGACGGCGGTTACTTCCTTAACCCGGGCATCGACAACGCCGGTGCGACCAACGCGTTCAACGCGGGCAAGTCCGCGATGTACATCGAGAGCTCCGCGTCGCTACGCGGTTCCGTGAACACCGCGAAGTTCCAGGTCGGCACGGGGCTCTACCCGCGACCCGACGGCAAGCCCGCCACCGGCGGCAACATCATCGGCGGCGCATCGCTCTACATCCTGAAGAGCCGCCCGGCCGCGGAGCAGCAGGCCGCGTGGGAGTTCATCAAGTACGCGATGACCGCCCCGGTCCAGGCGCAGTGGAACCTCGACACGGGCTACTACCCGGTGGTCAAGGCCGCCTACAACGAGCAGGCTGCCAAGGACTGGTCCGCGAAGTACCCGCAGTTCACCACCGCGGTCAACGAGATCCGTAACTCACCGCAGAACCGCGCGACCAACGGGTGCGTCCTCGGCGTCATGCCGCAGGCACGCGCGCGCACCCAGAAGATGATCGAGTCCGTCCTCCTCGGCCAGGCGACGAGCCAGGCCGCGCTGGACGCCGCCGCAGCTGACATGAACGACCAGATCGACAAGTACAACAAGGCGAACAAGTAGCTACACGCGAGGAGACGGTGCGGTCGCTCGGCGGCCGCACCGTCGATCTCCTCGTCATCGGCGGGGGGATCGTCGGCGCGGGCATCG
>JBBQHN010000124.1:0-5453 GCA_038324015.1 Candidatus Limnocylindria bacterium | reverse complement strand
GCGGACCGCGCTCGACGAGACGCGGCTGCGCGCGCTCTGGCCCGATCTCGACGCTGCGAGCGTGCGCCCGCACCTTGCGGCGATCGAACGCGTCGCGGGCGGCGATCCGGCTGCCGGACCGATCGCCCGGCTCGATCCGGGCGAGCGCTTCTACTCGCTGGCATCGCCGTCGAGCACGATGATCCAGCCGTCGGCCGTGCACACCGGCATCTCCGCGGATCCCGCGGCCGAGCTCGAGAAGCTGTTCCGCGCGCTCGTTTTGATGCCCCCGCCGGTCTGACGGTGTGACCCGCCCCCATAGGGAGGGGGGGGTACACTGATCGTCCAGCAGTAGGAGGGACGACCGGCATGCAGACAGACAAAAAGGACCTCGACACCCGCCTCGCCTCGATCGAGGGGCACATCAAAGGCATCCGCAAGATGGTCCAAGAGGACACCTACTGCGTCGATGTCCTGAAGCAGACCTTCGCGATCGAGCGCGCGCTCCAGAAGTTCGAGGCCGAGATGCTGCGCGGCCATCTCGCCTCCTGTGTGCCCACCGGATTCAAGGAGGGCCGCAATGACGCGATGATCAGCGAGCTCAGCGAGCTCTTCCAGCTGGCGCGCAAGTGAGTCCGGTCACTCGCATCACCGCGCGCGGCGAGGAATTCAAGATCGTCCAGCTGGTCGGCAACCTCTTCGTCTGCTCGATGGCCAACGGCAACTGCTGCTGCGGCCGTGTCGAGAAGGGACGCCTGGCGTTCGCCAACGATGATTGGTCCGCTGAATGGGAGCGCCGCAAGATCCGCAACCGGGTCCACCTGACCTTCACCGGGTGCCTCGGGCCCTGCGCGGTCGGCAACAACGCCCTGCTGCAGCTCTTCGGTCAGTCGATCTGGTTCAAGGATCTCAACGATCGCGCCTTGATGCCGACGGTCTTCGACTACATCGAGACGATGTTGGCGGCCGAACACGTGCTTCCGGTCCCGGTGGTGTTGCGCGATCACGTCTACCAGCGCTACCTTCCGGCACCCCGTGGGAACGTCGAGCTCGCGTTCACGGCGCCGGAGCTCGAAGCCGACGGCATCAGCGGACTCGATCCGGTGTGCCTCATGAGCGTCGATATCGCGACGGCCGTCCACCTGACCGAGTACCAGGGCCTCACCATCGGGTTCTGCGCGTTGTCGTGCAAGCGCAAGTTCCTGGCGGATCCGACGGCGTACATCGCGCCGGGTGTGGTCGCATGACGGCCACCGTGTCCGACAAGCGCGACATCGCGATCACCGGTATGACCTGCGCCTCATGCGTCAAGTCTGTGGAGTCGGCGCTGGCGGCGGTGACCGGCGTGGAGTCCGCGGAGGTGAATCTGGCCAACGAGCGGGCGACGGTCCGTCTTGGTCCGGCCGGCGTCGAGATGGCTTCCCTCGTACGCGCCGTCGAGCGAGCGGGCTATGGCGCGCTCGTCATCCCCGAAGGGGACGCCGCTCGCGCGAAGGCGATCGATGAGGAACGCGAGCTGCGGATCCGCTACGTCGATTCATTGCGACGGCGGCTCATCGTGGCGGGCGTCCTTGGTACGGCCACGATGGTCCTGTCGATGGCTCCGCACCTGATACCGGAGCTCGACCATGCCGACTGGCGCGCCTACGCGCTCTTCGTTCTCGCGACGCCGGTGCAGCTGTGGGCGGCCGCGCCGTTCTACCGCGCGGCCTGGAGCGGCATCAAGCACGGCACCAGCAACATGAACACGCTCATCGCCGTGGGCACGACCGCCGCATATGGATTGTCGGTCGCGGCGACGTTCCTACCGGGCCTGTTCTACGCCAACGGCCTCGAGCCGCACGCGAACCTCTACTACGAGACATCCGCGGCGATCATCGCGCTGGTGCTCGCCGGCCGGTTCATGGAGGCACGCGCCCGTGCCCATACCGGCGACGCGATCCGCGCCCTGCTCGCGCTCGGCGTCAAGACCGCACGGGTCCGCCGCGCGGGCGGCCTGGAAGAAGAGATCCCGATCGATCAGCTCAAGGTCGGGGACGTGATCCTCGTCCGGCCCGGCGAGACGATCCCCACGGACGGGCTTGTCATCGCGGGCTCTTCCGCGGTCGATGAGTCGATGGTCACCGGCGAATCGATCCCCGTCGAGAAGACCGTGGGCGCAGAGGTCACCGGCGGCACGCGCAACACGACCGGCGCGCTGCGCCTGCGGGCGACCCGGGTCGGCGGCGACACGATGCTCGCCCAGATCGTGCGGCTCGTCGAGGATGCCCAGGGCTCGAAGGCCCCGATCCAGCGTCTCGTCGACCAGGTCGCGTCCGTCTTTGTTCCGGTCGTCTTCGTGATCGCCGGTGTCGCCTTCGTCGTGTGGGCGATCTTCGGCCCGGCGCCGGCGCTGACCGGTGCCCTCACCGCATTCATCGCGGTCCTGATCATCGCCTGTCCCTGCGCGCTCGGACTCGCGACCCCCACGGCGATCATGGTGGGCACCGGTCGTGGTGCGGCGCGCGGCATCCTCATCAAGAGCGCCCAGGCGCTCGAAGCCGCGCGCGCGATCGACACCGTGGCCTTCGACAAGACCGGCACGCTTACCGTCGGCCGGCCCGAGGTCACCGACATCCTCGCCTGCGGCGATGTCGGCGAGGACGAGGCCCTGCGGCTCATCGCCAGCGCCGAGCGGCGGTCCGAGCATCCGCTCGCGGCAGCTGTCGTCGAGGCCGCGCAGGCGAAGGGCCTCGCCTTGAGCGAGCCCAGCTTCTTCGACTCGTTCCCGGGCCAGGGCATCCACGCCGTCATCGACGGCCGGCAGGTCTTCGTCGGCAACCGCGCGTTCGCCGAGGCGCACGGGTTCGCGGACCTCGGAGACGGGCTGCTCGCGTACCACGAGGAGGCCGGGAAGACGACCCTCATCGCGACGGTCGATGGCGCGCCCCTCGCGATCCTCGCGCTCGCAGACGTGCCGAAGGCGGCAGCGGCAGAGGCCATCGCCGAGCTGCGGCGCATGGGTCTGCGGACACTGCTCATCTCGGGGGACACGCCGCGGACCGCGGCGGCAGTCGCCCGCATCGTCGGTATCGACGACGTCCGTGCGGGCGTGCGACCGGACGGCAAGGCCGCCATCGTGGCCGAGCTCCAGAAGAGCGGCCGGAAGGTCGCGATGGTCGGCGACGGCGTCAACGATGCGCCGGCGTTGGCCCAGGCCGATCTCGGGATCGCCATTGGGAGCGGCACCGACGTCGCGATCGCCTCGGCCGGCATCGTCCTCGTCGGAGGAGATCCGCGCGGTGTCGCGCGTGCGCTCCGGCTCTCGCGCAAGACGGTCGGTACCATCCGTACGAACCTGTTCTGGGCGTTCTTCTACAACGTCGCGCTCATCCCGCTCGCGGCCGGTGCGTTCTATCCGTTCACGGGCGTGCTGCTGTCGCCGATCTTCGCGGCCGCGGCCATGGCCGTCTCGTCGGTGACCGTCGTCAGCAACTCGCTCCGCCTGCGTGGCGCATCCATAGATCGCTAAAGGAGAAGGACATGACCGAGATCATCGACCCCGTCTGCGACATGATCGTGAACATCGAGGAGGCCCGTGACCAGGGTCTCACGCTCGAGATGCCCGATCGCGAGTACGCGTTCTGCGCCGCGGGCTGCCAGGCGAAGTTCGCGAAATCGCCGCAGTCGTATATCCCGAAGGTCGACGCCTGGGTGGCCGCACACCCCAGCTGATCGCGGCACTGAACGGAGAGATGTGACGATGCAAGAGCGCACCAGCACGCATGAGACCGCACTGAGCGTCGCGCGGACCGCACCACACCTCCACGTCCCGCGGCACATACGGACCGCGGAGATCGTGGCGCAGATCCACGGCAGCGGGATGATGGGCCGCTTCAACGCCGCGATGGCGGTCCACATCACGAGGATCGTCGGCACGATGTACTGCGCCTATGCGTTCAGCCTGATCGCCCTCGTCGCGCTACCGGCCGCGATCGAGCAGGGCTCGCCCACCGTGCTGATCAACTGGCTCTCGTCTAATTTCCTTCAGCTCGTGCTCCTGCCGATCATCATCGTCGGACAGAATGTCATCTCCGCGTCACAGGACGCGCGTGCCGAGGCCGACCACGAGACCCTGACTGCGCTTCACCAGCTGGCCACACAGCAGCTCGAGATCCTGAAAGTACAGAGCGAGGTGCTTGACCTCTTGAAGTCGAAGGTCTGACCGCTGCGTTCGACAGACGTCATGCAGATCGGCGTTGACAGCTTCGCGGCCTCGATCGGCGAAGGGCGCGTCGCCGGCGATCCTGCGGATCGGCTCAGCGACCTCCTCGAGGAGATCGAGCATGCGGACCGGCTGGGTCTCGACGTGTTCGGCATCGGCGAGCATCACCGCAGGGAGTTTCTCGACTCCGCGCCGACGGAGATCCTCGCGGCGGCCGCGGCGCGAACGAAGCGCATCCGCCTGACGAGCGCCGTGACGGTGCTCAGCGCCGCCGACCCCGTGCGGGTGTTCCAGAGCTTCGCCACGCTCGACCTGCTGTCGCGCGGCCGCGCGGAGATGATCGTCGGTCGCGGCTCGTTCATCGAAGCGTTCCCCCTGTTCGGCTACAAGCTCGAGGACTACGACTCGCTGTTCGCCGACAAGCTCGACCTGCTGCTCGCCCTTCGCGACAACGAGTTCGTGCACTGGTCCGGGATCCATCGGCCTCCGCTCACGGGGCAGGGCGTGTACCCGCGGCCGATGCAGGACCCGCTGCCGATCTGGCTGGGCGTCGGCGGGACCCCGGGCTCATTCGTTCGCGCCGGCTCGCTCGGCCTGCCGCTTATGGTCGCGATCATCGGCGGCGAGACCCGCCGCTTCCGACCGCTCGTCGATCTGTACCGCAAGGCCGGCCAGGCCGCCGGCTTCGGGCCGGATCGGTTGAATGTGGGCGTGCACGCGCTCGGCTACATCGCGCCGACGGCGAAGGAGGCGGCCGATGACTTCTTCCCCGGTTATGCCCGCGCGTTCGGCGAGATCGGGAAGGAGCGCGGCTGGCCGACGCCGACCCGGGCGCAGTTCGACGCGCAGATCACCCCGGATGGGGCGCTGCTGGTCGGTTCGCCCGAAGACATCGTCGCGAAGGTGGCCCGGCACAGTGAGTCGCTTGGTGGCATCTCGCGGATCACGTTCATGATGAACGCGGCCACATTGCCGCACGAGAAGCTGATGAGCGCGATCGAGCTGCTCGCTACCCGAGTCGCTCCGGCCCTCCGCGAGCTGTACAGCTAGAGAAGCCCGGTCCGATCGGACCGGGCTTCCTTGTTCGATCGCCCGTTGCCGGGCGACTCGCGATCTGATCAGGCCTTACGCGGGAGTCGGGACCTTGCGTGTGCCACCGACCGGGGCGAAGACGATCTTCTCCCGCGGTGTGACGAAGGCGTGGACGAAGCCGGCGATGCCGAGCAGACCCAAGATCCCGGCCAGGCCGAAGATCAGGTTCGCCGCGAGG
>JBBQHN010000123.1:0-5459 GCA_038324015.1 Candidatus Limnocylindria bacterium | reverse complement strand
GTGGCCGGGCAGATGTGGCCCGTCTTCCACCGGTTCGACGGCGGCCGCGCGAATTCAGCGGGCTGGGGCTTGGCACTCGCGGCAGATCCGGTCGCCTTCGTGATCATGATGTTGCCGGTCATCGCAGCGAGCCTCATGCGCATCGCCGTCCGTGCGCGGCCGAGCCGCCTGCTTCCCCTCGCGTCGCTGCTGTCATTCGCGGTCTTCCCGGCCGTGATCTGGGAACAGGAGGGCACGACGCCGGTCGTCGTCGCGGGTCTCGTACTTCTCGCGTTGATCCTCATCCGACGAGTGACCGCGGGGCTCGCTCTGGACCTCGCGACCGGTGCACCGCCCCTACGCATCGTCGCGAACCGCGCGCTCTTCGACCGGAGCGAGCTGCAGGAGCGCGGGGTCGTTGGGATCTAGCCGCTACTCGCGACGCGATGCGAGGACCGCCACCGCGGCGATCGCGGCGGTCTCGGCGCGCAGCGTCCGGAGGCCCAGCGACACGACGGCAGCGTGATGTTCGCGCGCGATGCCGATCTCCTCGAGCGTGAGGCCGCCCTCCGGACCGATCACGAGCGAGATGTCGTTACCAGTTGCCGCTTCGATGAGCGACGCATGCTCCTCCGCCTCCCAGCAGACGACGATCTTCCCGGTCAGGCGGTCGAAGAGCGCGTCCCAGCCGACCAACGTCTCGATCTCCGGCACGACCGCGCGATGCGCGGTCTCCGCGGCTTCGCGCGCGATGCGCTGCCAGCGCTCGAGCTTCGCCGGCGAGAGCTCCTTCACAACGGAGCGCGACGTCACGAACGGCACGATGCGGCGGACGCCGAGCTGGCTGACCGCCTCGACGATTTCCTCGCTCCGGTCGCCTTTCAGCAGCGGGAGCGCGAGGGTCAGGTCGAACCGGAGCTCGGTCGCGAGCTGGCGCCGCTTGATCACCCGCCCAGTGACCTCGGTGGGCGTGATGGTCTCGAGCACGACCTCGTGCGCGGTGCGGTCAGCGACGAGCGTGATGCGCTCGCCCGGCTCGAGGCGCAGGACCGTCGCGATCTGGCGGGCCTGCTCGCCCGTGATCACGGCCCGCTGCGACGGCGTGGCATCGACAAAGAACTGATGCATCTCGTCCGCCTCCTAGCGGGTCAGCTCGAGGGCGACCCAGTCGGCCTCCTGCTCGCGAGTTCGGACCCGAAGGCCAAGGGCGGTGCATGCGGCGACGGTCTCGTCCTCTTCGGTCGAGATGATCCCCGCGAGCACGAGCTGGCCGTCGGGCGCGAGGTGCGCCGCGAGATCGGATGCGATCTTCTGCAACACCGCGGCGACGATGTTGGCGAGCACGACATCGAACGTGCCCTCCAGATCCGTGACGCTGCCGACGCGGAGCGCGACGGTGACCTCGTTGCGAGTCACGTTCTCCCTGGCCTCGCGGATCGCGATCTCGTCGATATCCACACCGACGACCGCGATCGCGCCACGCTTCGCGCACGCGATGGCGAGGATCGCCGAGCCAGTGCCGACGTCCGCGACACGCAGGCCCGTGACGGCGACCCGCGAGAGCATCCGCAGGCAGCCCTGTGTCGTCGGGTGGAGTCCCGTGCCGAAGGCCATGCCGGGATCGAGCGATAGGACGATGGCATCACCGGGATCCGCGTCAGACCAGGTCGGCCGGACCAGGAACGCGCCGATGCGGATCGGCTTGAACGACGCCTTCCACGTCTCGAGCCAGGCTTCCTCCTTGATCTCGCGGACCTGGAGGTCGCCGATCGGGCCGAGGCCGAACGCCTGGAGATGGCCGAGCGCGTCGCGGACCCTGCGCACGCGGATGCGCGACACGTGATCGTGGATCAGGTACGCCTTCACGACGTGGAGGGCGGCGGGGTCCAGCGGCTCCTCGACGGCGACGCCGTTGTAGCCGACGCGGCCCAGGATCTCACTCACCGCTTCGACCGCTTCAACGTGCGCCGGGACGGAGATCTCGAGCCATTTGATGGGTTCGGTGTCAGATGAAAGCGTCTTTGATCCGATCGAAGACGCCGCGGTCGTCCTCCGCCTGCTCGGGAGTGCCCGATGCGACGTGGAGCTTCTGGTAGAGCGTCTTCTGCTCCTTCGTGAGGACGCGTGGCACGACGACGTCGAGGTACACGAGCTGATCGCCGCGACTCTGCGTGTGCAGGTGCGGCACACCCTTGCCACGCAGCCGGACCGCCTGACCGTGCTGGGCGCCGGCGGGGACCTTGATCCTTGCGCGATCGCCTTCGATGGTCGGCACGTCGAGCTCGTCGCCGAGCGCAGCCTGCGCCGGCGAGATGCGGAGGACGTGGATCAGGTCGTCGCCCTCGCGTTTGAAGCGCGCGTGCTCCTTGAGGCGGATGAGGACGTACAGGTCACCCGACGGTCCGCCGCGCATGCCAGCCTCGCCCTCGCTCGCGACGCGGAGCTGCTGACCGTCGTCGATCCCCGCGGGGATCGTGAGGTTGATCTCTCGCTCCTTGCGCTCGCGGCCCTCGCCGCGGCAGCGCGTGCAGACCTTGTCGACCGTCTTCCCCGCTCCGCCGCAACGCGGGCAGGCCGAGACGTTGACGAATCGACCGAACACCGACTGCTGGACCTGCCGGACCTCACCTTTGCCGCTGCACGTCGCGCACGTCGTCGCGGTGGATCCGGGCTCCGCGCCATCGCCACCGCACCGCTCGCAGGTCTCGAGCCGCGGGACCTTGATCGTGCGCTCGCCGCCGCGGACCGTGTCGATGAGCTCGATCTCGATCTGCATGCGCAGGTCGGCGCCACGCATCGGGCCGCGCTCCCGCCGGCGCGTCTCGCCGCCGAAGAAGGTGTTGAAGAGGTCGTCGATGCCGAAACCGACCGCGCCGTCGGTGCTGCCGAACATGTCGTACCGCTGGCGGCGCTGCGGATCGGACAGAACCTCGTACGCCTCGGTCACTTCCTTGAAGCGGATGCTCGCGTCCTCGGCCGTGTTGACGTCGGGGTGGTGCTGGCGCGCGAGCTTGCGGTAGGCGCTCCGGATGTCGTCCGCCGACGCATCCTTGGTCACCTGGAGGATGGCGTAGTAATCGGTGCGGGCCATGTCTAGATTATCGAGGGTCGGTCGGGGATCTGCGGCGCATCGTCGTGCAATTGGCACAGGCCGAGGAGCGTGATCTGGTCGCCGAAGTCCGAGACCGTCTGGCCGACCCAGAGCTTCAGGAAGTCACGATCGCGCCACAACCCCCACATATCGCGGAGAGCCTAGTCGCGGACGGTTGGTGCCTCCGGGTCGCGCAGGCGGGCGACGGCCACGCCGATCGCGAGCCCCACGACGGCGGCGATCGCGTAGCCGACCGGAACGAACAGCTGCCAGTCGACCGAGAAGACGAACGGGCGCGGAACGTCCTGAAAGCCGCGCAGCTGCGGCGACCATGGGCCGACGAAGTACGCGATCACGATGAGCGCATCGAGCACGTGCCGGCTGCCGAAAGCCCCGAGGACCAGGCCGGCTGCGAGCGCGCCGATCAGGGACACGACGATGATCGTGGCGATCGCTGCACGCGCGTCGTCACCGAGCGGAGCGGTTCCCAGGAACGGGATGAAGGCGAGACGCCCGAGTGCGGACGAGAGGGCACTGCCTCCGACTCCAAGGGCGAGCGCGGCGATGCCTGGCGCACCGTGACGGACAAGCCGCACCGCAGCGAGGCCGAACGCGATCCCCACGAGCTGCGGCCAGATCCCGGGCCAGGCGAACGTCAGGAAGTCGCATGAGATACCGCTCCGCTCACAAAAGATCTGGCGACCGGAGGCATTGAGCCAGAACTGTTGGATCCACAGAACGGCGAACAACGCGACGCTCGCCGCGACGCCCCGCCATCGAGCCGAGCCGAATGCAAAGACTGTCGCGGCCGCGTAGCCGACGATCGTGACCGACTCCAGGCTGCGCACCAGATAGGCTCCCGTCGCATAGAAGCCCGCGCTCTGGACCGTGCGGACCAACGCGACCGTGAGGGACTCGACACCGAGGGCGCCGACCGCGGCGAGCGCCGGCATCATCGGGGTCACCGATGGACGGCGCGCACGGGCGGCGAGATCGAATGCCGCTGGGAACTCGCCTCGCAGACCCTCGCGTAGCACGTGCCTATGGTGCCAGCGGGCAGGCGACCAAGGGGGACGACGTGCTAGCGGTTCATGAAGTTGAGGGGGTAGGAGCCGTCGGGGAACGCGCGACTGTCGAATGACAGCGTGAACGTGTCGCCGGGCTTGAAGGCGAACCGGCCGATCGCGGTCAGGTCACCCTGCGGTGCGCTCGCGAACGTGGTCTGACTGGTCGCGCGCACGCTGATGACCTTGCCGGTGAATGGGACAAGAGTGCCGGCACCGCCTTCGATCCGCACGCGCAGTGTGCACGGGCCGAGGGTCTCGACCACCGTCGCGCTCGTCTTGAGGTGTTGGATGTCGGCTGACACGGTCGGATCCGGTGCCGCGTACGCGCCGCAGGCTTGCACCGCGGCAACGTTCGAGACGACGTTCGGGTCGGCGGCCGGATCGATGCGCACGATCTCGTTGGGATAGGCCGCGGGCTTGAGCTCGCCGAGGAGCGCGCCGTCGGTCACACGCAGCACCCGGATCTTACCGAGCTGATCGCTGATGCCATACAGCCGGGCGCCATCGGGCGAGAGCGCGAAGCTGTCGAACGTCGAGTCGGTGGCCCAGGTCGCCCGTGACGCGAGCGTCGCGGTGTCAATGACCGCGATGCCCATCGTCCCAGCAGCGAGCAGCGTGCGGCCATCCGCGGTCAGCGCAGCACCACCGCGGATGTAGCGCTTCGCCTCGGCGACCGGGAAGAATGTTCGGACCGTGGTCGCGAGAACGCCGTCGTCAACGCACGTCACGTTCACCTTCTTCGACCGATCCACCGTGCCGGTACGCAGCGACACGTCGTCGATGAACCCGAGCGCGGGATTGACGGCGTAGAGCGTTGACTCGTCACGCGAGAGCGCCAACGACCACAACAGGTACTTCTCGAAATCGCTGGACCGCTGTTCATCCGGCAGCGCGATCGTCGTGACACGCTTGGCCACGAGGTCGAGGACCCGGACCGCCGGCGCCGCGCTTGCGCTTCCCGCGTCGAGCCACACGACCGACCGCGCGTCTGCCGTGCTGATCGGGGCCGTCGAGAACCCGACCTGGCGTCCATCCCACCGCGTGCCGATGACCGCGTCAGGCAAGAATGCCGAAGCGGCAAGATCCCATACCCGGAGGCGTATCGCGCCTCCGCCAAGCTCCTGGAGGAACAGGGACGCGCCGTCCGCCGAAATGCCGACGAAGCCGTAGGTCGACGCGGCTCTGCGCTCGAACCGTCCCGAGAGCACGCCGGTCGTCGCATTGACGACCGCGAACCCGCTCACCCATTGACCGTCGGTCTGGATCTGGTCACGGGTCAGAACAAGCCAGTGGCCATCCGGGGTGAGACCGGTTGGTCCCTC
>JBBQHN010000122.1:0-5502 GCA_038324015.1 Candidatus Limnocylindria bacterium | reverse complement strand
TCGTGATCGGTCATCGCGAGCGTGAGGAGATTTCGGGTCTTGAAGCCGGTCCGCTGATCGTTCGACGGGCTGAAACGCGGATCGGCGTACGCGTCGGGGATGCTGATCGTCGCGCCTGTCATTGCCACCGTCCCGGCGATGCCCACGCCAAGCGGGAAGCGGATCTCGCCCATGCCCTTGCCCGTCGCGACGCGGGACCAGTACTCCTGGCGATCCCGGTCGACGATGTAGATGGTGGCGCGCTCCGCCTGGACCATCGCGACCGTCGCATCAGCGATGAGACGCAGGAGCGCGTCGAGATCGGTCACGGTCATGAGGCGCCGGGTGACGTCGAGGAGCATGTCGAGGTCGCGGCGTCCGGCGCCGCGGCGGCGCTCATTGCCGCGGCGGTCGCCGCGCTCGGTCCCGCGTCGCTCGTCGCGCCGGCGCTCGAGGGGCGAGCTCACGACAGGTCCGCTGCGGTCTGCACCAGGACCGGCCCGACGCTTTCAGCGATCCGCTCGAGGAGCATCTGGTCGCGCCGCTCGAACGGGCCACTGCGTTTGTTGAGGACCTGCAGCACGCTGATGACATTGCGGCTGGCGTCCTCCCATACGGGGACGACGAGCATGTTGAGGGTGCGGTAGCCGCTCCGGAGATCGACGTTCCGGTCGAAGCGCGGATCCGCATAGGCGTCGGGAACGTTGATCGTCTCGCCGGTGAGGGCCGCCTGTCCGGCGATGCCGGTACCGAGCGGCAGCCGGATCTCGATCGCCGTCCGCGCCGCGATACGCGACCAGAGCTCCTTGCGCTCCTGATCCACGAAATACACGGTGCACCGCTCGGCGTCCGTCGCCTGCGCGCAGAGCTCGATGAGCCCGCGGAGGTAGGCCTCCCGGTCGCGCTGCACGGAGAGGTGCGTCAGCTTCATCAGCACGAACGCCACCTTGTCGTCGATCGCCATCGGGTTAATGGAACCCGGCCACGGCCGCCGCGGCTATCGGCCGTTCGGGTGCCGGCGCCGGATTCGGGTTCTCGATCGTCCCGATCCGGTCGATCTGATAGCAGCGGATCGGCTCGGTGCGGCCCTTCACGTGGACGGCACCCAGATCGACCGACGCGACGTCCGCCCCGAGCTCGGACAGCGTCTGGGCACTGACCGCCACCTGGTCCCGGCGGGCGATGTCGTTGGAGGTGAGCCGCGACGCAACGTTCGCCGTGTCACCGATCACCGTGTATTCCATCCGGCCGAGCGCCCCCAGGAAGCCGGCGACGACCGGACCGGTGTTGATACCGAAGCCGAACGAGACGTCCGGACCGCCGGTCGACCGCTCCGCGACGATCCAGCGCTGGATCTCGAGCGCCGCCTGGACCGCCTTGCGCGCCTGATCCTCGACGGGCAGCGGGGCCCCCCAGATGACCATGATGTTGTCGCCGTTGTACTTGTTCACAGTGCCCTCGTAGCGATTCACGACGTTCACGATGCCTTCGAAGTAACGGTTCAGCGTGTCGAGCAGTACGCGGGGCGTCATTCCCTCGCTCATGGTGGTGAATCCGCGGATGTCGCCGAACAGGACGGTGACCCGCTTCTCCTCGCCGCCCATGGCCAGCTTCCCGCTCTCCTCGATGTCCATGATCGTGCGCGCGATCGAGGGCGTGACGAACCGTCCGAAGGTCGTCTGGGTCCGCCGCACCGAGGTCTGCTCCTCGACGAGTAGGTATCCGAGCGCGATGACCCACCAGAACGCCGCGGGGGCGAGGTAGCCGAGCGAGGCGACCGCGATCGGCCCATCCCCGACCGGGCTCAGCGATGCGTCGTGGAAGCTGTACGACCGCACGAGGCCGTAGCCCAGCAGCGCGATGATCGCGGCGAGGAAGCCGTACAGCCGGAAACGCGCGACCAGGAGGATGCCGCCGAGGGTCGCGACGGCGATCTGGACCAGCGTGATCAGGAAACCTTCGCGGATCTCCGGGAAGCGGTTCGTGAAGATGGACGATGCCGCGTTCGCCCAGACCTCGACCCCGTACATCTTCGTGCCGCCGCTGTTCGGCACCGGGTAGTCGTCAGGCACCGCCGAGACGGAGTGCGCGCCAACGAACAACAGGCGGTTCGCGATGAGCGGACGCGGGATCTTTCCCGCGACCACGTCCGCGAGCGAAACGACGCAGAACTGCGCCGGGTCGGCGCAGGGTGCGCTGTCGATCGGGCGCGCGCCGAGCGGGGTGGCCGGCTCGGACGCGTAGTAGATCGGCATGGAGCCGGTCTCGTTGATCGGCATGGTCCGATCCGGTACGCCGGTGCGCCCCGGTAGCACGAGCCGGTTGCCCTGATGGCGGATCGAGGTCTCATCGCCCGCAACGAACTTCGCCGCGAGCAGCGTGCGCGCGCTCGCGACCAGCGGCAGCGCGTAGTAGTGACCACTCGGTGTGTCGACCGCGAGGGCGGCCGACCGCACGCGGCCATCGGAGTCCGGCTGGATGTTCACGGCACCGAGCGCCGCGGCGGCCTGCCGTAGGCCGAGGATCGGCACCTGCTCGTTGTTGAAGCGGATCGCGCCATCCATGCCGACGCTCGCGCCGGCTCCCTGCATCGCGAGCACGACGTTGCCGGCGTCCTTGATGGCGACAGCCAGCGCGCGGTCCTGATCCGGATTCGGGGAGTTGTCGTAGAAGCCGACGTCGAACGCGACCGTGCGGGGAGCCAACGGCTTGATGGTGTTCAGCAGATCGACGTAGGCCTGTCGCGGCAGGGGGTACTGGCCGTACCGCGCGATCGTGGCGTCATCGACCGCGACGATCGTCACGAGGTTCGAGATCCGCGCCGGCGCGTTCGTGATGAAGGTGTCGTAGGTAACGGCCTGCAGGCTCGAGTCGAGCAGTTGGGCGTTGTACAACAGGGCCCCGAACACGATCCCGACCACCGCGAGGGCGGCGAGGATGACGCGCTGACGCTGCCGGCGGCCTGAAAGCACCCTTCCCCCTCATTGGCCCCGGAGGCCCAGGGCGGGTCAATGCTAGCGGCTGACAGCCCTGCGCAGGACCTCCTTGAGCACGCCGATCGAGCGCGCGTAGTCGGCCAGCGCGAGCCGTTCCAAGGGTGTGTGGTCGTAGCGGGCATCGCCCGGCCCGTAGGCGACCATCGGGCAGCCCCACGCGGGCAGCAGGATGTTCATGTCGCTGGTACCGCTCTTTTCCTTGAATGTGGCTTGCGCCCCCAGCCTCGCGATCGAACGCGCGAATGCCGCGGCCAGCGGCGTCGAGCGGGCCGTCCGGGCGGGCTCCTCGGACGCGACGGGCTCGACCGTGACCAGGGCGTCGCCGTCGTGGTCGTCCGCGATGGCCAGGACCTCGGCCTCGAGCTCGGCCGTCGCGATGCCCGGCGGCACGCGATAGCCGATGCGCAGCTCCGCGCGCTCGACAAGGCCGTCACCGGCCGCAGCGCGCATCCCTTCGAGCCGGCAGTCGAGCCGCTGGAACGGGCGCGTGCCGGCTGTACGCGCATCGGCGGCCTGCTTGATGCGCGACCAGAGCGCGAGTGCCTCCTCGGAGACCGTCGGACCGGGCGACGCGCCATGCCGCGCGTCACGCGACAGCGAGAGCCCCAGCACGAGCCGGCCCTTGTAGCCGACGGTCACGCCGTCCCATCCCGATGGCTCGCCGATGACGCACCAGTCCGGTGCGGGCAGCGTCGCCCAATGCCGCGCACCCTTGCTCGTCGGCGACTCCTCCTCGACGGCGCCCACCACGGTGACCCGCAGGCCCGGGATCGGCTCGGTCGCGGCGGCCACGAACGCGGCGAGCGGGCCCTTCGCATCGACGGCGCCGCGGCCGACGAGCTCGCCGTCTTCGATCCGGACCGAGATCTCACCAGGCACCGTATCGATGTGTCCGAGGAGCACGACGTGGGTCGGGCCTTCGCCGATCTCACCCACCGCGTCACCCGCGGCGTCGATGGAGGCGCGGAAGCCCCGCTCGCGCATGCGGTCCACGAGCCACTCGACGGCGTCGCGCTCGCCGCGCGACACGGATGGGATCGCCACGAGCCCACCGACCAGGGCTACGTCGTCCGGCGCGAGCTCGATGTCGTTAGGCGGCAGACAGGATGTCCGGGAAGGACTCGAAGTAGCGGGCATGGGTCTTCAAGAGGTCGGCTCTGGAAGGCGCCCGGAGGAGCACGACCTCGACGTCGCGGTCGGTGATCGTGTCCGCGACCAGCGCGTCGCGACGGGCCCACGCCGCAGCGGCCTCCGCGTTCACGAACTCGTGCTCTTCGAGCACCGTCCCGCGCCCGCGGTGGTACACGATCACGTAGTGGTTCATCGCCGCGATTCTAGGAGCGGCGCCAGCTCATGCCCGCCATCGCGAAGCGCCTTCGCGATCGCGGCGGCAGCCGCCTGGATGCCGTTGGTCTGCGATGGATCCCCGGCGATGAGACGGGCGGCGGCGTCCACAGGCTTGACCGTGGGGTCGGATCGCATCGCTGCCTGGATGCGTCCCGACAGGATGTCCGTGAGCCGCATCGTCTCCTGCTCGAGACGCGCGATCTGATCGGCGATCTCTTCCCAGCGCTCGAGCGCCGCCACGCGACCCGAAATCTCCGCGGCGTTGCGGCCGGCCGGCTTCAGGCCGTGAAGGATCCCGTGGCCCCAGGCGTCCGCGACGCGCTCGGTGACTTCGGCCCACGCGTGTTGATGTCGCGTGCGGAGCTGTATCTCGACCGTGACGCCCGAGTACCGCGCCACCACGTGCACGGCCCGGTAGCCGCGTTGGGGCCGGCGTCGATGGTCGATGACCTTGGAATCCGGCAACGCGCCGAGGATCCGCTCGGTGAGCCCGTCCTGCTCCTTGAGGTCCAGAGGACCGACGACGCGGATCCCGACTGCGTCCTGCGCGTCGCTCACGGATTCGCGGCGGCCGACTGCGTCGAGCAGCGACCGCGGGGTCTTCACACGGGACGTGATGGCGAGCGCGGCGCGGCCGAAACGCGGCGGCGTGCCGAGCTCGCGGAGCAGCACCTCCGTGACGGCGTCGAGCGCACGCGCCTGTTCGCGCTGGATGGTCGCAAGCGTGGCGAGGTCCGCTGCGGACGGCGAGGCCGCCTTCGCGATGCGGCGCCCGAGGGCGTCGATCGTTGCCTTGCTTAGTCCAAGTCCCATATCAGCTGAGCACCGCGCGGGTCGCCGCGACGACCGCGTCGACCTGCGCCGCGCTGATGACCAGCGGCGGAAGGTATCGGACGACCGTCGGACCTGCGCCGAGCGCGAGCACGCCGTTGTCCTGCAACGCTCTGAGGGTCGGACCGGAGTTCTCTTTGAGCTCGATCCCCTGAAGCAGGCCGAGCCCGCGCACCTCACGGATCTTCGGCGAGTCGATCGCGAGCAGTCCCGCGTGCAGCTGGGCGCCGCGTTCCGCCGCATTCTGTGCAAGGCGGAGGCGCCGATGCTCGTCGATCGTCGCGCTGGCCGCGGCGCAGGCGAGCGGGTTGCCGCCGAAGGTCGTTGAGTGCGACCGCTTCGGCAGCTC
>JBBQHN010000121.1:0-5541 GCA_038324015.1 Candidatus Limnocylindria bacterium | reverse complement strand
GTGCGGGAGGATGGGGATGAGCACATCCATCGACTCCTTCGCCGCCTTCGGCGATCCGGGCAGGTTCACGATCAACGCGGAGCCGAGCGTCCCGGCGACACCGCGCGAGAGCATTCCGTGCGGCGTTTTGGTGAGCGAATGAGCGCGCAGCGCCTCGGCGATACCGGGTACCTCCCGGTCGATCACCCGCCGCGTCGCTTCCGGCGTCATGTCGTTCGGTGAGAGTCCGGTCCCGCCCGAGGTGATGACCACATTCGCCTTCTGCGAGGCCTCACGGATCGCGTTCCCGACGGGCGTGACGCCATCGAGCACGATCGCGGTGTGGACCACGGCGATGCCGGCGGCCTCGAGGGCGGCCTTCACGGCTGGACCGCTCTCATCGACGCGCTTGCCGGCCGCACCTTTGGTGCTCACGGTGATCACTGCGGCCTTCAGCGGGATCATTCGGCGGTGTATGTCCCGGTCTTGCCGCCGCTCTTCTCGACGAGCCGGATGTCGGTGAGCCGCGCGCCACGCTCCACCGACTTCAGCATGTCGTAGAGCGTGAGACCGGCCACGGAGACTGCGGTGAGCGCCTCCATCTCGACGCCGGTCGGTCCGGTGGTCGCGGCGAGCGCCTGGATGTGCAGGCCGTCGTCGTGGATCTCGATGTCGACCGCGAGATGGGTGAGCGGGAGCGGGTGGCACAGCGGGATGAGCTCGCTCGTCTTCTTCGCGGCCATGATCCCCGCGATCCGCGCAGCGGCGATGACATCTCCCTTCTTCGTCTTGCCCTCACGCACGAGCGCGAGCGTCGCCGGTGATACGAGCAGCACACCGCGCGCGATCGCTCGGCGGTCGGTGTCCGGCTTCGCGCCCACGTCGACCATGCGTGCGGCTCCCGAGTCGTCGAGGTGGGTGAGCTTCTTGGCTGCGGTCTTCTTCGCGGTCATTGGTCCTCCGGCTGATCGGTGCGGATCACGGTCACCTGCTCGCCGCGATCCACATGCTGCACGGTATCCGGTACGTCGATGAAGCAGTTCGCGAGGGCCATGGACCGGAGGATCCCAGACCCCTGCGGTCCGGTGGTCCGCACGGTGTTCGTGGCCGGGTCGTACACGCCGCGTGCGAAGAACCGCAGGCCAGGCGGCGTGTCGAGCGTGTCGTCGAAGGTCGCCGTCACGCGTGGACGGCGCAGCAAGCGGCGTCCCGCCATCTTGAGGAGCGCCGGCCGCACGAACAGCTCGAAGCCGAGCAGCGATGACACGGGATTGCCCGGCAGGCCGAAGATCGGCTTGCCGTCGATCTCGCCGAACGCGAGCGGCCGGCCCGGGCGGATCGCGATGGACCAAAAGTCCATCGAGCCGAGCTCGTCGACGACCGGCTTCACGTGATCGTGGTCGCCCACGGAGACGCCACCGCTCGTCACGATGACGTCGGCCTTGCCGGCCGCGTCGCGGAACGCACGTCGCAGATCGTCGGCAGTGTCACGCACGATCCCGAGCGCCAGCGGTATCGCGCCGACGGCACGCGCCGCAGCTGAGAGCGAGTAGCGGTTCGCGTCGCGGATACGCCCGGGGCGCAGCTCGTCATCGACTTCGACGAGCTCGTCGCCCGTCGACAGCACCGCGACCCGGGGGCGCCTCGTCACGCCGACTGCCTTGCGGCCCATCGTGGCGAGCACGCCGAGCTCCGCGGGCCGCAGCACCGTGCCGCGCGTGAGGATCGTCTCGCCCTGCTTCAGGTCCTCGCCCGCGGCACGCACAGACGTGCCCGGCTTCGTCACGACCGTGACGGTCACGACGTCAATTCGGTTGTCGGTGTCCTCGACGCGCACGACGGTGTCCGAACCATCGGGCATCGGCGCGCCGGTCATGATCCGCATCGCCTCGCCTGGTCCGATCGGTCGGATCGGGACTGCGCCGGCGGCGATGTCGCCGACCACCGTGAGCTTGGCCGGCACGCTCGCGACATCGGCGCCGCGCACCGCGTACCCGTCCATCGCGGAGTTGCGGAACGGCGGGACGTCGCGCTCGGCGGCGACGTCCTCGGCCAGCACGGCACCGAGCGCGTCCATCAGGTCCAGGCGCTCGGTGTCGAGCGTCCGCACGCGCGCGAGGATGCGCTCGAGAGCCTCATCGACGGTCAGCGTTCGTGACGCGGTGCGGGCGGAGGACGCGCTCACGGGCATAGGTCGAGTCTAGGGAGCGGTCAGGCGCCGCCGCGCCGCAAGCGCGCGACCCAGATCTCCTCCGACGGCCATTGCCGCGCCCACTCCAGCGTGGCGTTGTCCGAGTGGCCATGGGGAGCCGGGTCAGCCGGCGGCTGCAGCTCGTGCAGCGCCTCGACCTCGAAGCCTGTCGCGCGCAGCAGCCGGAGCATCTCGCCGTGCGGCAGGTGGAACCCGACCGATTCGTCGCTCTTCCACGTCTGGCGATGCATCCCGAAGTACGGCCGCAGCAGCTGCGTGCCCGCTGGCACGGCCGTGTCCTCATCGGGCCAGGTCAGGACGATCAGAGGCGCGTTGCACAAGAAGATGAGCCGGCCACCCGGGCGCAGCACTCGCGCCGCCTCAGGGATCCAGACATACGGGTCGCACCAGATGCTCGCGCCGTACTCGGAGATGGCGAGGTCGAACTGGCCGTCGGGCATCGGAAGGTGCTCCGCGTCTCCCTCGATCAGTGGGAACCGGAGATCGAATTCTTCCTGCAGTGCGCGAGCGGTCGCAAGCTGACGCGTGGAGATGTCGATGCCCACCGGTCGGGCTCCGGCACGTGCGAGCCACGCCGACCAGTACGCCGTTCCACAACCGAGCTCGATCGCGTCGAGGTCGTGGGCGTCCCCGATGACCCCGAGGGTCGATTCCGGGATTCCCCAGATGCCCCAGGCGGGCTCGCCCGCCCACGCGCGATGGCCCGGGGTCGCGTAATCCACGCTCCAGATGTCCCATTGCCCGCGGTTGCGCTGAACATGATCGCTGTCGGTCATCGACAAAAGCGTACGGCGCTAGTGACGGATGCGCGGCAACAGGTGCGGCACCGTCGCCTTGAACGACGCGACCACCTGGTCGTCGACCGCGAGTCCCATGTCGCGTGCCGACTGACGGGTCACGTGCGCGATCAGCGGGAAGCCGCAGTCGAGGACGAGGCGTGTGCGCCGGCCGATGGGCTCGAGACGGACGATCCGGGCGCGGAAGCTGTTCCGGGCGCTCATGGCCGCCGGCTCCCGGGAGATGACGACGTCGTCGGGCCGCACGCACATGAGCGGGAAGTCATCGCCTGGCGGCGGCTGCTCGGTGATCTCGACGTGCTGATCGGCGATGCGCAGGAACGTGAGCTCGTCCGTCGCGCGCTCGACACGCGCGGGTAGGACGTTCTCCACCCCGACGAACGCGGCGATCTCAGGGTCCGACGGCATCCCGAACACCGTCTCCGCCGTGTCGAGCTGACGGAGCTCGCCATTCATCACGACACCGATCCGGTCGGCGAGGGAGAGCGCCTCGTCGCGGTCGTGCGTGACCATGACGGTCGTCACGCCACGATCACGCAGGATCTGCGCCAGGTCGGCGATCAGCGTCTCGCGCGTCGGGGCGTCGAGGGCACTGAAGGGCTCGTCCAGGAACAGGATTTCGGGGTCGATCGCAAGCGCGCGCGCGATGCTCACGCGCTGCGCTTCGCCACCGGACAGGCCAATGGCCGGGCGGTCCGCGAGCTGACCGACACCGAGCCGCGCGAGCTCGGTTTCCGCGCGGGCGTCCCGCTCCCGGCGGCTGATGCCACGCAGGGCAAGTCCGAGCGCCGCGTTCTCGCGGACGGAACGGTCAAGCAGCAGCGGCCGCTGGAAGACGACCGCGGTCTTTTGCCGGAACGCGGCCGCGTCGCTGATCAGGGTGCCGCGATAGCGGAGCTCGCCGACGGTGCGGATCAGCGTCGCAAGACCGAGCACGAGCGAGCTCTTCCCCGCGCCATTCGGACCGAGGAGCGCGAGGTGCTCGCCCTCCGCGAGATCGATGCGCGCGGCGTGTGCCACCGCTCGCTCGCCGCGATAGGCGGTGAGATCGACGGCCTCGAGCATCACCAAAGATGCGGCCGGCGCTGCTGTGCGTAGGTGAAGAACGCGGTGATCGCGAAGATGATCGCGAGCAGGATGAAGGCGAGCGCGTACGCGGTACCGAACTCGCCCTTGCTTGTCTCGAGGGTGATCGCGGTCGTCAGAATGCGGGTGTCGCTCCTGATGTTGCAGCCGACCATCTGCGAGGCGCCGACCTCGCTGATCACCGCGCCAAAGCCGGCGATCACCGCACCGAACACGAGCACCCGCGACTCGCGGATCAGGAGCCATGCTGCTTGCCGCCGACTCGCGCCGAGCGAGAGCAGCTGCATCCGCAGCAGTGGATCCATGCTTTGCAGCGCGATCGCGGTCAACCCGACCACCGATGGGGCCGCGAGCAGATACTGGGCGATGACCATGCCCTGGCGGGTGCAATACCAGTTCAGATCGCCGAGGGCTCCGCTGCGCCACAGGAACGTGACAACGAACAAGCCCACGACCACCGGCGGGAGGCCCATGCCGGTATTGACCAGTGACAGGAGCAGCCGTCGCCCGCGGAAGCGGGTGAGTCCGATGATCGCCCCGATGGGGATCCCGGTGACCACCGCGAGGAGCGTCGCCGCGCCGCTCACGACCAGGGAGGCGATCGCGGCATCGATGACATCGGGATCGAGCGTCGCGATCTTCGCGATCGCCCCGCCGATCCCCTCTACGAACAGGCCCATCGGTCGTTAGCCGCTCGGGTCGGGCTTGCCCGCGTCCGGGAAGAACAGCTGCTGGCCGAATGTGTCGACGCCGAAGCTCGCGATGAGCTTCTGGGTCTCCGGGCTGACGAGGTAATCGGCGAAGGCATTCGCGCCAGCGCGGTTCACTTTCGGGAACTTCGCCGGGTTCACCGTGATGACGTGGTAGTAGTTGAGGAGCGGCGGATCGCCGCTGTTCAGAACGTCAAGTTGAAGATGCGACTTCTGCGACAGGTATGTTGACCGGTCGGTGATCGTATACGCGTTCTTCTCGGAAGCGATCGTGAGCGTCTGGCCCATGCCGGTCGCTGCCTCGACGTACCAGGGCTTCGAAGGTGTGATGCTCGCCTGCTTCCACAGCGACTTCTCGAGGACATCGGTGCCCGAGTTATCACCGCGCGAGATGAACGCGATCTGTGCCGAAGCGATCGCCCCGAGCGCGTCGAGGATCAGCCGGCCCTTGATCTTCGCCAGGTCGGCCGGCGGACCGACGACGATGAAGTCGTTGTGCATGACGAACAGCCGCCGCTCGCCATTGCCCGCCTTCATGAAACCCGCTTCGAGGGACGGAGCGTGAACGAGGACGACATCCGCGTCCCCTCGTGCACCGATGGCCAAGGCGGCGCCAGTGCCGACCGCGGACGTCTTGACCTGATAGCCGGTCCTTTTCTCAAAGTCAGGGACGAGGACGTCCAGGAGGCCAGAGTCCTGCGTAGAGGTCGTCGTAGCGAGAAGAATGGTCCTGCTGGCGGGGGGCGGCGTTGGGCTC
>JBBQHN010000120.1:0-5580 GCA_038324015.1 Candidatus Limnocylindria bacterium | reverse complement strand
GTCCCGCCTGAGCTGGTCCGCGTAGTACTGGCGGAGCTTCTTGACCTTGGGCAGCGCGGTGGCCTGGATATAGGGCTGGCCGGGATTCCGCTCGGCGTAGTTCTGGTGGTACGTCTCGGCCGCGAAGAAGCGCTCGAGCGGCACGACCTCGGTCACGATCGGGCCGTCGAATACTTTTGCCGCGTCGAGCTGCGCGATGTACGCGTCAGCCACAGCGCGCTGCTCGTCGCCGCTGTAGAAAATGGCTGACCGGTATTGGCGGCCGACGTCATGCCCCTGGCGGTCGCGCGTCGTCGGGTCGTGCGCGATCGAGAAGAAGACCTTGAGCAGCTCGCCGTACGTGAGCTTCGACCGGTCATAGCGGATCTCCACGGCCTCGGCGTGACCGGTCCGGCCGGTGCAGACGGTCTCATAGTCCGCGGTCTCCGCGGTGCCGCCGGCGTAGCCGGACGTCACCGACCGGACCCCGTCGAGCTGCAGGTACACGGCCTCGACGCACCAGAAGCACCCGCCGGCGAGGACGGCGACGCCCTCGTCGTCGTGCACTGCCGCATCCTTCGCCGGATCGGGGAACTGCTCCGGTGAGACCATCGGTCTCACCCTAGCAAAACGCTACTTACCGTCGGTCAGACCGATGACGTTGCCATCCGGATCGCTGAACAGGCCGATCGTCGTGGTCGGACCGACCTTCGTCGCCGGGAACACGACCTTGCCGCCGGCCTTCGTGACTTTCGCGAGCGCGGCCGTGATGTCGGGCACGACGATGTAGAAGGTGACGGACGGACCCGGTCCGCGCAGCGGGCCGATCCCGCCACCGATGCCCTGGCCGCCCGCGTCGGTGTCGACGAACGCGTAGTTGTTCTCGGGCATGAAGTTCATCTTCCAGCCGAGGACATCCGTGTAGAACTGCCGGGCCTTTGCCGGATCCGCGCTGTTGATCTCGAAGTTCGTGACTGGTGCGCCCATGACGTTCGACCTTTCCATATGTCGTATCGCGTGTCAGCTCGCTGCTGTCTCGGGTAGCTGCCTCCCCTCCGCAAGAGCGGTCAAGCGCGGTAGAAAGAAATCCCAGCCCTCCGCGTGACTCGCGCGCTCCGTCACTGGTAGGCCGCGATGCACGAGCCGCAGGCGCGTGCCGGTGCCACGGGGCTCGAGATCGATCTCGACGGTCGACCCGCCCGGCCGCACGACGGCGTCGGGCGCGTCCCAGCCCCAGGTGAACACGATGCGCCGGTTGGGCACGACCTCGACATACTCGCCGAGCGCGCGGCCGCCATTCGCGAAGCCGACGTCGAACGCGCCGCGAGGGCGCGGCTCGAGCGTCGCGGTCGTGCCCTTCCAGCGCACGTACTGCTCCGGGTCGGTGAGCAGGGTAAAGACCGTCTCTGGCGTGGCTGCGATATCGATCACGCGCTCAATGGCGTCGGGGTCGGTGTTCATGGCTCCCCTTCTCGCGCTCAGCACGCTCAGCGGCGGTCTTGAGCGCACGCAGCTCGTCGTCCCAGAACGCGGTCAGATAGGCACGCAGCTCCCGAAGCGCCTCGCGGCGGGCGCGGTAAATGCTCCGGCGGCCGTCGCGGCGGAGCGTGACCAGGCCGGCGGTCTCGAGGATCCGGAGGTGCTGCGAGATCGCGGGCCGGGTGATGTCGAAGTGCTCTGCGATCTCCCCCACCGACCGTTCCTCGTGCCACACCAGGCGAAGGATCTCTCTGCGCCGTGGCTCCGCGATCGCCCGAAGTGCCTCGTCCATTCCGCCGATAGGTTAGTCATAACTTACCTATTCTGTCAACGTCGCGAGGCGGTCAGTGGGTCTCCTCGGCGACCGGACGTGCCCACCGGTAGCGGTGCTCCGGACGGCCGGTCTTGCCATAGCGCATGGTCACCTCGACGAGACCGGAACGGGCGAGTCGGTCGAGGTACCTCCGCGATGTGACCCGGCTGACCCCGGTTCGCAGGGCGACCTCTTCGGCGGACAGATCGTCCAGGGTCCCACGCAGCGTCCGCGCGACGAGGGCGAACGTCGTTGGCGAGAGGCCCTTCGGGAGTGTCGGCGCGGTGGATCCGGCGCGCAGCGTCGCGAAGACCTCATCGATCTCATCCTGATCGACCTGCCGGACCTGGCGGAGTCGCGAACGCAGGGCGGCATAGCTCTCGAGCTTCTCGCGGAACGCGTTGAACTGGAAGGGCTTCACCAGGTAATGCACGACACCGCCCTGCAGCGCCGAACGGAGCGTCTCCACGTCGTTCGCGGCCGTGATCGCGATCACGTCGACCGGCGGCCGTCCGGTGGAGTGCAGCTCGCGCAGCACCTCGAGGCCCGACCGGTCCGGCAGATAGATGTCGAGCAGAACGAGATCCGGGCGATCAGCCTCCGCGCGGGCGAGCGCGTCCGCGGCGGTGTGCGCGAGGCCGACGACCGTGAATGACGGGATCCGCTCGATGAACTCGCAGTGGATCGCCGCGACCCGGAAGTCGTCGTCGACGATCAGGGTGCGGATGGCCCCTTCGGTCGTCGCGCTCATGCCTCGGCCGCGGGGATCAGCGCCGTGAACACCGCGCCGCCATCGTTCGCGACGCGCACCCAGCCACCGCGGCGGTGCGCGATCTGGCGCACGAGCGCGAGCCCGATCCCGTAATGCGAGGCTCCGGCCTTCGTCGTGAAGCCCTCGCGGAAGATCTCGTCGACGACACGGTCGTCGACACCCGGTCCCGAGTCGCGGACCCGCACCGCAGTGCCCTGCGGCTCGGCCTGCACGCTCACCTCGACCCAGCCGCTCTCCGTGCCCGAGGCAGCATCGATCGCGTTATCGACGAGGTTGCCAACGACGGTGATGAGGTCTCGCACATCGGCGCCCTGGGCGGAAAGCCGCGCGTCGCTGGCGAGGCGAAACTCGACGTGGCGCTCGGAGGACGCAGCCGCCTTCGCCAGTAGGAGCGCGGCGAGCGCGGGATCGGCGATGCGCTCCTGGACGAGATCGACGAGCTCCTGATGCACGAGCGAGGTCTCAGCCACGAATCGGATGGCGTCGTCGAACTTGCCGAGCTCGATGAGACCACCGATGACGTGCAGCTTGTTCGAGAACTCGTGCGCTTGCGCACGGAGCGCCTGCAGGAGCCCGCGCTCGGTGTCGAGCTCGCGAAGCGCGCCCTCAAGCTCGGTCCGGTCGCGCAGCGTGACGACCGCTCCGACCTCGGTGCCGCGCACCGTCGCCGGCATGCGATTGGTCACGAGCACCCGCCCCCGCGCGAGGACGACCTGGTCCGCGCCGGTGGACGTGCCATCGAGCACATCCCGCACGCGGCCTTCGGGGACGAGCTCGCGGAGCGGGCGCCCTTCCGCGCTCAGCGGCAGATCGAGAAGTCGCCTCGCCTCGTCGTTCGCGATCGTGACATTGCCCGCCATGTCGAGAGCGAGCACCCCTTCGCGGATGCCATGGAGCATCGCGCCCCGCTGCTCAAGGAGGCCGACGATCTCGCGCGGTCCCAACCCGAACGTCTGGCGGTGAATGCGCCGCGCGAGGATGAGCGAGCCGATGATCCCAAGCGCGAGAGCGAGCACGACCGTCAGAGTCATGGTGGGGAGCGCCTGACCGAGCTTCTCCGCGAGCTGCGCGGCGAGGAAACCCACCGACACGATGCCGATGACCTGGCCGTTGCTCACGATCGGCACCTTCGCGCGCAGTGAACGCCCGAGCGTGCCGTCCTGGTAGCCGACGTAGACGTCCCCGGCCAGGGCCTGGCTGGGGTCGGTCGAAACGCGCTTGCCGATGTTCTCCGGGTTGGGATGCGAATAACGGATGCCGTCCTTGTTCGCAACGACGACGAAGTCGGCGCCGACCGACCGACGGATGGCTTCGGCGATCGGCTGGATGAGCTTGGCCGGCTCGCGGTCGTCCATCGCCTCGACGATGTCGGGTGTCGCGGCGACGGCGTACGCGATCGCGAGCGCCCGCTGTTTGTACTGCTCGTCGATCTGTGACGACACGAGCGCGTAGGACGCGAACGCACCGATGATGACCGTCGCGGCGATGACCGCGACCTGAAGGAGCAGCAGCTGGGACGACACGGAAAGCGGACGCAGCCACCGCACGGAGGCAGCGGGGATAGCGGTCACGGACGGGAGGACGCGCTGCGCACGCATGGTCTCGGCTCAAGCCTATCGCGCACTGCTACTGCCCCGGGTCTTTGACGCTCCCGATCTTGTCGACGACGGCGTTCGAGACCCCGCCCGCCGATCCCACCGACGCCTTGGCCTCGCGGATGTACACGTCTTGGATCGGGTTGTGGGTCGAGCGGTCCATCGTGAAGGTGCCACCGATGCCGCTAAAGGAGACGGATTCAAGGGCGGCGATGAGAGCGTCGGTGTTCTTCGTGTCGCCCTTGGTCGTCCTGAGGGCCTCCTCGAGCAGGCGCATGGCGTTCCACATCTCGCTCGCATACACGTCCGGCGCGTATGGCTGGTTCGTGTCGTCGTCGACGTAGGCCTTCTTGAATTCGGCGACGAAGGTCTTGTTGTCGGCATTGTCGATATCGATGGACCAAGGGAACGAGGTCGTTGTCCCGATCGCAGCCTGCTTTACGACCTTGAAGACCTGATAGTCGACGAGTGGACCAGGTCCACCGAGCTTGTATCCCGCCGCGCTCATGCCGGCGGCGCCCCAGGCGGTCATGAAGCCTTCGGCGTCGTCGGTGATAAAGGCGGCGAAGACGCTCTTGGTGGGTTGGGCCTTGATGGCCGCGACGACCTTCTTCCAGTCAGCGCCGCTCTTCTCGGGTACCGCGGCCTTGCCGGTCACCCGTCCGCCATTCTTCGCGAGGCCCTCGGTGAATGCCGCGGCGGACTCGGTGCCGAACGCGTCGTCGGCAGCGGCGACGTACCAGTCCTTCAGCGCGGACTTCGTCGCCCACTCGCCAAGCGCCTCGCTCATCTGCCAAGACGAGGGAGCGGTGCGGAACACGTAGGTGCTCTTGCAGGTCGGCGTGCAGCCCGAGCTCAGGCGCGTCAGCGCATTCACGCTCGCATTCGTGTCGAGGTAGACCATCCTCTGCGCTTCGGCGGTATCGCGCAGGAGGTATGCGGCCGGCGCCGCGGCGCCACCCATGAGCAGCTCCACGTGTTTGTCGAGCAGCTGCTGGATCCGAGTCTTGTTGATCGCCGGCTCGATGGCCGACTCGTCGTCGTAGAAGATGTGGACCTCGCGGCCCGCGAGCGAGCCACCCTTGAGCTTGAGATAAAGGTCGGCGGCGCGGCGCTGCGATGCCCCGATGTCGGCGTCGATCGCCGACTCGGTGATCGGCATCAGGATGCCGATATTCAGCGTCCCGAGGGCAGCGGCGGGCGCCGGGGACGGCGGAGCGCTCGTCGTGCATGCGGACACGACGAGGACGAGCGTGGTGAGGAGCGCCGGCAGGTTGCCGGCGCTCCGCCCACGACGATCAGATCGGTTACTTCGCTGCGTTGACGAACTCGTCGGTGTAGGTCTTCGAGAGATCGAGGTTCGGGTTCTTGATGACGTTCTCGTTGAACTTGGCCAGCAGGCTCAGCTCGAACGCCGGAGCGTCCTTGGGCATCTTCCCGTC
>JBBQHN010000119.1:0-5609 GCA_038324015.1 Candidatus Limnocylindria bacterium | reverse complement strand
GCGGAATGAGACTTCGAGGGCCTCGACGTGGACGCGATCGGGTTCCGCTGCGTAGCGCTTCGCCTTCTCGATCTTGGAGATGAGGCTCGAGTTCATGAGTTCCTCCCGCTCCGTATCGGCGTCGGGAAGCCCGGCGTCGTGGCGAGTATAGGAACGGCTCGCTGCTACCTCTTTCGGTATCCAACAGGCCGCGGATGGGCCCATTTCCGGATGAGCAACGGCAGCGTGAGCGCCGCGTATGTCGCGCCCGTGCCGACTGAGAGGATCGCGGCACCGAGCAGCCCGTCCTCGTCCGCCAACCTGAGGCCGAGCGTCAGACCGAGCGAATGGCCGCCGGCGATCCCAACGACGAAGGCGAGGGTCGTGGCCGCCACCCACAGCGGGCTGCGAAGCAGCGCGGCCTGCAGCGCGCCCGTGGCGGCGCCCCCGATCAGCGCGACCGGTACGTACCCCACCCCCGATGAGACGCCATCACCGAGCGCGTGCGTGACCGCGATACCCGCCGCGGTCGCGAGCGGCCACAGCCAGAGCGGCTGGACGAGTCCGCGGAGGACCGGCAGCTGGAGCGCGCCGATCACGATGCCGGTCACCGCGCCAATGACCATCGGGCCGACCTCCAAGCCGACGTTGTCGAGGGTCCCCGGGAAATGAAGCCCGGTGGCGAGGAAGAAGCCGATGAGCGTCAGCCCGACCCAGGCGACCGCCCGGATCACGAGGGCGTCCGCCGCAGCTGTGCCCGGGCTGGCGTCCGAGCCAGCAGCGGGAGTGTGGCGAGCGCGTAGAGGAGCCCGGTCGCGGCGCTGACGATGACGTGCCGCAGCTGCCGATCGGGCTCGAAGATGCTGTTGAAGCTGACGGCATCGGCCAGCGCTTCGCCACACGGGATCGCGAGCGCGAACGCGAGCGCCGTCAGCAGGCCCCACCCGGGCTGGCGCAGCACGAGCGCTTGCAGCGCACCGGCGACGATGCCGCCCAGAACGCCAACGGGCACCCACCCGCTCGCATCGTGCCCCCCGTCGCCGAGACCGTGGGTGATCGCAAGTCCGCCGGCCATCGCGAGGGGCCAGAGCCACGGACGCGTCAGTCGGCCGCGGAGCACCGGCAGCTGGAGTGCGCCGATGAGGAGGCCGGTGACCGTGCCGAACAAGAGGCCGCTCGTCGCGAGCGGACCGTCGTCATCGAGGCTGCCCGGAAAGTGGAGCACCGTACCGACGACGAGGAACCCGAAGCCGGTGAGCCCGACCCACGCGAGTGCGGTCCTCATCGCTCCGTCCGGGGGAGGAGCTGCGCACGCGCACCCGCGTCATTGCCCTGGCCACGCGCCGCGAGCGCGGCCGCGATCTGATGACGGTGCTCGACCGTCTTGTTCCCGCCGTACTTGAATTTCGCCCGGACCTCTTCGATCGTGCCGACGATCCCCCGGATCGCGGGGAGCTGCGCGCCGTACGGCCCTGCCGGATCGACCGGCAGGTGCCCGCCCTCCGGCTGGAAGTGGGCGAGCTGCGCGGTGAGGATGCCCGAAAGCTCGACTGGATCGTCGACGACCCTCATCCGCACGACCGCCTGCACCGCGGCGTAGTGCGAGGTCGGGACGCCCTGTTCGACCGGCGTGCCGGGGTTCGCGTTCCACTGCGTCGGGATGTAGCTGTAGTCGCCGTACACGGACACGAGCGCGAGCGGATTCTCGGCGAGCGCCTCCCAGACCGGATTCGGCACCGCGAGGTGCAGCCGGATCGTGTGGTCGCCGTCGTAAATGAAGTGCGTCGGTACGACGACTGGTACGTCGCGGCCCCTGCCGCTCGCGATGAGCTCGCCGAAGTCCCGGGCCGCAAGGAACGTCTTCCACTCATCGTCCGAGATCGCGGCGTCGTACTTCCTGATCAGCATCCGTTCGAGCCTACTAGGCTGCCCTATGCAGATGGCTATACAGGAAGGCCGCGTCCGATCGGTGAACGTCGGCAGGCCGCGCGAGATCGTGGTCGGCGAGCGCCACATCCGCACGAGCATCTGGAAAGAGCCGGTCGCCGGTCGCGTCGCGGTCCGGGGTGTGAATCTCGTGGGCGACGACCAGTCGGACCGGCGCGTCCACGGCGGCGACCGCAAAGCCGTCTACGCCTACGCCCGCGAGGACCTCGACTGGTGGGGCACGGCGCTCGGTCGGGAGTTGGCCGCCGGAACGTTCGGCGAAAACATCACCACCGAGGGCATCGACGTGAGCGGCGCGCGCGAGGGCGAGCGCTGGCAGATCGGCACCACCGTCCTCGAGGTCACCCAGCCGCGGCTCCCCTGCTACAAGCTCGAGGCACGTATGGACCGGCCGGGCTTCAGCACGGAGTTCATCGATGGGGGCCGGCCCGGCGCCTACCTCCGGATCGTCCAGGCGGGCGAGATCGGCACCGGCGACGTGGTGCGGGTGCACTCGCGGCCGGACGACGCGCCATCGATGGCTGAGGTCACGGCGCGAATGACAAAGCGCGCGGAGTAGCCGGGGCGACGCGATCCGGGTGCAGCAGCGACGCCAGGAGCTCGATCCCATCCACGACCCGCGGCCCTGGACGGCTGAAGTACGCGTTCCCGTCGAGAGCGAACGCGCGACCCGTACGCACGGCCCGCAGCGCTGACCAGTCCGTGCCGCTCAGCAGCACCCCCGCCTCGAGGTGCGCGCGCTCGGCGTCGAAGCCGCACGGCATGAGCAGCAGCACGTCCGGATCGGTGGCGATGACGTCGGCCTGGGTCACCACGCGCGACCGTGCGCCAGGCTCAGCCAGGATGTCCACGCCGCCGGCGAGGTCGACCTGCTCAGGCACCCAGTGTCCGGCGCTGAATAGCGGGTCGAGCCACTCGATGGACGCGACCCGCGGCCGACCGGCACCCGCGACGCGCCGGCGCACATCGTCGACGCGCTCGCGCAGCCGCACCACCAGAGCCTCGGCGGCGGGCGCGCGACCGATCGCAGCGCCGACCCGCAGGATGTCCGCGTAGATCCCGGCGATGCTCTTGCCGTCCAGCGGCACCACCTGGGGCGCGGGGTCGAAGGACGTTGGCAGCGCATCGAGCGTCACCGCGCACACGGCGCAGAGGGTCTGGCCCAGCAGGATGTCGGGACGCGCTGCCGCGAGCGCTGCCGCATCGAGATGGAACGTGGACTCGCCGCGCTCCGCCGCTTCGCGCACCTGCGCGTCGATCGCGCCGCTGTCGCTGCCGGGCTCGATCATCGAGCGGGTGATCCGTGGCAGCGCTCTGACCGCCGGCGGGTAGTCGCAGTCGTGCGTCACCGCGACGAGCTCGTCACCCGCGCCGAGGGCGCAAGCGATCTCCGTCGCAGCGGGCACGAGGGACACGATCCGCACCCCGATAGGCTAGTCCTCGTGATCGAGCGCGCCGTCACCGAGACCCTCACACGTGAGCTCGATCTCGTCCGCGAGACCGCGGCCCGGAGGCCGAAGGCCTGGGGCGCGCTTGCCGCGCGCGGAGTCATCACGTTCCGCGATCTCGCCGGTCGCGCACCGACCGACGACGAGCGACGCGCGATCTGGGCCGGGCTGTGGCATGCCGCGGAGGCGCTGCATGTCGACTGACTGTGGCCACCCGATCGATCCCGCGCGCCACGCGACCTGCGAGGTCTGCGACGGGATGCGGCTCTGTCTCGACTGCGCCCACGCCCACTTTTGCACGCGGGCCTGCCCTGCGCGCGGCTGTGTGGCTGGACTCTGCGTGAAGGAGGTGCGCGATGGCGTCGTCGCGATCGAGTTCGGGATCCGCTGACCGTTACGCGCTCATGTGGTCGGGCGGCAAGGACAGCGCGCTCGCCTTGCTACGCGCGCGCGCGCGCGGCCTCGTCGTGGATCGGATCATCAATAACTACGACCCGGCCACGGGCCGAGACCGCTTCCACGCGACCGGCCGTGAGCTGATCCAGGCGCAGGCCGACGCGATCGGGATCGAGCTTGTCCAGCTCGGCGTCGTGTGGGAGCGCTACGACGCGGCGTTCCGGGAGCTGCTCGAAGGACTCGCGCGCGATGGGTTCGCCGGCGTCGTGCTCGGCGACATCCATCTGGCGGACGTGCGCGCCTGGTATGAGGAGCGCGTTCGTGCCGCCGGGCTCGACCACGTCGAACCGCTCTGGGGCGACGCGCCGCGAGACCTGGTCGCGGAGTTCGTCGCGGGTGGCAGCCGCGCGGTGATCACGTGCGTGGATCTGCCGAAGCTCGACGCGAGCTGGCTGGGACGGATCATCGACGAGCGATTCGTCACCGAGGTCGCCGCGACCGGCATCGATCCAGCGGGCGAGAACGGCGAGTACCACTCGTTCACCTACGCCGGCCCGCTCTTCAGGACGCCGGTCCGCTGGCAGTCCGGTGTCCGGCGCGACGCAGGGGACTTCGCGCAGCTGGACCTGGAGCTCAGCCGCGACGGTTGAAGAACTCCAGGTTCCAGCGCCACTCGCTGCCGTCCGCCGCGTTCCACCAGCTCTTGAGGATCCCGGCCTCGCCGCCGGGAAGGATCACGATCGCGCCCAGGTCGGCGTCGGTAGGCCAACGATCCTCGCGGACCACGCTGTCGTTCTTCCGCTCGAGTCGGGTCATCGGGAAGTGCGGGCCTTTCCGCTTGAGCCCCTCACCGCGGGCAACGACGTGTTCGTCGCCCTCGCGTACGGTGACGGCGAGGACCGGTGGCGCCGAGTGGAGCCAGATCACCTCGGTCGGATCGATCCGCGCGCGGGCGATCTCTATCCCGGTCGCCGCGGCCTCGGGGTAGTAGAGCTCCCAGGTCTGGAGCGTGCTCACGCTAGTCCGCGATATCCCCTTGGTTGCCGCCCCGATCGGCAGAGGCATTGCGCCAATGCAAGAAGTGGAGCCCGACCTCGTCGTCGGCGTGGTACGTGAATCTGAACGTCGAGACGTCCCACGCAGCCGCCGGTCCGAAGTGAATGCTCAGGAACTTCGTGCCATTGCACGGTGCGGGGCAGCCGCCTGCGGCGTCGAACGTGCCGCCGGTGACGCGTCCGGAGAGGTAGCCGGAGAATTCGCCGCGCACGCCGGCGCGGATCGTCGCGCCATGGGCGGTCCCGGTCTCGCAGGCTCCCGGGCTCGCGCCGGCGATCGTCACGAACTTCCCATCGCGGTAATCCTCGCGCAGCGTGTACGACCCGTCGGCGTTCCGCGTCGCCGTGAACACGCGCTCGAAGATGTCGTTGGCCCAGTCGTTCCCGCACGTGCCGGAGTCGGTCGACCCGCTCGCGTATGGGCCGAACCCGCGCCCGCCGTCACCGTGGTCGCTGTCCCGATCGCCCTTGTCGCCGTCGTCCGCCGAGGCCGGAATGGCCAGGGCGAGCATCGCGAGGATCGTGAGGAATAGCGTCAGACGCCGCATGTTCAGCCTCCCTGTAGCGCGGTACCGTGAGTATGGACCTCAGGGGTCATGGTGTCGGTGGCTCGTAGGCACGCCACGCGTCGAGACCGTGTGCAGTCGACGGCCAGGCGATCTCATCGAGCGGCGGGAGCTTCGCCTTCGGGAAGAACGCCGCTTCGGAGGCCTCGTCGGGTGCGACCTGCAGCGTTCCGCCGATGATATGGGCGCGGTAGTTCACGACGATGATCGGGAGTCCG
>JBBQHN010000118.1:0-5627 GCA_038324015.1 Candidatus Limnocylindria bacterium | reverse complement strand
CAGGGCCGGACGCTCGCTCCCGAGCGCATCGGCCAGCTGGGCCTTCGCGAAGATCACGTCGAGGCCGGCGAGCGCCTCGAGGACGCTGTGCAGGTCCTCGCTCGCCTTCTCGACCGCGCGCGAGAGGCCATCGAGGATGCGTTGGACCTCCTGTTGCTCCGCGAGCTCGGCCTCACGGACGCGGTTGTTCGCCTCGAGGACCTCGAGCGGCTCGATGAAGACGGTGGCGCCGCTCGCGGACTGGTCGTGAACGATGCCCTTCACCGCTCCGCGGTACTCAGATTTCACCGGGACGACATAGCGGCCGCCTCGTTGGGTGACGATGGGGTCCTGGAGGTAGCGCGCGAGATCCGAACGCAAGAGGCCGTCGAGCCGGCGCTGCAGCCCCGCTTGAGCCGAACGGAGCTCGTTACGCGCCGACGCCAAGGCCACGCTCGCACGATCGAGGACTTCGCCGGTGCCGCCGATGGCGTGCTCGATCGCGTCGGCAAGCGCGCTCGGGGGCCGTGCGAACCGCGCTCGCGCCGCGAGCGGCGGGTACTCATGGATGTCGCCGAACAGCGCCTGCGCGGCGCGGGTCGTGGACCCGATCGCGAGGAGCTGCCCGGGGTCCAGGATGCCGCCCAGATCCGCACGGCGGAGCGGGTCACGGATGTCCTGCGCGCCGCGCAGTCCTGACGCCGGCTTCGCGCGGACGAGCGCCTTCGCCGCCGCTGTCTCGTCCTGGAGCCGTTCCGCGATCGCGAGGTCGCGCTCGGGCGCCAACGCGAGGGCACGCTCATGGCCTGGCGCGAAGGAGGTGCGCTCCGCGAGCATCTCGCGCACGGTGCTGAACTCGAGCGTGCCGAGGGTCTTTTCGCTCGTCATCTCCGCGAGACCCCTGGCGAGCCGGTGATCCAGTAGCGCCATGGCTCAGCTGCGGTGTCGCTGTCCGCGATGCCGATGCGCGGGCCTTTCGACACCGCGCGCGCAGGTATGTCCGGCGCGTCGTGGATCGTGAGCTGAGACCGGATGAGGTCGAGATCGGTGTGCCGGGTCGTGATGCCCATCGCGAGGCAGAGTAGGCCCGGTCCGGCGAGCCGACGCGCATCCATGGTGACGCCGCCGACGGGCTCCGCGCCGCGGAGCAGCACGGCGCCGGCGATCCCGGGTCCCTCGGTCACCACGTTCATGCAGGGATACACGCCATGCGAGAGGTACACGTAGCTGTGCCCGGCCGGCCCGAACATCGGCGCCGTCCGCGCGGTCGGCCCGCGGAAGGCGTGCGACGCGGGGTCCCGCTGACCCAGGTAGGCCTCGGTCTCGACGATCCGGACCGCATGGTCACCGAAGACGAGGATCTTGCCGAGCAGTGCGCGCGCGACCACGCGGGTCGGGCGGGCGTAGAAGGCGCGCGGGAGCCGCGTACCCCTGCGCGGCGGACGACTCAGCCCCGCAGGACCCCACTCAGCTTGTGCAGCATGCGGCCCTCGATCCGCTTCACGACCCGCTCCACCCCGGCGTCGGTGAGCGTGCCCGTCGCCGAGCGGAGGACGAGACGGAGCGCGAGGGACTTCTTGCTCTCGCCGACCTGCGGTCCGCGGTACACGTCGAGCAGCGTCACGGACTCCAGCACGTCCTTGGCGGCAGCCCGGACCTCGGCCGCGACGTCGCCGTACGGGACCTTCTCCTCGACGACGAACGCGACGTCGCGTAGCGCGGCCGGGAATCGCGGCGGGATGACCGCCGCCGGCGGACGGAGATCGTCGAGGAGGATCTGCAGGTCGAGCTCCGCAACGAAGGTCGCGACAGGAAGCTCCCAACGCTCGGCAACGCGCGGGTCGACCTGGCCGTAGACGACGGCCGGCCGGCCCTCAACGGTGATCTGGACGGACCGGCCAGGGTGGAGTCCCACGGCGCCGGCGCTACGCTCGCCACGCGCTGAGCTGACACCGAGCGCTTTGTGCAGCCCGAGGATGAGCCCGCGTGCGTCGTAGACATCCCAGTCGCGGGTCTTCGAGAGCCAGGTCTGCGGCTCCGCTTTCCCGGCGAGCAGGATCGCCACGGTCCAGCGCTCCTCGGGAAGATCGCCGGCGCGCGGCAGGTACACAGGCGCGATCTCGAAGATGCCGAGGCCCTCGCGGTGCTTCAGGTTCCGGGCCGCGGTGTCGAAGAGGCTCGCGCGGAGCGTGGTCCGCGCTGCCGACTGGGCCACCGACGTCGGGTTCTGCACCCGCAGCGGCTCCGCGGCGACCGGGACGCCACCAGGACTCAGGCGCACGAGCCAGTCAGGATCGATGAGCGAGTACGACACCGTCTCCTGTAGTCCGAACCCGACCAGCCGGTCACGGACCTTCTCGCGCAGCTCCTCGAGCGGATGCCGCTCGTGCAGTGGCAGGCGGCCGTCGGGAATGCGCACCGGGATGCGGTCGTAACCGACGATCCGCGCGATCTCCTCGACGACGTCTTCGGCGATGCCGATGTCGGTGCGGATCGCTGGCGGCGTGACCACGAGCGTATCGCCGGACTCCGCGTACTGGAAACCGAGACGCGCGAGCGCATCGAGCGACTCTTCGCGCGGGATCTCCACACCGAGGATCCGTGGGACGTCGCTGAAGTGCAGTCGGATGTTCGGCCGCGGCCGCGGCTTCGGGTAGACGTCGGTCGCGCCGACGAGCGTCGCCCCCGCGTGCTCGACCAGCAGCTGGACCGCCCGCGCGAGCGCGAGCGGCACGAGCTCCGGGCTGAGGTTCAGGCGGAAGCGCGCGCTCGCGGCACTCTGCTGGGACAGTCCGAGCTTCTGCGCCGTGCGGTCGATGCCGCGCGGCTCGAAGCTCGCGGCTTCGAGCGCGATGCGTGTCGTCGTGGGGCGGATCTCCGAGTCCTCACCGCCCAGGATCCCGGCGATCCCGAGGACCCGCTCCGCGTCCGCGATGACCAGCGTGTCGGGCGAGAGGAGCCGGTCCACGTTGTCGAGAGTCTTGATCGACTCGCCGGCACGCGCGCGGCGCGCGACGAGCGTTGCGCCCGTGAGGCGATCGGCGTCGTACGCGTGCAACGGCTGACCGAGCTCGAGCATCACGTAGTTCGTGATGTCGACCGCGTTGTGGATCGGACGCATGCCCGCGGCCACGAGACGCTCCTGCAGCCATGCGGGCGCTGGGCCGATCGTGACGTTCTCGAGGTACGCCGCGCCGAAGCGACGGCAGCCCTCGGCGTCCTCGATGCGGACCGTCAGGCGCTTTGAGTCGAGCTCGCTGCCGAGCCGCGCCGTCTTCGGCTCGTGCAGCGCGACGCGCTGGACCGCTGCGAGCTCACGGGCGATCCCGACGATGCCCATGCAGTCCGGCCGGTTCGGCTGGAGCTCTGCGACGAGGACCGGGTCCCCGAGCGCATCGGCGAGCGGCTGCCCGACCGTGAGCGCCTTGTCCAGGATCAGGATGCCTTCGTGGTCCTCGCCGAGGCCCAGCTCCTTGGCGGAGCAGACCATGCCCTCGCTCATGATGCCGCGCATCTTCTTCGGCTCGAGCGTGGTCCAGGCGACGTCGTCGGTGTGACCATCGCGGAGCCGTGCGCCGACTTCGGCGTACGGGACGACGTCACCCGCGCTGATGTTCATGGCACCGGTGACCACGGTCTTCGTGCGGCCGAGGCCGTACTCGACGGTCGCGAGCTGAAGCTTGTCGGCGTTCGGGTGCTTCTCGAGCGCGGCAATGCGGCCGACCCACACGTGATCCCAGCCGCCGCCAGGCCGCTCGATGCGGTCGATCTCCGTGCCGCTCATGTGGAGCTGCCGGGCGATCTCGTCGACCGACCCGCGCGCGTCGGCGTACTCCTTGAGCCACGACAGCGGTGCCCGCATCGTTGGCATGAGCTAGACCGTCTCCAGGTAGCGCAGGTCGTTCTGGTGGAAGAGCCGGATGTCCGGCGTCCCGGTGAGCAGCATCGCGAGGCGCTCGACGCCGCCGCCGAACGCGAAGCCCTGATGCTCGGCCGGGTCGTAGCCGACGCGGCGAAGCGCGTCGGGATGGACCATGCCGCATCCGGCGGCCTCGATCCATCCGGCGCCCGCGCACGTCGCACACCGCCCGGTGTTCGTCACGCCCGCGCCGTCGCACACAAAGCAATCGAACGCGATCTCGGCCGACGGCTCGGTGAACGGGAAGTAGTCCGGACGGAACCGGACCTTGCGCTCACCGCCGAAGAGCTGCCGGGCGAAGCTGTACAGCACGCCCTTGAGGTCGGCCATGCTGAGCTTCTCGTCGATGGCCAGCCCCTCGTACTGGAAGAACACGCTCTCGTGCGTCGCGTCGGTCGCCTCGAAGCGGTAGCAGCGCCCCGGGACCACGACCCGGACCGGAGGCTTGCGCTGCTCCATCGTCCGGATCTGCATCGGTGAGGTGTGCGTTCGGAACAGCATCGGACCCAGGTCCCGGCCCGAGGGCGCCACACGCGTCGATCCCCCGCCGTCGGCACTCCTTGCGACCTCTCCGGCGACGAGCGAGTCCTGGGCGACCCAGAGGGTGTTGAACTTGTCGCGAGCCGGATGGCCCGCGGGGATGTTGAGCGCTTCAAAGTTGTAGTAGTCCCACTCGATCTCGGGGCCCTCGACCGCCTCGAACCCCATGCTCAGGAAGATGCGCGTGATGTCCCGGATCGTCCGGGAGATCGGGTGCATCCGGCCGAGACGCACCGGCCGGCCGGGCAGCGTGAGGTCGAGCGCGTCGCCGGCGAAGCTCGACTCGAGCGAGCGCGCCCGGATCGCGCGATCACGTTCGGCGAGCGCTGCCTCGAGTTCCGCCTTGGCGGTATTGATGGCCGCGCCGGCGGCGGGCTTCTCGGTGGCGGACAGCGTGGCGAGGCTCTTCAAACGACGAGTGAATTCGCCGTCCTTGCGGCCGAGGTAGCGGACGCGCACTGCATCGAGGGCGGCCGCGTCCGGCGCGTCCGCGATCTCTCGCAGCGCGCGTCGCACCAGCTCCGCCAGGTCGTCAGTGCCCGTCATCGCGCTCCTCTTCGCCCGTCTGGCTCATTTTGGGGGCAAACAAAAAGCCTTCATCCGCTCGGGACGAAGGCTGACCTCCGTGGTACCACCCGTGTTCCGGTCGCGCGTCGCGACCGACACTTCGTTTCGAGCGTTATCGGGCTCGTCCCGGACCGGCTTTTCTGCCGGTCGGCTCTGGAGTGAATTCCCGCTATCCCTCTCGCGACCGACTCTCAGTACGTACGCCGGTCATCCCTGTCGAGCGACCCGTGCGGTACTGCTCTCCATTTCGCCGTATCAGCTGGTCGGCGTCGCCGCCTTGAGCTTGTTCTCGCGCACCAGATCGACGTAGTGACGGAAGATCTTCGGGTCGTTTACGGCCATGTCCGCGAGGATCTTGCGGTCGAGGTCGACACCAGCGACCCGGAGCGCCGCCATGAGCCGGCTGTACGACACGCCACCTTCACGGGACGCGGCGTTGATGCGGGCGATCCATAGCGCCCGGAACTGCGCCTTCTTGGCGCGCCGGTCGCGGTACGCGTAGGACATCGCGTGGATCGCGGCCTCGCGCGCCGGACGGACGAGCTTGCGCTTCGCGCCCCGGCGGCCCTCGGCCTCATTGAGCAGACGCTTGTGCTTCTTGTGCGCGGCAACGCCGCGCTTC
>JBBQHN010000117.1:0-5908 GCA_038324015.1 Candidatus Limnocylindria bacterium | reverse complement strand
CCTCGATCAGGAGGCGGATGAAGTCGTGGTCGGGCTGCGACGCCGCGGGGAAACCGACCTCGATCTCTTTGAAGCCCAGCTGCACGAGGACGTTCCACAGCTGGAGCTTGCGGCCGGGATCCATCGGATCGATGAGCGCCTGGTTGCCGTCGCGGAGGTCCACCGAACACCACTGCGGTGCCCGGTCGATGGTGCGATCCGGCCAGGTGCGGTCGGGCAGACCGTTCGGGAGCGGCCGGAACGGCCGGTACTTCCCAAAGGGCATCCTGTCCGGGCGCGCGTTCGCCGGGGGCATCGGCTAGATCCACATCGGCAGGTCGTGATCCGGCTTGCCGTAGGCCTCGACGCAGATCGTCATGAGCTGGATGTCGGACAGCTCCTCGGGTACGAACCCGTAGCGCGTCACGAGCGAACGCGCGTGTGCGAGCTGCTCGTCCCCGAAGCGCATGCCCAGCCGGGCCATGCGCTCAGCAAATGTCTCGGCTACCGCATCCACTATGCGACGCCTGCCGGCTCGCGCTTCTGCTGCGGCTCGGTGGCCGGCTGCCCGAATTCCTTCTTCGGGAGCCACGGCATCATCGCGCGCAGCGAGCGGCCGACCCGCTCGATCTGCGAATCCTGCTCCTTCTTGCGCGTCGCGAGGAGCTCCGGCGAGCCCGCGCGCGCCTCGGCGATCCACTTCTTCGCGAAGCTGCCATCCTTGATCTCGGCGAGGACGTCCTTCATGGTCTGGCGGACGCGTGCGTCGATGACGCGCTTGCCGGAGACGTAGTCGCCGTACTCGGCCGTGTCGCTCACCGAATAGCGCATGTACGAAAGACCGCCCTCGTACATCAGGTCGACGATGAGCTTCATCTCGTTGAGGCATTCGAAGTACGCGATCTCAGGCTGGTATCCGGCCTCGACGAGCGTCTCGAAACCCGCCTTCACCAGCTCGGAGATTCCGCCGCAGAGGACGGCCTGCTCGCCGAAGAGGTCGGTCTCGACCTCCTCCGCGAACGTCGTCTCGATGACGCCGGCCCGGGTGGAGCCGACCGCCTGCGCGTACGCGAGCGCCGTCGCCTTCGCCGTGCCGCTCGCGTCCTGATGGACGGCGATCAGCGCGGGGACGCCCTTTCCTTCGACGAAGAGCTCGCGCATCCGGTGACCGGGGGCCTTCGGCGCGATGAGCACAACGTCGATGTCCGGCGATGCCTCGATCTCCTTGAAGTGCACGGAGAACGCGTGCGCCACGAGGATGGTCTTGCCGCGGCCCATCGATGGCGCGACCTGCTCGTAGATGCTGCGGTGCTTGGGATCCGGCGCGAGGATGACGACGATGTCCGCGCCCTTCGCGGCCTCCGCGACGTCCTTCACCGTGAAGCCGTCGCGCTCCGCGGTCGCGCGGCTTTTGCTGCCGGGCGCGAGCCCGATCACGACCATGTGGCCGCTGTCGCGAAGATTCTGTGCGTGGGCGTGACCCTGGCTCCCGTAACCGATCACCGCGATGGTCTTCCCGGCGAGCGCCTTCGGGTCAGCGTCCGCGTCGTAGTAGATCGTTGCCATCTCTTCCTCCTCGTTGATCAGGACGCGCTGTCGTCGGCTGGGGTGAGGCGCGCGTTGCGGACATCGATGAGCGCGGTGAACTGGCTTAGCGCCAGCGCTGCTTCCTTCGGCACGGCGCCCGCCTTGATGGATACCGTCCACAGGCCTTCGCCTGCCGCATCGGCGCGGAACGACTTGAGCCCGAGATGCCGGCGTCGCACCACCGACAGAACGCGCTCGATGGCGCCTGGTGCCGCGTCCACCGTGAGCTCGAACGTGTGCTGGGGGTCGCTCATGAGAGCGGCTCCTCGATGAGGTCGGCGTTCGCGCCGCCCGGCGGAACGATCGGCCACACGTTCGCCTCGCGCTCGATGCGGATGTCCAGCACGACCGGACCGTCGTGCTTCCGCGCACGCTCGAGCGACGAGCCGAGCTCGTTGCGACGCTCGACCAGGATGCCGAGCACGTCGTACGCCTCGGCGAGCTTCACGTAGTTCGGGCTGCTGATCGGCGTCTGTGAGATCCGGCCATCGTGGAATAGCTGCTGCCATTGGCGGACCATGCCGAGGTAACCGTTGTTCATGATCGCCATCTTCACCGGTGCGCCCTCCTGCACCGCGGTGCCGAGCTCGTGGATCGTCATCTGCGCGCCGCCATCACCGGCGATCGCCCAGACCTCGTGATCCGGCCGGCCCAGCTGCGCGCCGATCGCGGCAGGAAGCGCGTAACCCATCGCGCCGAGTCCACCGGAGGTCAGGAAGCGATCGGGCTGTGTCAGGCGCAGATGCTGCGCCGCCCACATCTGATGCTGGCCCACGTCGGCGACGAAGTACGCGTCGTCGCTCGCCGCCTCGCGGATCGCGCGGATCACCAGACGCGGTGGGAGCTCGACGCGGTCCTCGTATTCGGCGAGCTTCGGACGCGCCTTCGCGGTGGTGAGGCGGCCCGACCAGTCCGCTCGGGACACACGCTCGAGCCGTGCCGCGAGCGCGAAGAGAACGGCGCCGGCGTCGGCGACGATACCGACCTCCGTGGCCACGTTCTTCCCGAGCTGCGTTGCGTCGAGATCGGCATGGATGATCTTGGCCTTCGGCGCGAACGCACTGATCTTCCCGGTGACCCGGTCGTCAAAGCGCAGGCCCACGCCGAGGATGACGTCCGCGTCGTTCACCATGCGGTTCGCGTTGGCGCTGCCGTGCATGCCGAGCATCCCGGCCGCGAGGTGATGGTCCTCGGGCAACGCGCCGATACCGAGCAGCGTGGTGACGACCGGCGCGTCGAGGCGCTCGGCAAGCGCCTTGAGCTCACGGTGTGCGCGGCCGAGCCGCACACCGTGACCGGCGATGATCAGCGGCCGCTGCGCCGCTGCGAGCAGTGCGGCGGCGCGGTCGAGCTCGCTCGCGTTCGCGCCTCGCGGCGATTCGCTCCTGCCCTCGGGGCGTGGCCGCGCGTCGGCGGTCTTGAGCTGAACGTCCTTGGGGATGTCGACGAGGACCGGGCCCGGACGGCCCGATCGCGCGACCTCGAATGCGCGGTGGATGGTCGGCTCGATGTCCTCGACCCGTTCCACGAGGTAGGAGTGCTTCGTGATCGGGCCGACCATGCCGAGCACGTCGGTCTCCTGGAACGCGTCGCGGCCCATCATCGGGGTAGCCACCTGACCGGTGATCGCGACCAGCGCGACGCTGTCCATGTACGCGCAGGCGAGCCCGGTCACGAGGTTCGTCGCACCGGGGCCAGACGTCGCGATGCACACGCCGACCTTTCCGGTCGCGCGCGCGAAGCCGTCGGCCATATGCGCGGCACCCTGCTCGTGGCGGACGAGGACGTGATGGACACCCGGATGGTCCGGCAGCGCGTCGTACAGCGGGAGGCACGCTCCTCCGGGATACCCGAACGCCACGCGGGCGCCGGCATGCTCGAGCGCGCGCCACACCAGGTCGGCGCCACGGTGAACGATGCTGCTTGCATCAGGCAGCTCGGTGTTCAGCTGGATCGCCACGGTCGCCTCCTTCTGCGTGATCACGACGCCACCTGCCTAGATCCAGGCCGGCAGGTCGACGTCGCTCTTGCGGTACGCGTCGACGCAGATCGTCATGAGGACCAGGTCCGTCAGCGAGCCGTGGTGGGGCACGTGGGCCTGCACGATCCGCTCGGCATGCTCGAGGCGCTCGCCCTCGAGGTGCATCCCCAGCCGTGCCAGACGCCTTGCCAGCTCCCTGCGTGCTTCCATGGCCCTGCTCCTCATCTCTGTCCGGCGACAAAAAAGACCTCCCGATCTGGGAGGTCTTGGTGGTTCCGGTCCTTGGTCTCGCTACGCGGTGTTCGTGCGCCTCCCAGCGTCGTGCCTGCTCCCAATAAGGAGCTCAATAACGACGACGCCAAGAATGAGAGAGCGCATCGCCGTAACGGTAGCATCGGAGATCCGCGCAGCCAAGCCCCGGAGCGGGTCCCGCCGGGGCAGGAAAGGATCAGTCCGTTGTCAGCCACGCCTTCGCGCGTCGTGAAAATCGGTGTCCTGGGTGGTGACGGGATCGGCCCCGAGGTCACCGAGGCAGCCCTCCTGGTGCTGGATGCCTGCGAGTCCCGGTTCGGCTTCAAGACGGAGCGGACATCGTTCGACTGGTCAGGCGACCAATACCTCCACAACGGCCGCCGGTTCGACGCGAGCTCGCTCGACCCGATCAAGAAGCTGGACGCGGTGCTCATGGGCGCGATCGGCCATCCCGCCGTTCCCCGCGGGATGCTCGAGCACGACATCATCTTCGGCTTCCGCCGCGGCCTCGACCTCTACGTGAACCTCCGGCCGCTCATCCTCTACGACGCCAAGCTCTGCCCGCTCAAGGACAGGACCGCGAAGGACATCAATGTCCTCATCGTGCGGGAGAACACCGAGGATGTGTACGGGCGCGAGGGCACGCGGACCGGCATGGGCACACCCGACGAGACGGTGTCGGCCGAGATGGTCTTCACGCGGCGCGGCATCGAGCGGATCATCCGCTACGCCTTCGAGCGCGCGAACCTGCTCGAGCGCAAGAAGGTCACGCTCGTCGACAAGTCCAACGCGATCACGATCCAGCAGCTGTGGCGCGACATCCTCGAGGAGATCGCCGCCGAGTACCCGAGTGTCGAGCACGATGCGATGTACGTCGACGCCGCGTCGATGTGGCTCGTCCAGAAGCCCGAGCAGTTCAGCGTCATCGTGACGACGAACCTCTTCGGCGACATCATCAGCGACCTTGGAGCCGCGATCTGCGGCGGCCTTGGCACAGGCGCCTCGGGGAACATCCATCCCGGACAGGTCTCGATGTTCGAGCCGATCCACGGGTCGGCACCGAAGTACACCGGCCAGCGGGCCGCGAGCCCGATCGGCGCGATCGGCGCGGTCTCGCTGCTCCTCGAGCACGTTGGCAAGACTGCGGCGTCGGCCGCGATCACGGCGGCCATCTTTGCCGCATTCCGCACCGGCCGCATCGACGGCGTCGGCGCGCGCATCGGCCGCACGTTCGAGGACGCGAAGATCATCGCGGACCAGGTCGCGGCTGGATGATGGTCCTGCGCACCGCGGTCGCGGTGCGCGAGTGGCGGAACGGTCCGGGCGCCGTCGGTCTCGTCCCAACGATGGGCGCACTGCACGAGGGGCACGCGTCGCTCGTAGATCGCGCGGCATCCGAGAACGATCGCGTGATCGCGTCCATCTTCGTCAACCCGACCCAATTCGGACCTGGGGAGGACTACGCCGCGTACCCGCGCTCCGAAGCGGCGGACCTCGCGCTGCTCGCGCGGCACGGAGCCGTCGCTGCGTTCATCCCATCGGTCGAGGAGATGTACCCCGCGGGCAACGACGCCGAGATCGTGCCCGGCGAGATCGCCGCGCGCCTTGAGGGCGCGGCGCGGCCGGGTCACTTCTCCGGGGTCGCGACCGTCGTGAAGCGTCTGCTCGACATCGTGACGCCGGACCGCGGGTACTTCGGCCAGAAGGACCTGCAGCAGCTCCGCGTGATCCAGACCATGGCCCGCGACCTGGGCCTCACGCCGCGCATCATCGGGTGCCCGATCGTGCGCGCGCCGAACGGTCTCGCTTTGTCGTCGCGGAACGCGTATCTCAGTGACGCCGAGCGCGATCGGGCAGCCGCGCTCTCGCGTGGCCTTCGCGCGGCCGAGACATCGTTCGCCCGGGGCGAGCGTGAGGCGGAACGCCTCCGTCAGTCGGTGTGGGCGGAGCTTGAAGCGGCGGGCATCGCGCCGGAATACGTCTCGGTCGCCGATCCGGCGACGCTTCAAGAGCTGCAGGGGCCCGTCGAACGTGCAGCCGTCTCGCTCGCGGCGCAGGTCGGGCGCGCGCGGCTCATCGACAACGCGCTGCTAGGGATACGCCTCGAGG